>NZ_JBHXDQ010000024.1:0-111475 GCF_042725875.1 Streptomyces sp. NPDC127038 | reverse complement strand
GCCGCGGGGCGCGACTCCCGCGGCCGGCCGCCCCGCGAAACTTACGTACCGCACAGGAACCCTTTAGCGGACTCTTACGGGAGCACGTGGGAGACTCACCTCCGCTATGGACATATCCGGGATCCAGCTCAGAGCCGCGCGCGCGGCGGTGTTCACGGCTGTCGTCGTGACACTGTCCACCGCGTCGCACGTGCTGCTGTCCCGGGTGCCGCTGCCGCTCACCACCGTGGCCGCGATCGGCGCCGCCGTCTTCGCCCTCGCCTTCGCGCTCGCGGGCCGTCAGCGGGGCTTCGGCGGCATCGCCGCCCTGCTCGTCCCGCTGGAACTGGCCGCCGACACCGTGTTCACGACGGGCCAGCACGTCTGTTACGGCCGCGCGGGCGGCCCGGTCGCCGGCCCGCTGCGCTCGGTCGGCCTCGACATGCTGTGCGGCGGCGGCAGCGTGGGAACCTCGCTGTCCCGGGTGACCGGCGAGGGCCCCGGCCGCGCCGCCGCCCTGCTCGCGCACGCCGACCCGGCCACCGCCTGGCTGCTGCTCGCCGCGCACGTCACCGTCGGACTGATCGCGGCCGCGTGGCTGCGCCGGGGCGAGCGCGCCCTGGACCAGCTGCTGCGCGCCGTGGCCGCCTCGACCTTCCGGCCGCTGCTGCTCGCGGTCGCCGCCGTGGCCGCGCCGCTCGCCCCGGCCCGTCCGCTGCCGCGCACCGCGCCCCGGCCGGCCGCGGCCCGCACCCTCCTGTTCGTGCACGCCCTGGGACGCCGCGGACCGCCCCGGCCGGCCCGTCTCGCCTGAGCCGCCCGCTTCCGGGCCGCCGTGCGCGACCGATGGAACGGATGTTCCCCGGATCGCGCTGAGCACCAGCAGTCCCCCTTACGTATTCCGCGTACCACGTGTGCGCGTCCCCCGATGGAGAACACCACTATGAGCAAGCGGAACAGCCAGGCGTCGAAGACGGCGGCGCGCGAGAGGCTGCGCCTGGAGCGCGAGCGCCAGGCCAAGCGCGACAAGATCAAGCGCCAGGGGATCGTGGCCGGCGCGCTCGTCGCGGTCCTCGCGATAGCGGGCGGCATCGGCTACGCGGTCGTGCAGAACAACAAGCCCAGCCACTGGGACGGGCTGAAGGACGCCAAGAACGTCGTGGCGCCCGCCAACACGACGGGCACCAAGGGCACCACGGTCGTCATCGGCAAGGACACCGCCAAGAAGACCCTCAAGGTCTACGAGGACCCGCGCTGCCCCGTCTGCGCCCAGTTCGAGCAGACCGTCGGCACGACCGTCAAGAAGGACCTGGACGACGGCAAGTTCAAGATCCAGTACATCGGCGCCACCTTCATCGACGGCAAGGACAACGGCCAGGGCTCCAAGAACGCCCTGAGCGCCCTGGGTGCGGCGCTGAACGTCAGCCCGGAGGCGTTCCTCGAGTACAAGACGGCGCTGTACTCGGCGAAGTGGCACCCCGACGAGCAGACGGACAAGTTCAAGGACGACTCGTACCTGATCAAGGTCGCGGACACCGTCCCTGCGCTGAAGGCCAACACCAAGTTCCAGGACGACGTCAAGAAGGGCACCTACGACGCCTGGGCCGTGGCCATGTCCAAGACCTTCGACGACAACAAGGACGGCGTGACCGGCACGCCGGGCTTCGTCATGAACGGCAAGCAGCTCACCGCCGACAGCCAGGGCACCCCGCTCCTGACGGTGGAGGCCTTCAACAAGGCGGTGGGCGAGGCCCTCAAGTCCTGACCGGTCACCACCGGGCCTCCCCCGGACCGTCCGCCGCGGCGGGCGGGGTGACGTGGGCGGCGCGTGTGATCTGTGTGGCCTGAGCGGCGAAAAGCGAAAGAGCGGGCGAACTTTTTCCAGTTCGCCCGCTCTTGGCTTGTACTGCTCGGTAACCTCATCGCCCGTGACCAGTCGACTCAACTCAACCAACCCCGGGGACGCTCTCAACTCCCGCGCCCCGCGCCGCCGTACGGTCGTCAAGGCCGCGGCCGCCACCGCGATCCTCGCCGCCCCGCTCGCGGCGGCCCTGCCCGCCCGCGCCGCCGAGGCGCCCGTCTTCCTGCACGGTGTCGCCTCCGGCGACCCGCTGCCCGACGGCATCCTGCTGTGGACCCGGGTGACGCCCGCCGCCGAGGCGATACCCGGCTCCGGGCTCGGCCCGGACACCCAGGTGAGCTGGACCGTCGCCCGGGACAAGGCGTTCACCTCGGTCGTCGCCACGGGTTCCACCGTCGCCACGGCCGCCTCCGACCACACCGTCAAGGCGGACATCCGCGGCCTCCAGCCCGCCACCGACTACTGGTTCCGCTTCTCCGCGGGCGGCACCGACTCACCGGTGGCGCGCACCCGCACCGCGCCGGCGGCCGACGCGGCCGTGCCGGGCCTGCGCTTCGGCGTGGTCTCCTGCGCCAACTGGGAGGCCGGCTACTTCTCCGCGTACCGCCATCTCGCGGCCCGCGGCGACCTGGACGCCTGGCTGCACCTCGGCGACTACATCTACGAGTACAAGTCCGGCGAGTACGGGACCCGCGGCAAGGTCGTACGGCCGCACTCCCCCGCCAACGAGATCATCACCCTCGCCGACTACCGCACCCGGCACGGCCGTTACAAGACCGACCCGGACCTCCAGGCCCTGCACGCCAAGGCGCCGGTCGTCGCGATCTGGGACGACCACGAGTTCGCCGACAACTCCTGGTCGGGCGGCGCGGTCAACCACACCGAGGGCGCCGAGGGAACCTGGACGGACCGTCAGGCGGCCGCGAAGCAGGCCTACTTCGAGTGGATGCCGGTCCGCCCGGCCATCGCCGGCACCACCTACCGCAGGCTGCGCTTCGGCAAGCTCGCCGACCTGTCGCTGCTCGACCTGCGCTCCTTCCGGTCGCAGCAGGCGTCGACCGCCAGCGGTTCGGTGGACGACCCGGACCGCACGATCACCGGGCGCGCCCAGCTCGACTGGCTGAAGGCCGGGCTCAAGTCCTCCGACACCACCTGGCGTCTGGTCGGCAACTCGGTGATGATCTCGCCGTTCTCCGTGGGCTCCCTGTCCGCCGACCTGTTCAAGCCGCTCGCCAAGCTGCTCGGCCTGCCCCAGGAGGGCATCGCCGTCAACACCGACCAGTGGGACGGCTACACCGACGACCGCCGCGAACTGCTCGGCCATCTTCGCTCCAACGCGATCGGCAACACCGTCTTCCTGACCGGTGACATCCACATGGCCTGGGCCAACGACGTGCCGGTGGACGCCGGCACGTACCCGCTGTCCCCGTCCGCAGCCGCGGAGTTCGTGGTCACCTCGATGACCTCCGACAACCTCGACGACATCGTCAAGGCCCCCGAGGGCGTCGTCTCGGCCGTCGCCGCCCCGGTCATCCGCGCGGCCAACCGCCACGTCCACTGGGTCGACACCGACCGGCACGGCTACGGCGTCCTGGACGTCACCGCGGACCGCGCGCAGATGGACTACTACGTCACCTCCGACCGCACGAACCCGAACGCGACCTCGTCCTGGGCCCGCTCCTACCGCACCCGCAGCGGAACCCAGACGGTCGAGCGGACGTACGACCCCGTATAGGGGCGGATGATCGCGAGTGATCAAGTCCTAGTATTATTAGGGATATTGACGGCTTGAAAGATAAATAAGCCGTCACTATCGATCACGATTGGAGTCACATGGCCACCCCCCAACGTGTCCTGACGAAGTCCGCGGTGCTCGGCGCCGCGCTGGTCCTCGCCGGACTCACCACCACGTCCGCCGAGGCCCAGGACGTCGCTGCGGCGGCGCCCGCCTACGTCAACCTGGCGCCGATGGAGACCGCTCCCGTCTACGCCCAGCCCACGTCCTCGTCGACGCGGTTCAACTCGGTTGCGCGGGGCACCACCCTGCGCATCCAGTGCTCCACCACCAAGACCCCTTCGGGGGAGCGGTGGTTCCGGATCTACGACTCCAAGCCGACGAGCTGGGTGTGGTCCGGGCACTTCATGTCGCTGGTGCACCCGCCCAAGGAGTGCTTCCCGGGCTAGGCGCTACAGCGAGTCGAGGAAGCCGAGTGCCACCTTCCAGGTGGCCTCGGCCGCCTCGGCGTCGTAGTCCGGCAGGTTCGGATCCGTGTAGAGGTGGCCCGCGCCCGCGTAGCGGTAGATCTCCACGTCGGCGCCGGTTCTCTGCATCTGGAGGTACCAGGCGCTCAGCCAGTCGTCCGTCTCGAACTGGTCCGGCTCCGCGACGTGCAGCTGGACCGGAAGGCCGTCCACGGACGCGTTCTCCGCGATGTCCGACGTGCCGTGCAGCAGAAGCAGTCCGCGGGCCTTCTCGTCCCCGAGGGCCAGGGTCTGTCCCACCGAGGCGCCCAGGGAGAAGCCCGCGTAGACCAGGCCGCGGTCGGAGTAGGGCGCGGCGGCCAGGACCGCCCGCTTCAGCAGCTCGTCCTTGCCGATCCCGTCACTGAAGGCCATGCCCTCCTCGACGGTCTCGAAGGTCCGCCCCTCGAAGAGGTCGGGGGTCCACACCTCGTGACCCGCGGCCCGCAGCCGGTCCGCCGCCGCGCGCACCGCCGGCCGTAGTCCGTAGGTCGAGTGAAAAAGCATGATGTTCATGGACTCCATGGTGCCAGCCGCCACCGACAGCGCAGGTCCGGCGTACCCCGACAGCGCAGGTCCGGCCGTGTCGCGGCACCGATGGGACCCGCGTCGCCGGTGAGCTCCGGAGCGGCTCCCTGGGATACCCGGTTCCGCCCGGAGAACACAGGTTCATGATGCCGAGGGCCGGTTACGTTCTCAGGCATGGAGAACGTACTGCGCCCGGTGATCGTCGTCGGCGGCTCGGTCGTGCTCACCCTGCTCATCGGATGGTCCGTGGACCGTCTGCTGCGCAGGGCCGCCGACCGGCACAGCGAGACCTCCCTGTGGGGGCTGCTCCGCCGCGGCCGCGTCCCCTTCCAGCTGGTCCTCTTCGCCGCCCTGCTCAGAGGGTCCTACGGCCAGGTGCGGATCCTGGTCGAACACCGGACCGGCATCGGCCGGACCCTGACCCTGATCCTCATCGGCGCCGCCGCCTGGCTGGTGGTGAGCATCGCCACGGCGGTCGTCGAGACCTCGTACAGCCGCTACGCGAACGCGCACCGCGATCCGGCCCGGATCCGCCGGGTCCGCACCCAGGTCACGCTGATCCAGCGGGTGGTCACCGCGGTCGTCGGTGTCGTCGCGGCCGCCGCGATGCTGCTCACCTTCCCCGCGATGCGCGCGGCCGGAGCCTCGCTGCTGGCCTCGGCCGGGATCCTCGGCATCGTCGCCGGTGTCGCCGCCCAGTCCACGCTCTCGAACCTCTTCGCCGGACTTCAGATCGCCTTCGGCGACATGGTGCGGCTCGGCGACACCGTGGTGGTCGACGGCGAGTGGGGCACGGTCGAGGAGATCACCCTGACGTTCCTGACGGTACGGACGTGGGACGAGCGCCGGATCACCATGCCGGTCTCCTACTTCACCTCCAAGCCCTTCGAGAACTGGTCCCGCGGCACTCCCCAGATGACCGGGATCGTCTTCCTGCACCTCGACCACAGCGCCCCGGTGGAGGCGATGCGCGGGAAGCTGCGCGACATCCTGCGCGCGTGCCCGGCCTGGGACGGCCGTGACTACGGCCTCGCCGTCACCGACTCGACGCCCAGCACCATGCAGGTGCGCGCCCTGGTCACCGCGAAGGACGCGGACGACATCTGGACGGTACGGGTCACGGTCCGCGAGCAGCTGCTCCGCTGGCTGAACGAGCAGCACCCCTACGCGCTGCCCCGCGTCAGCACCGCCGAGGCGGCGCCCCTTCCGGGGCAGGTCACGCGGGCGGGCCGTCCGGAGGCCGACGCGGTGGCGGCCCGCACGCACCACGGCCGGCACGCCCACGAACCGCCGCGCACCGGCCCAGGACGCGGCTGACGCCTCCTGGGGCGTCGGCGGAGGCTGTTGTCTCCAGGGGCGTCTGTCTCCAGGGGCGGCGGCGGAGCGCAGCCTCCGGGAGCCTCAGCGGAGGCTGCGGACGTCGAGGTGGCGCAGGACCCGGTCCACGATCTCCGGGTCGGCCCCGGGCTCGCTCCGCGCCGACAGCACCTCGTGCCGGGCCGCGCTCATCATCTCGCCCTGGATCCGCCGCATCCTCCGCATCCTGCGGACCCGCTGGACATGCGCCTCGCGCCGTTCCTCGTCCCCCATGTCGGGGCTGATCCGCACACCGATCTCGAAGGCCCGGCGCAGCAGTTGCTCGGACACTTCCTCCGGCAGCTCCTCCACCTCCTCGATCTCCCTCAGCCTGCGCCGCGCGGCCTTGGCGGCCCGTACCGCGAGTTCCTTCTCGAAGGCCTTCTCGACGTCCTCGTCGGCCCGCACCCCGAGTCTCCTGACCAGCCACGGCAGGGTGAGTCCCTGGAGCACCAGGGTCGCCATGATCACCCCGAAGGCGATGAACACGATCTCGTCGCGGTCGGGGAACGGCGATCCGTCGTCCACCTTCAGCGGGATCGCGAGCGCCAGGGCCACGGAGGCGACCCCGCGCATCCCGGCCCACCACATGACCACGGTCTCCCGCCAGGAGGTCGGGATCTCCTCGTCGTAGTCGCGCTTGGCGTGCAGCCGTTTGGTCAGCCAGGTCGCCGGCAGCAGCCAGGCCAGGCGGACGAACACGACCACCACCACGATCGTGGCGGCCCAGCCGAGCAGTTCGCCCCAGCGCCCCGACGCCGTACGGATCGCGTTGTGCAGTTCCAGTCCGATGAGCCCGAACGCCACCCCGGTGACGAGGGTGTCCACCACCTCCCAGACGGTCGATCCCGCGAGCCGGGTCATGACGTCGTCGGCGTCGGTGGCGTACTCGGCCAGGAACAGGGCGGTGACGAGCACGGCGAGCACGCCCGATCCGTGCGCCTCCTCGGCCAGCACGTAGGCGGCGTAGGGCACCAGCAGCGTGAGACCGACCTGGAGGGAGGCGTCGCCGACCAGGGTCATCAGCCGGTTGGCGGCCCAGCCGAGGGCCAGTCCGACGGCGAGCGCGACGACGGCGGAGAGCACGAAGTCGAGTCCGGCCCGCCAGGGCGAGAAGCTTCCGCTGACGACGGCGGCGATGGCCACGTGGTAGAGCACGATCGCCGTCACGTCGTTGAAGAGCCCCTCCCCCTCCAGGATCGACACCAGCCGGCGCGGCAGCCCGAGCTGGCCCGCGACGGCGGTCGCCGCGACCGGGTCGGGAGGTGCCACGAGGGCGCCGAGCGCGAAGGCGGCGGCGACCGGCAGGCCCGGCACGATCGAGCTCGCGACGCCCGCGACAGCAAGCGTGGTGACGAACACCAGGGCCACGGCGAGCAGGAAGATCGGGCGTCTGTTCGCGGCGAACTGTCTCCACGAGGTGCGGCGCACCGCGGCGTACAGCAGCGGCGGCAGCAGCGCGGGCAGGATCAGTTCGGGCGGGATGTCCACGTTCGGGACGAAGTCCAGCACGGCCAGCACCATGCCGAGCAGGGTCATCAGGACCGGTGCGGGAAGCCCCCACCGTTCTCCGAGCGGGACGCTGACCACGGCCCCGAGCAGCAGCACGAACAGCAGGGCCAACTGATCCACGGTCAGCGCTCCGGGGGTCTGGACGATCAAAGGCGGTCCGGACCCCCAGCGTGCCACGCGGCTAGCGCGATCCCCGGTTCACAGCGCCTTGCGCATCGCGCGGTGCGGCATTCCCGCGTCCGCGAACTCCGGACCGTAGGCCACGTATCCGAGCCGTTCGTAGAAGCCGAGCGCGTGGGTCTGCGCGTGCAGGTCGACGGCGGCCAGCCCACGCGCGCGTGCCGCGGTCTCGATGGCCCCCACGAGCGCGGCGCCGACGCCCAGTCCGCGCGCCTCGCGGGTCACGGCGAGCCGTCCGAGGGAGCCGACGGCCGGATCCCCGCCGACCTTCGCGGCGGCCGCCTCGCCCTCAAGGAGGCGCCCGGTGCCGAGCGGCACGCCGTCCTCGCGGACCGCCAGCACGTGCAGGGCGCCGGGGTCGTAGGCGTCGTACTCGATGTCCTGCGGGACGCCCTGCTCGCCGACGAAGACGTCCTTGCGGACCGCGAAGCAGGCCTCACGGTCCTCGGCGCGCTCGGCGACCCGTACCTCGTACACACCCGCCGGGGAGGCGTCCGTGCCCGGAGCGCCGCTCACGCGTTGCTCTCCTCACGGACCTTGTCGAGGGCCCGCTGAAGGTCCTCGGGGTAGCCGGTCTCGAACTCGACCCAGCGGCCGTCCGCGGGGTGCTCGAAGCCGAGCCGCACCGCGTGCAGCCACTGGCGGGTGAGGCCGAGGCGCTTGGCGAGCGTGGGGTCGGCGCCGTAGGTCAGGTCGCCGACGCAGGGGTGGCGGTGGGCCGACATGTGGACGCGGATCTGGTGGGTGCGCCCGGTCTCCAGCTTGATGTCGAGCAGGGAGGCGGCGCGGAACGCCTCGATCAGGTCGTAGTGCGTGACGGAGGGCTTGCCCTCGGCCGTGACCGCCCACTTGTAGTCGTGGTTCGGGTGGCGTCCGATGGGCGCGTCGATGGTGCCGCTGGTCGGGTCCGGGTGGCCCTGCACGAGCGCGTGGTAGCGCTTGTCGACCGTGCGCTCCTTGAACTGGCGCTTGAGCGAGGTGTACGCGTACTCGGACTTGGCGACCGTCATCAGGCCCGAGGTGCCCACGTCCAGGCGGTGGACGATGCCCTGGCGCTCGGCGGCGCCCGAGGTCGAGATGCGGTAGCCGGCGGCCGCGAGACCACCGATGACGGTCGGTCCCGACCAGCCGGGGCTGGGGTGCGCGGCCACGCCGACGGGCTTGACGATCACGAGCACGTCGTCGTCGTCATGGATGATCTCCATGCCCTCGACGGGCTCGGCGACGATCTGGACGGGTGCGGGGGCCCCGGGCATCTCCACCTCGAGCCAGGCGCCGCCGTGCACGCGCTCGGACTTGCCGACCACCGAGCCGTCGACCGTGACCTTCCCCGCCGCGGCGAGCTCTGCGGCCTTGGTACGGGAGAAGCCCAGCATGCGGGAGATGGCGGCGTCGACGCGCTCGCCCTCCAGGCCGTCGGGCACGGGCAGGGTGCGGATCTCGGGAATGGTGCTCACCCGTCGAGTATGCCGGACGGCTCGGACACCACCCGACCACGGCCCGAACGCCAGTGCCCGGCAGGAGCCCGCCCGAGGCGTTCGTACGGGCCGAGAGACGGCCCGTACGGAAGCCGGGAGAGGGTCAGTCCTTGTGGACCGTGCCGTCCGGGTCCAGGCCCCTGAAGGACAGCAGCACGATCAGGATGCCGCCGCAGACGATCGCCGAGTCGGCGAGGTTGAAGACGGCGAAGTGCTTGGGTGCGATGAAGTCCACGACCGCGCCCTCGAAGACGCCGGGCGAGCGGAAGACCCGGTCGGTCAGGTTGCCGAGCGCGCCGCCGAGCAGCAGGCCCAGCGCGATGGCCCACGGCACGCTGTAGAGCTTGCGGGCGAGCCGCGCGATGACGACGATCACCGCCGCCGCGATCACCGTGAAGATGACCGTGAAGGCCTGGCCGAAGCCGAAGGCGGCACCCGCGTTGCGGATCGCCTCGAACTTCAGCCAGTCCCCGAGGATGTCGATCGAGTCGTGGTGCTCCAGCTTCGCCACCACGATCATCTTGCTGACCAGATCGAGGGCGTACGCGAGCACGGCCACCGTGAAGAGCACGGCGATCCTGCGCTTGCCCCGGGGCCGCTCGGCCTGGGCCGGCGCGTCGGCCCCGGACCGGTCTCCGGACGCCGCGTTCCCACCGGACCGCTCCGGTTCGGCGGCCGCCGCCCCTGGAATGTCCGGCGTACCGATGATGCGCTCCGCCTCTGCCACGTGAGTGAGTCCCTCGACCTAGGTTCCTGACTGAGGACGAGGGTACGGCACACGCCCGCGGGCGAAGGTGGCCAGGATCACTCCCGCGCGCGGGCTCCCCTGCTCAGGGGCGCTCCCGCGCGCGGGACGGCGGCTCCGGGGCGCTCAGTGCCTGCGTTCCTGCTTCTGCTTGCACTCGACGCACAGGGTGGCGCGCGGGAAGGCCTGCATCCGGGCCTTCCCGATGGGGTTGCCGCAGTTCTCGCAGAGCCCGTAGGTGCCCGCGTCGAGGCGTTCCAGGGCGTGCTCGGTCTGCTCCAGCGTCTCGCGCGCGTTCGAGTTGAGCGCCATCTCGTGCTCGCGGGTGATGTTCTTCGTACCGGTGTCCGCCTGGTCGTCGCCCGCTCCGTCGCCGGAGTCGCGCATCAGGCCCGCGAGGGCCTCCTCGGACGAGGAGATCTCGGCGCGCAGCCGCAGCGCCTCCGACTGGAGCTCCGCGCGGGCCTCCCCGACCTCCTCCGGCGTCCAGGGGTCCTCCCCCGGCCGCACCGCGAGCTCTCCGGGCTCCACCGCGGCGATCCTCGCCTTGGGTACCGCGGTGGCCTTCTTCGCGGCCGTGGCCGCGCCGCGGGTCTTCTTCGCAACCACTGTCGTGGCTCCCGTCGTCTTCGCGGCCTCGGCCGCGCCCTGGGCCGCCGGGGCGGCAGTCTTCCCGGCCGTGCCGGTGGTCTTGCCCGCCGTGCCGGTGCTCTTGGCGGCCGTGCCCGCGCTCTTCCTCGCCGCGGCGCCGGCCGGCGCCGCGGATTTCCCCGAGGTGTGCTTCGCCGCCGAGGGCGCCGCCTTCTTTGCGCCGGCCTTCCTCGTGGTCGTCCTGCGGCCCGCGCCCTTCGCGGACGTGGTCCCGGAGGCGGCCTCCTTCGTCCCGGCCGTCCTCGTTCCCGCCGTCTTCGCGGAGGCCGTCCCGACGGACTCTTCCGCCGTCGCCGGGGCCGCCTGTGCGCTCTTCTTCCCGTCCGTGTCCTTGGCCGCCGCTCTCGTGGATCTGCCCGACGCCGACTGCTGTACGGCGGTCTTCTTCGCCACCATGGCCGCGGCCCCTTCACATATTGTGATCTTGCTCGCGAATCGTGCTGGGACGATAAATCGACTCCCGGCCCGCGGCAACGGGACCTGAGCACGATCCGCCCGCCGCGCGAGCCCCGCGCGGCGAGTCTGCCTGCGTTGTGCCCAGCTCCCCGCCGGGTAATCCGCCGGGACCGGCGTCCCGTGATCCGGACGCGCCCGCCTCGCCATTCGGGTCATCCCGCAGGCCACGGCGGTGCCCGGGAAAACCGGTCGGCCGCTGTCCCCGTGGCGCCGTACACTGGGCGCAGCGAGAAGCGTGGATGGGGACGAGTAGCGGCGTACGCGGCCAGGAGCGACCCGGGGACGGTGGAAGCCCGGGGGCGAGCGCGACGTGAAGATCACCCCGGAGCCGCCGGCAGAACACCCCTCTGGGGCCAGTAGACCCGGCATCGCGACCCCAATGAGGGGGCCCACCGGCGCGAAGGGCGCATCGGAGGGCCAAGGAGGGTGGTACCGCGGGAGCGCGCCGCACACGGCGTCCGTAGCAACACGGCTCTCGTCCCTCCGACGGAAGGCAGAAAGTCCGTTGGAGGAAGCTCGCCGATGACAGCGCCGACGTACCGCCAGGTGCCCGCCCAGGTCGACCTGCCCGCACTCGAGCACGCCGTGCTCGACTTCTGGCGTGAGCAGAAGATCTTCGCCAAGAGCCTCGAGCAGTCCGAGGGCCGGCCGGAGTGGGTGTTCTACGAAGGCCCGCCCACCGCCAACGGCATGCCGGGTGCCCATCACATCGAGGCGCGCGTCTTCAAGGACGTCTTCCCGCGCTTCCGCACCATGCGCGGCTACCACGTGGGCCGCAAGGCCGGCTGGGACTGCCACGGTCTCCCGGTGGAGCTGGCGGTCGAGAAGGAGCTCGGCTTCACCGGCAAGCAGGACATCGAGGCGTTCGGCATCGCCGAGTTCAACGACCGGTGCCGCGAGTCCGTGACCCGCCACACCGACGCGTTCACCGAGCTGACCAACCGCATGGGCTACTGGGTCGACCTGGACGACGCCTACCGGACCATGGACCCCGAGTACATCGAGTCCGTGTGGTGGTCGCTCAAGGAGATCTTCAACAAGGGCCTGCTGGTCCAGGACTACCGCGTGGCGCCCTGGTGCCCGCGCGACGAGACGGGCCTGTCCGACCACGAGCTGGCCCAGGGCTACGAGACCATCGTCGACCCCTCCGTGTACGTCCGTTTCCCGCTCACCTCCGGTCCGCTGGCCGGCCGCGCCGCGCTCCTGGTGTGGACGACCACCCCGTGGACGCTGGTGTCCAACACCGCGGTCGCCGCCCACCCGGACGTCACCTACTCCGTCGTGACGAACGGCGAGGAGCAGCTCGTCGTCGCGCAGCCGCTCGTGGAGAAGGCGCTCGGCGAGGGCTGGGAGACCACCGGCGAGTCCTTCACGGGTGCCGAGATGGAGCGCTGGACGTATCAACGTCCGTTCGAGCTCATCGAGTTCCCCGAGGCCGCCCACTTCGTCGTCAACGCCGAGTACGTGACGACCGAGGACGGCACGGGTCTGGTCCACCAGTCCCCCGCCTTCGGCGAGGACGACCTCAAGGTGTGCCGCTCGTACGGCCTCCCGGTGGTGAACCCGATCCGCCCGAACGGCACCTTCGAGGAGAGCGTCCCCCTGGTGGGCGGCGTCTTCTTCAAGAAGGCGGACGAAAAGCTCACCGAGGACCTCCAGAGCCGCGGCCTGCTCTTCAAGCACGTGCCGTACGAGCACAGTTACCCGCACTGCTGGCGCTGCCACACCGCGCTCCTGTACTACGCGCAGCCCTCCTGGTACATCCGCACGACGGCCGTCAAGGACCGCCTCCTGGAGGAGAACGAGGGCACCAACTGGTTCCCGGAGTCGGTCAAGCACGGCCGCTTCGGCGACTGGCTGAACAACAACATCGACTGGGCGCTCTCGCGCAGCCGTTACTGGGGCACCCCGCTGCCGCTGTGGACCTGCGAGGAGGGCCACCTCACCTGTGTCGGCTCGCGCGCGGAGCTGACCGAGCTGACCGGCACCGACCAGTCCGAGCTCGACCCGCACCGCCCGTACATCGACGCGGTGACCTTCCCGTGCCCGCAGGGCGGCTGCGGTCTGACGGCGACCCGCGTCCCCGAGGTCATCGACGCCTGGTACGACTCGGGTTCGATGCCGTTCGCGCAGTGGGGCTACCCGTACAAGAACAAGGAGATCTTCGAGAGCCGCTACCCGGCCCAGTTCATCTCCGAGGCCATCGACCAGACGCGCGGCTGGTTCTACACGCTGATGGCCGTCGGCACCCTGGTGTTCGACAAGTCCTCGTACGAGAACGTCGTGTGCCTCGGCCACATCCTCGCCGAGGACGGCCGCAAGATGTCCAAGCACCTGGGCAACATCCTCCAGCCGATCCCGCTGATGGACCAGCACGGCGCCGACGCGGTGCGCTGGTTCATGGCGGCCGGCGGCTCCCCGTGGTCGGCGCGGCGCGTGGGCCACGGCACCATCCAGGAGGTCGTCCGCAAGACGCTCCTCACGTACTGGAACACCGTCGCCTTCCAGGCCCTGTACGCCCGCACCAGCGACTGGGCGCCCAGCGCGGCCGACCCGGCGCCGGCGGACCGTCCGGTCCTGGACCGCTGGCTGCTGTCCGAACTCCACGCGCTCACCGACCAGGTGACGCAGGCTCTGGAGGCGTACGACACCCAGCGGGCCGGAAAGCTCCTGTCGGCCTTCGTCGACGACCTCTCGAACTGGTACGTGCGCCGCTCCCGCCGCCGCTTCTGGCAGGGCGACAAGGCCGCGCTGCGCACCCTGCACGAGGTCGTGGAGACGGTCACGCGGCTGATGGCCCCGCTGACCCCGTTCATCACCGAGCGGGTCTGGCAGGACCTGGTCGTCCCGGTCACCCCGGAGGCGCCCGAGTCGGTGCACCTGTCGTCCTGGCCCGAGGCGGACCTGTCCGTCATCGACCCGGAGCTGTCGCGCCAGATGCTGCTGGTGCGCCGTCTCGTCGAGCTGGGCCGCGCCACGCGCGCGGAGTCCGGCGTCAAGACCCGTCAGCCGCTGTCCCGCGCGCTGATCGCCGCGACCGGCTTCGCGACGCTCGACCCCGAGCTGCACGCGCAGATCACCGAGGAACTGAATGTGAGTTCCCTCGCGTCGCTCTCCGAGGTCGGCGGTTCACTGGTCGACACCACCGCGAAGGCGAACTTCCGCGCCCTGGGCAAGCGCTTCGGCAAGGGCGTCCAGGATGTGGCGAAGGCCATCGCCCAGGCCGATGCCGCCGCCCTGTCGCTCGCCCTGCGCGAGGGCACCGCGTCGGTCGAGGTCGGCGGCGAGAGCGTGAGCCTGGCCCCGGACGAGGTCATCATCACGGAGACCCCCCGCGAGGGCTGGTCGGTGGCCTCCGACTCCGGCGCGACCGTCGCGCTCGACCTGGAGATCACCGAGGAGCTGCGGCAGGCGGGCCTCGCCCGTGACGCGATCCGGCTGATCCAGGAGGCCCGCAAGAACAGCGGCCTCGACGTCGCCGACCGCATCGCGCTGCGCTGGACCTCCACGGACCCGGCGGTCGTCGCGGCGCTCGGCGAGCACGCCGGGCTCATCGCGGACGAGGTGCTCGCCACGGACTTCGCCCAGGGCGAGGCCGACGGGGCGTACGGGGAGCCGTTCACCGACGAGGGGCTGTCCCTGGTGTTCCGTCTCCGCAAGGCGTGACGCGGATCTCCCACCCGTGCCGAAGGCCCGGGGCCCCCAGGACCTCCTGGCGGCCCCGGGCCTCCGCCGTTCCGGGGCCGGCGCCGCGGCCCGGCTTCGGCGTCGCGGCCCGGCTTCGGCAGCTCGGCTCGGCTTCGGCAGCTCGGCTCGGCTCCCGGATCGTGCCGGACCGCCCCTGCCCCGTCCGGTGAGGCCGCACGGGCTCGGCCGGGGTTCCGCCCGGTGTCTTCTCGCCCCCTCCGCCCCTGCCCGTCCCCGGGGCTCCGCCCCGGACCCCGCTCCTCAAACGCCGGAGGGGCTGAAATTTTCCCGGCCGGGGCTGAGATGTGTCCGGCCGAGGCCGAGATCTCCCGGCCGGGGCTGAGCTGTGCGCGGCCAGGGCTGAGGTCTCCCGGCCGGAGCGGAAACGTGCCCGGCCGACGCTGAGATCTCCCGGCCGGGGCTGAGAGCCGTGGTGCTCGGCGTTGTGGGCCGGTCGTACGGGGCGTTCGAGGGGTCCGGGCCGGGAAGAAGGCCCGCGCACCCGTTCCGGCGCCTCCTGGGCCCCGTGCAGGCCCTTGGCGGGCGTGCAAAAGGGCGGGGCCCCCGGATCTCTCCGGGGGCCCCGCCCTGAATGCTGCCGACGCCTATGGCGTGCGAGCCGCCGTCAGTTGTCGTCCTCGTCGATGAGGAACCCGCGCATCGGCGAGGGCGCCTGCTGCATCGGCGACGGGCCCTGGGGCCGCACCGGAGCCATCGGCTGGGTCATCGCGGGCGACATCTGCTGCTGCCCGCCGTAGGACGGTCCGCCCTGCGACGGTCCGCCCATGCCGCCGCCCATGCCCGGGTTGCCGCCGTAGGACGGCGCACCGGCACCCGCGGGAGCCATCGAGGGCGCGGAGGACGCCGGCAGGGACGCGGCGGCCGGAGTGCGCGGCGGGGCGAGCGAGTCGTCCGCCTGCGTCTCCAGCTGGCGCAGCTGCGACTCCAGGTAGGACTTCAGACGCGTGCGGTACTCGCGCTCGAAGCCGCGCAGGTCCTCGACCTTGCGCTCCAGCGTGGCGCGGGCGGACTCCAGGGAGCCCATCGCGACGCGGTGCTTCTCCTGCGCGTCCCGCTCCAGGGCGTCGGCCTTGGCACGGGCGTCGCGCTCCAGACCCTCGGCGCGGCTGCGGGCCTCGCCGACGATCTTGTTGGCCTCGGAGCGTGCCTCGGCGATCGCCTGGTCGGCGGTCTGCTGAGCCAGCGAGAGGACACGGGCGGCGCTGTCGCCACCGGGGCCCTGCTGCTGCATCTGCTGACCGGGGCCGCCCATCGGACCACCCATGGGGCCACCCATCGGACCGCCCATGGGGCCACCCATGGGACCGCCCATCGGGCCGCCCATCTGCTGCATCTGGCCGGGGCCGCCCTGGCCCATGGGGCCACCCATCTGCTGCATCTGACCGGGGCCACCCTGGCCCATGGGGCCCTGACCCATCGGACCCTGGCCCATCGGACCCTGACCCATGGGGCCCTGACCCATCGGACCCTGGCCCATCGGACCCTGACCCATGGGGCCCTGACCCATCGGACCCTGACCCTGCGGGCCGCCCTGACCACTGGGACCCGCGGGCAGCGCGGGAGCACCGCTCGGCAGCTGGGGCGGGCCGCCCATGGGACCACCCATGGGACCGCCCATGCCCTGCGGCGGACCTGATATCCCCGCGGGCACAGGAGCGCCGGGCCCTCGCATACCCTGCGGCGGGCCCTGCTGGTCCTGCTGCTCGGGCGGTTTGCGCATACCCTGCTGCTGCTGGTTCTGCGCGGCCGCGCGCGTGGCGGCGGCCAGCTTGGCGCGCAGGTCCTCGTTCTCGCGGAGCAGGCGGGTCAGTTCGGCTTCGACCTCGTCGAGGAAGGCATCGACCTCGTCCTCGTCATAGCCTTCTCGGAGGCGGACGGTCGTGAACTGCTTGTTCCGCACGTCCTCGGGGGTCAACGGCATCTCTTCACCTCAACGTAGTCGTCGGCATTCGGCAAGACCGTATCGTTCACATCGCTCACATCAAGTTCTGCGTAAGTCTGATCAAGATGAAGACGATGATCATCAGCACGAAGAAGGACAGGTCAAGCGCCACGCCCCCGAGACGCAGCGGCGGAATGAACCGCCGCAGAAGCTTGAGCGGTGGATCGGTGACAGTGTAGGTGGCCTCCAGAACGACCACCATCGCCTTGCCGGGTTGCCATGAGCGGGCGAACTGGAAGACGTAGTCCATGACCAGCCGGAAAATCAGCACGATGAGGAAGCACATCAGCGCGATGTAGAAGACCTGCCCGACCACGCTCATGATCCGCGCTTCCCTCTCCCCTGTTTTCCTACGGTGTTCCCGGTACTGCGTCTCAGCTCTGGTTGAAGAACCCGCCCTCTGCGATGCGGGCCTTGTCCTCCGCCGTGACATCGACGTTAGCAGGCGACAACAGGAACACCTTCTGCGTCACCCGCTCGATGCTGCCGTGGAGACCGAACACCAAACCGGCGGCGAAGTCGACAAGGCGCTTCGCGTCAGTGTCGTCCATCTCCGTCAGGTTCATGATCACCGGGGTGCCCTCACGGAAGTGTTCCCCGATGGTACGGGCCTCGTTGTAGGTCCGGGGGTGCAGCGTGGTGATCCGGTACGGCTCTCGTTCCGACACGACCTTGGGCATGATCACCGGGGCGTTCTTCTCCAGGCTCTGACGTTCTTGTGTGATGGATGCCACGGGGGCGATGCGCGCCGGGCGCCCGGACTCCGCGGCGAGCGACGCGGAATGCGGCACCGGGTCGCGGGGCGCCGAGGGCTGCACCACTCGTACCGGTTCGTCCCTTTGGGACGAGTGCGCCTGATGTGACTGGTGCACCGGCTCATGCCGTCGCCGGTCACGCTCGGGCTCCGGGTCGAGCTCGGGCTCGAAGTCGTCGTCGGGGTCGAATCCTCTGCCGTCGTACCCATCGTCCTCCACGAGGCCGAGGTAGACCGCCATCTTGCGCATCGCGCCGGCCATGCTCTGAGTCCTCCGCTCTGTGGTGGATCGGCTGACGAATTGCCAAGTGCCCGCGATCCACGAGGTCGTTATGCCCGCATTTGGCGGTAATGACCATATTTTCTGCTGTGGTCCGACTTCTTGGCGACGTTACCGGAGGCCGGGTCGGAGTCCGAGTACCGCAGTACCGACGCGTACATGTGTCGCTCCGGCCGCCACGGCCTGTTCGAGATCCGAGCTCATCCCTGCCGAGACCATGTTCGCAGCCGGATGGGCCCGGCGCACGGCAGTCGACAAATCCATCAGCCGCTCGAACGCCTGTTGTTGGCGCCCCGCGTACTCGCCCGTGAGCGGAGCCACGGTCATCAGCCCGTCGAGCCGGAGTCCCGGGGAGTCCGCCACGAGCGCGGCCAACTCCTCGACCCCGCCGGGCCCGACACCGCCCCGCTCGCCCCGGCCGCTCTCCTGGGCGTCCAGCGCGACCTGGATGAGACATCCCACTTCGCGTTCCGCCCGTTCCGCCTCCCTCGAAAGAGAGGTGACGAGCCGGGAACGGTCGACGGACTGCACGAAATCCGCGTAACCGACCACAGAACGCACTTTGTTGGTCTGCAATTGCCCCACGAAATGCCACAACAGGGGCAGATCGGAGCACTCCGTACTCTTGGGCGCGGCATCCTGGTCCCGGTTCTCGGCCACGTGACGCACACCGAGTTCGGACAGGATCCGCACATCACTGGCGGGATAGGTCTTGGTGACCACGATCAGGGTCACTTCTTCGCGCTTGCGTCCGGCGTCCGTGCACGCCGCCGTGATGCGCTCTTCCACTTTCGCCAGGTTCGCGGCGAGTTGAGCCTTACGGTCCGTCATGCCCCATCAGTCCAGCCAGACATATCCCGCGAGCCGCCCGGTGGTGCGGTCCCGTCGGTAGGAGAAGTGGTCCTGCGATTCGAGCGTGCACACCGGCGACTGCTCCCGGTCGCGCACCCCGAGCCGTTCGAGCTGCGCGTGCACCCCCGCGGTCACGTCGACCGCGGGCGTCCCCCAGCTCGTCTCGGCGTAGGCCGCGGGCTCCACGGCGGCGACCTCGGCGCGCATCGCGTCCGGCACCTCGTAGCACCGTCCGCAGACGGCGGGTCCGGTCCGGGCCACGATCCTGGCCGGATCGGCGCCGAGCTCCACCATGGCCCGTACGGCCGCGGGGACCACGCCGGCGATCATGCCGGGCCGTCCCGCGTGGGCGGCGGCCGCCACACCGGCGACCGGGTCGGCCAGCAGGACGGGGGTGCAGTCGGCGGTGAGCACGGCGAGCGCGAGCCCGCGCCGGGTGGTGACGACCGCGTCGACGGAGGGGATCTCCGAGGCGCCCCAGGGCTCCTCGACGACCGCCACGTCCGGCCCGTGCACCTGGTTCATCCAGACGACCAGGGCCGGGTCGAGCCCGAGCGCCTTCGCGGCCAGTTCCCGGTTGGCGCGCACAGCACCGGGGTCGTCGCCGACCGCCCCGCCGAGGTTGAGCTCCTCGTACGGAACGGCGCTCACCCCGCCCCACCTGTCGGTGAAGGCGAAGTGGGCGCCGCTCACGGTGCTCGCAGCGGAGCGCTGTCCTATCACTTCAGGAAGTCCGGCACGTCCAGTTCCTCGGCCGCGCTGTCCGAGTACGAGCGGGACGGCGGGACCGGCGGGGACACCGGCAGTTCGCTGACCGGCTCGGGGGCGGGCTCCGGAGCGGGCTCCTTGGGCGTCACGCTGCCGAGCGACCCGAAGGACGGGCGGCTCTCGGCCTGGCGGGCCGGAGCGGGCTCCTCGCGCCGGGCCGTGGCCGAGCCGAGGACGTTCTCCCGCTTGGCCGGCGGCTGCCCGCCGTCGAAGCCGGCGGCGATGACGGTGACCCGCACCTCGTCGCCGAGTGCGTCGTCGATGACGGCGCCGAAGATGATGTTGGCCTCGGGGTGGGCCGCCTCGCTGACCAGCTGGGCCGCCTCGTTGATCTCGAACAGGCCGAGGTCGGAGCCGCCGGAGATGGACAGCAGGACGCCCCGGGCGCCGTCGATGGAGGCTTCGAGCAGCGGCGAGGAGATCGCCATCTCGGCCGCCGCCACCGCGCGGTCGTCGCCGCGGGCCGAGCCGATGCCCATGAGGGCGGAACCGGCCTCGGACATGACCGACTTGACGTCGGCGAAGTCGAGGTTGATCAGACCGGGGGTGGTGATGAGGTCCGTGATGCCCTGGACACCGGAGAGCAGGACCTGGTCCGCCGACTTGAAGGCGTCGAGGACGGAGACCTGGCGGTCCGAGATGGACAGCAGCCGGTCGTTCGGGATGACGATGAGGGTGTCGACCTCTTCGCGGAGCTCCGCGATGCCGTCCTCGGCCTGGTTCGCGCGGCGCCGGCCCTCGAAGGTGAAGGGGCGGGTGACCACGCCGATGGTGAGGGCGCCGAGCGAGCGGGCGATGTTGGCCACGACGGGCGCGCCGCCGGTGCCGGTGCCGCCGCCCTCTCCGGCCGTCACGAAGACCATGTCGGCCCCCTTGAGGACCTCCTCGATCTCCTCGCGGTGGTCCTCGGCGGCCTTGCGGCCGACCGCGGGGTTCGCTCCGGCCCCGAGGCCGCGCGTGAGTTCCCGGCCGACGTCGAGCTTGACGTCGGCGTCGCTCATCAACAGCGCCTGCGCGTCGGTGTTGATGGCGATGAACTCGACGCCCTTGAGACCGACCTCGATCATCCGGTTGATGGCATTGACACCACCGCCGCCGACACCGATGACTTTGATGACTGCGAGGTAGTTCTGCGGTGCTGCCACGTCGAAGGCCTCTCGCCTCGAGTTACGTGTCGTCGCCTCGCGTGCTCGCGATCCGACGACTGATGCCGAGTGGGACGGTCCGAACGCCGACCCGAACCCTAACGCTGAAGTTTAGGGTTACCAGTGTGTCTGTTCCTTGGACTCTTCCGAACAGGACACTAAGTCGACAAGTGGCGCGCGTTCAACGAACACGCCGAACCTCCCGTTTTTCTTTTCACCCTATGTGATCAGGCGCAGCACTGCCCAACCAGGGTGCTGGCCTGCGCCGATGCGGGTCAACTGCCCGAGGAGGCGGGGGCGGTGGGGGCACTTACGTCGAAGTGCCGGGCCCCGGAATCGGCTTTCATGAGAGCAAGGAGTGTCCTGGCCTTCGCCCGGCCGTTCTCCGCGCTGCCCCACTCCACGGTCCGGCCGCCGCTCAGTTCCAGGGACACGGCGTCGTACGAACGGACCTTGACCGTACGGGTGTCACGGGCGACCCGGCCCGGAATGTCCCCCGCGATCCGCACCGCCTCGCGCACCAGCCGGTCGGCGGGGAAACGGCTCGGCGTACTGCTCCTCGGCACCGCCAACTCCAGGACGGGCACGCCCTTCGGGGCGTCGGCGACCGTGGCGAACCGCACGCCCCCGGCGTCCACTTCGACGAACTTCGGGCCTTTTCCGATGATCAGGACGGGAATCCGCTCGGTCACGTTCAGACCGATTCCGTGCGGCCAGGACCGGACGACCTCGACCGAGTCGAGCCGGGGCAGTTGCTTCAGCAGGCGTGCCCGGATCGCGTCCGTGTCGACGGAGACCAGCGGGGATCCGACCGGTACGCCGGCCGCCTCCCGCACCTGCGCGTCGGTGAGCACCCGGGTGCCGGAGACGGTCACGCGCTCGGTGCGCAGCCACGGGGAACCGTAGAGGATCCACACGGCGGCGGACCCGGCCAACACCAGGGCCAACAAAAGGATGATGAGCCTACGAAGGCGGCGGAGCCGCCCCACGAGGGGCGGCCGGGGCGGGCCGGACTCCGGCTTGTGGCGTTCACCGCGCTCGGCGGTCGTCGGTCCGGCCACGCTCCCTGCCTTCCCTCATGCGGTCCTAGCGGTGGCGCGAGGCGATCGCCTCGTACACCATGCCGACGAGCAGGTCGTCGGCGTCGCGGCGGCCGAACTCGCTGGCGGCGCGCGACATCTCGTACAGCTTGTGCGGGTCGGCGAGCACGGGCAGCACGTTCTGCTGCACCCACTGCGGGGTCAGCTCCGCGTCGTCGACCAGCAGTCCGCCGCCGGCCTTGACCACCGGCTGGGCGTTCAGCCGCTGTTCACCGTTGCCGATGGGCAGCGGGACGTAGGCGGCGGGCAGTCCGACGGCGGAGAGCTCGGCGACGGTCATCGCGCCCGCGCGGCAGAGCATCATGTCGGCCGCGGCGTACGCGAGATCCATCCGGTCCACGTACGGTACCGGGATGTACGGGGGCATCCCCGGCATCTGGTGCACCTGCGGCAGTTCGTTCTTCGGACCCACCGCGTGCAGGATCTGGATCCCGGCCTGCTGGAGGTAGGGAGCCGCCTGCTGGACCACCTCGTTGAGGCGGCGGGCGCCCTGGGAGCCGCCCGACACCAGGAGCGTGGGCAGGTTCGGGTCGAGCCCGAACGCGGCGCGCGCCTCGGGGCGTACGGCGGCCCGGTCGAGGGTGGCGATGGAGCGGCGCAGCGGGATGCCGATGTAACGGGCCCCGCGGAGCTTGCTGTCGGGCGTGGAGACGGCGACCTGGGCCGCGTACCGCGATCCGATCTTGTTGGCCAGTCCGGGCCGGGCGTTGGCCTCGTGGATGACGATCGGCACGCCGAGGCGCTTGGCCGCCAGATAGCCGGGCAGGGCCACGTAGCCGCCGAAGCCGACGACCGCGTCGGCCTTGGTCCGCTCCATGATCTGCTCGACGGCCTTGATCGTGCCGCGCAGCCGCCCGGGAACCGTGATCAGCTCGGGGGTGGGCTTGCGCGGCAGCGGTACGGCCGGGATCAGCGCGAGTTCGTAGCCCCGCTCCGGTACGAGCCGGGTCTCAAGGCCGCGTTCCGTGCCCAGGGCCGTGATCCCCACGGTCGGGTCCTGCCTGCGCAGGGCGTCCGCGAGGGCGAGCGCGGGCTCGATGTGGCCGGCGGTCCCCCCGCCGGCGAGTACGACATGCACCGAAATTCACCGCTCTCCGGACGAACGCGCCGCAGAGGCACGCCGTCGCATCGTGTTCCATCTCCGGGGCCCCGCGGCCCTTGCGGACTCTCTCACCGCACCCCGCCTTCTGCCAAAGCGGGGTTGCCGCATCGCGAGAGCCGCCCGCGCAGCGGGGTCGTCACGCGCGAAGGCGATCAGCAACCCGATGGCGAACATGGTCGGCAGCAGGGCGGAACCCCCGTAGGAGAACAGCGGGAGCGGGACTCCGGCGATCGGCAGCAGACCGAGCACCGCACCGATGTTGATCACGGCCTGGGCCGTGATCCAGGTGGTCACGCCTCCCGCGGCATACCTCACGAAGGGGTCCTCCGTGCGTCCGGCCACGCGGATACCCGCATAGCCTAGAGCCGCGAAGAGGGCGAGCACCGACAGCGTCCCCGCGAGGCCCAGTTCCTCCCCGGTGACGGCGAAGATGAAGTCGGTGTGCGCTTCGGGCAGTTGTCCCCATTTCTCCACACTGGCGCCGAGGCCGGAGCCGAACAGGCCGCCGGAGGCGAGGGCGTAGATGCCGTGCACGGCCTGCCAGCAGGTGTCGTGGGGCCCGGGCTCGGTCGCCCCGATGCAGGCCAGCCTGGACATGCGGTTGGGGCTCGTCTTGATCAGCACGAAGCCGATCGCCAGGGCCACGGACAGCACGCCGACGAACAGCCGGGTGGGCGCTCCGGCCAGCCACAGCAGGCCGAACAGGATCGCCGTGAGGATGATCGCGGTGCCCATGTCGCCGCCGAGCATGATCAGTCCGAGCAGCATGAAGGCGGCGGGCACGAGCGGCACCAGCATGTGCTTCCACTGGGTCAGCAGCCGCTTGTCCTGTTTGCGGGCGAGCAGGTCCGCGCCCCAGAGCACGAGCGCGAGCTTGCCGAACTCGCTGGGCTGGATCTGGAACGAGCCGCCCAGCGAGATCCAGTTCTGGTTGCCGTTGACCGACAGCCCTATCCCGGGCACCTGCACGAGGGCCATCATGAAGACGGCGCCCGCCAGGATCGGATAGGCCAGCGCCCGGTGCAGCTTGACCGGCATCCGCGAGGCGGCGAACAGCAGGACCCCGCCGATCGCGGCGGCCAGGAACTGCTTGCGGAAGAAGAACGACCCGGGCAGGGACAGCTGGAGCGCCGTGATCTGCGAGGCCGAGTAGACCATCACGAGCCCCAGCACGGTGATCAGCAGGCTGCCGCCGAGGATCAGGTAGTACGCGGTGAGCGGCCGGTCCCAGGCCTTGCGGGCGCGCAGGGACAGCCGGCGTACGGGGTTGTCGCGCGGCACTCCCGCGGCGGCGGGCCGGCCGGCCCGGCGCACGGGAGGGCGGCCGGTGCGGCTAGCCGGCATCGGGGTCTTCGGTCCACAGCGATGTCACGGGTCCGTCCCTCCCAGGTCCGCCCGGCCAGGCAACCGGGTCAGGCGCCGAGTTCGCGGACCGCCTCCGCGAACGCGTCACCGCGCTTGTTGTAGTTGGCGAACATGTCCATGGACGCGCAGGCCGGGGCCAGCAGAACCGTGTCCCCGGGCTCGGCGAGCCTCCTGGCCTCCTGGACCGCCGCGAGCATCGCCCCAGTGTCGGTCCGGTCGAGGTCGACGACCGGTACCTCGGGGGCGTGTCGCGTGAGGGCTTCGCGGATCAGCGCGCGGTCCGCGCCGATCAGGACGGCGCCCCGCAGCCGCTTCGCCGAGCGGGCGACCAGTTCGTCGAAGGTCGCGCCCTTGGCAAGTCCGCCGGCGATCCACACGATCGACTCGTAGGCGGCCAAGGAGGCTTCCGCGGCATGCGTGTTGGTGGCCTTGGAGTCGTCGACGTAGGCGACCTCGTCCACGTCGGCCACGTGCGCGATGCGGTGGGCGTCCGGGGTGAAGTCCCGCAGTCCGTCCCGTACGGCCCGTGGAGGCACTCCGTAGGCGCGCGCGAGGGCCGCCGCGGCAAGGGCGTTGGCGATGTTGTGCGGGGCGGGCGGGGTGACGTCGGAGACCTCGGCCAGTTCCTGCGCGTTCTTCTGCCGGTTCTCGACGAAGGCGCGGTCGACCAGGATGCCGTCCACGACGCCGAGTTGGGAGGGGCCGGGGGCGCCGAGGGTGAAGCCGACGGCGCGGCAGCCCTCCTCGACGTCCGCGGCGCGCACCAGGTCCTCGGTGGCCTTGTCGGCCACGTTGTAGACGCAGGCGACCCGATTGCCTTCGTAGATACGGCCCTTGTCGGCGGCGTACGCCTCCATGGAGCCGTGCCAGTCGAGGTGGTCGGGCGCGAGGTTCAGTACCGCCCCGGAGTGGGCGCGCAGCGAGGGCGCCCAGTGGAGCTGGTAGCTGGAGAGTTCGACGGCGAGGACGTCGTACTCCTGCTCGCCGAGGACCGCGTCGAGCAGGGAGACGCCGATGTTGCCGACCGCGGCCGTGCGCAGGCCCGCCGCCTTCAGGATGGAGGCGAGCATCTGGACGGTCGTGGTCTTGCCGTTGGTGCCGGTGACGGCGAGCCAGGGGGCCGGCTCCCTGCCGTCCAGTCCCCGCAGCCGCCAGGCGAGTTCGACGTCGCCCCAGACCGGGACGCCCGCCGCGGCGGCCGCGGTGAACAGCGGCTTGTCCGGCTGCCAGCCGGGCGCGGTGACGATGAGCTCGGTGCCCTCGGGCAGGGTCGCGCCGTCACCGAGGCGCACGGTGACGCCGAGCGCCTCCAGTTCTGCGGCCTGCGCGCGGGCCCGTTCGTCGTCACGGTCGTTGACGACGGTGACGAGTGCGCCGAGGCCGTGCAGGACCCTGGCCGCCGGAATTCCCGAGACGCCGAGGCCGGCGACGGTGACGTGCTTTCCCTGCCAGTCGGTCACTTCTGGGCTGCCCATCCTGCGTAGAAGAGGCCGAGTCCGACGATCACGCAGATGCCCTGGATGATCCAGAATCGGACCACCACGAGGACCTCGGACCAGCCCTTGAGTTCGAAGTGGTGCTGGAGCGGTGCCATGCGGAAGACGCGCTTCCCGGTCAGCTTGAAGGAGCCGACCTGGATGACCACCGACATGGTGATGAGGACGAACAGGCCGCCCATGATGGCCACCAGCAGCTCCGTGCGGGAGAGGATGGCCAGGCCGGTGAGGACACCGCCGAGGGCGAGCGAACCCGTGTCGCCCATGAAGATCTTCGCGGGCGAGGTGTTCCACCACAGGAAGCCGAGGCAGGCGCCCATCAGCGCGGAGGCCACCACGGCCAGGTCGAGCGGATCGCGCACCTCGTAGCAGGCGCCCGGGTTGGTCAGGGTCGTCGCGTTGGCGCAGGACTCCTGGAACTGCCAGACGCCGATGAACGTGTAGGCGCCGAAGACGAGCACGGAGGCGCCGGTGGCGAGGCCGTCCAGACCGTCGGTCAGGTTCACGCCGTTCGACATCGCGAGGATCATGAACAGCGCCCAGATGACGAACAGCACCGGGCCGATCTTCCAGCCGAAGTCGGTGATGAACGACAGCTTGGTGGAGGCCGGGGTGTTGCCCCGGTTGTCCGGGAACATCAGGGCCAGCACCGCGAAGGAGATGCCGACGATCAGCTGTCCGGCCATCTTCGCCTTGGCCCGCAGACCGAGCGAACGCCTCTTGACGATCTTGATGTAGTCGTCGAGGAAGCCGACCATGCCCATGCCGAACATCAGGCCGAGGACCAGCAGACCCGAGTAGGTCGGCGCGTAGCCGGTGATGAGCTTGCTCAGGAAGTACGCGGCGATCGTCGCCAGGATGAAGGCGATACCACCCATGGTGGGCGTACCGCGCTTGCTGGCGTGCTCGCGCGGGCCGTCGTCGCGGATGTACTGGCCGTAGCCCTTGCGGGCCAGCAGCTTGATCAGCAGCGGAGTGCCGGCCAGGGTCAGGAAAAGACCGAGTACACCCGAGAACAGGATCTGCTTCATCATCGGGCGGAAACCTCACCCTCGGTACCGTCGGCGAGCAGCGCGAGCGCCACCCGTTCCAGCCCGACGGACCTGGACGCCTTCACGAGCACGACGTCCCCTGGGCGCAGCTCGCTGCGCAACAGGTCGACAGCCGCCTGTGCGTCGGACACGTGCACCGACTCCTCACCCCACGAACCCTCGTTATATGCGCCCAGTTGCAGCCAGGACGCTTCCCTGCCCCCGACCGCGACGAGCTTGCCGACATTGAGCCGGACGGCAAGCCGTCCGACCGCGTCGTGCTCGGCGAGCGCCTCGTCCCCGAGCTCGGCCATCTGACCGAGCACCGCCCACGTACGGCCCCCTTGTGCCTGACGGGCTGTGCCCATCGCAGCGAGCGCGCGCAGGGCGGCCCGCATGGACTCGGGGTTCGCGTTGTAGGCGTCGTTGACGACCGTCACGCCGTCCGGACGCTCGGTGACCTCCATCCGCCAGCGGGAGAGGGAGCCCGCCTCGGAGAGCGCGCGGGCGATCTCGTCTGCGGACATGCCCAGCTCATGGGCGACGGCGGCCGCGGCGAGCGCGTTCGACACGTGGTGCTCACCGTACAGGCGCATGGTCACATCACTGCACCCGGAGGGTGTGCGAAGGCTGAAGGAAGGCTGTCCGCTCTCGGTGAGCCGCACGTTCTCGGCCCGTACGTCCGCTTCGCCGGACTCTCCGAAGAGGAGCACGCGTGCCTTGGTGCGGGAGGCCATGGCGCGTACGAGGGGGTCGTCCGCGTTGAGGATCGCCGCGCCGTCCTCGGGGAGGCTCTCGACGAGCTCGCCCTTTGCTTGCGCGATCTGTTCGCGGCCGCCGAACTCGCCGATGTGGGCGGTGCCGACGTTGAGGACGAGACCGATCCTCGGAGGGGTGAGCTCCGTCAGATAGCGGATGTGGCCGATACCGCGGGCGCCCATCTCCAGCACGAGGAACTTCGTCTCCTCGGTGGCGCTGAGCGCGGTGAGCGGCAGTCCGATCTCGTTGTTGAGGGAACCGGGGGTGAAGACGGTCGGCGCCTTGCTCCGCAGCACCTGGGCGATCAGGTCCTTGGTGCTGGTCTTGCCCGCGGAACCGGTGAGGGCCACGAGGGTCGCGCCGAGCCGTTCGACGACGTGCCGGGCGAGGGCGCCGAGGGCCCTCTGCACGTCGTCGACGACGATGGCGGGCACGCCGACCGGGCGCGACGCCAGCACGGCGGCCGCGCCGGCCTCGATCACCGCCTCGGCGTAGTCGTGGCCGTCCACGCGTTCGCCGACGAAGGCGACGAAGAGGCTGCCGGGCTCCACTTCACGGGAGTCCCTGACGACCGGTCCGGTGACCTGTAGCCCCGGATCCGGTATGTCGTACGTCTGCCCGCCGACGACTGATGCGATCTCGGCGAGGGAGAGGGCGATCACAAGTTCATCCCTGGGTCTGCTGGATAGCTTCGCGAAGCACCTGGCGGTCGTCGAAGGGACGCACCACCCCGGCGATGTCCTGGCCCTGCTCGTGGCCCTTGCCCGCGACCAGCACGGTGTCGCCCGGCTTTGCGCGCGCGACGGCCGCGGCGATGGCGGCGGCCCGGTCCTCGAAGACCTGGACCTCGCCCCGTTCGTGGGCCGGCACCTCGGCGGCTCCCGCGAGCATGGTGGCGAGGATCGCGAGCGGGTCCTCGGAACGGGGGTTGTCGGAGGTGAGGACGGCGGTGTCGGCGAGCCGGGCCACGGCCGCGCCCATCGGCTTCCGCTTGGTGGTGTCCCGGTCGCCGCCGCAGCCGAGCACCACGTGGAGTCTGCCCTCGGTGACCTTGCGCAGGGCGCGCAGGACGGATTCGACGGCGTCCGTCTTGTGGGCGTAGTCGACGACGGCGAGGTAGGGCTGGCCCTCGTCGACGCGCTCGAGACGGCCCGGGACCCCGGGGACAGCGGCGATGCCGTCGGCCGCGGTCTGCGGGTCGATCCCGGCGGCCGCGAGGGCGACGATCGCGGCGAGCGTGTTCGCCACGTTGAAGGGGCCGGCCAGCGGCGAGCGGGCGGTGATCCGCTCGCCCTTGGGGCCGACGGCGGTGAACGTGGAGTCCATCGGGCCGACTTCGACCTCCTCGGCGCGCCAGTCGGCGTCCGGGTGGCCCTCGGCGGAGAAGGTGACGACCGGGACGGTGGCCTCTCCGGCGAGCCTGCGGCCGTACTCGTCGTCGAGGTTCACGACGCCGAGCCGGCTGCGCCTGGCCGTGAACAGCTGGGCCTTCGCCTGGAAGTAGTCCTCCATGCCCGTGTGGAACTCCATGTGTTCCGGGCTGAGGTTGTTGAAGACGGCGACGTCGAAGACGCAGCCGTCGACGCGGCCGAGGACCAGGGCGTGGCTGGAGACCTCCATCGCGACCGAGTCGACCCCGCGCTCGACCATGACGGCGAACAGGGCCTGGAGGTCGGTGGCCTCGGGCGTGGTGCGCTCCGACTTGATGCGCTCGTCGCCGATGCGCGTCTCCACCGTGCCGATCAGGCCGGTGGAGCGGACCGTCTTCAGGCCGCCCTCGACGAGGTAGGCCGTGGTGGTCTTGCCGGAGGTGCCGGTGATGCCGATCTGGAGGAGATCGCGCCCCGGGTGTCCGTAGATGGTGGCCGCGAGCTCGCCCATCGATCCGCGCGGGTCCTCGACGACGAGGACCGGCAGACCGGTGGCCGCGGCGCGGTCGGCGCCGGTCGGGTCGGTGAGCACGGCGACGGCGCCGAGGCCGGCCGCCTGGGTCACGAAGTCGGCGCCGTGCAGCCGGGCGCCTGGCAGCGCGGCGTACACGTCCCCGGGTCGCACCGCTCGGGAGTCATGGGTGATGCCCGTGACCCCGGCGTCGCTCCCCGGGTCCTCGGCGCCCAGCTGATCGGCCAGCTCCGCGACGGGGATGGCGGAGACGTGAACCGGACGCGGCGGCCCCGGATATGTCACAGGAACGCCCTTCTGGGTGGTTTGGGACTGATCAGCTTGTGGCACGGCGGTGAGCGTACCGGGCTCACCCCCGCCGGGGCGAAGCGAGGGCGCGGACGGGGTCCGCGGGGAGGGCTGGTTCCCGGGGTCCGGGGTGATCGTTGTCACGAGTGGTTCCTGGTCCGTTGTGCGTACGTGCTGATCAGGGCGTGCGGTCGGGGACGGTCACGGCGTGAACTCGACGGGGAGCCGGGCCGCGGGTGCGCCGGTGGGCGGGACCTGGAGGGTCTTCAGGGCGAACTCCATCACCTGCTTGAAGACGGGCCCGCAGATCTGGCCGCCGTAGTAGCTGCCCTTGGTGGCGTTCTGGATCGCGCAGTAGACGGTGATGCGGGGTTTGTCGGCGGGGGCGAACCCGGCGAACGAGGAGGTGTAGCCGTGGTACTTGCCGGTGGCCGGATCCACGCGATTGGCCGTACCGGTCTTGCCCGCGACCCGGTAGCCGGGGATGCGCGCCTTGACGCCGGTGCCCTGTTCGTCGTCCACCACGGACTCCAGCATCTGGGCGAGTGTCCTCGCCGTCTTCTCGCTCACGACCCGGTTCTTCCTCGGCGCGGGCGCGGGGGTGAAGCGGCCGTCAGGTCCCTTCGTACCGCGTACCAGGGTGGGTTCGACGCGGACGCCGCCGTTGGCGATCGTCGAGTAGACGGAGGCCGCCTGCATCGCATTGATCGACATGCCCTGGCCGAAAGGGATCGTGTACTGCTGCGAGGTCGACCACTTGTCGGCGGGCGCGAGGAGGCCCGCGGTCTCGCCGGGGAAGCCGAGCCCGGTGTGGCTGCCGATGCCGAACTTGCGCAGATACGAGTACAGGACCTCGTCGGCCTGCTTCTGCGTCTTGCCGAGCTGTCCGGTCGCCAGGATGGTGCCGATGTTGCTGGACCTGGCGAGCACGCCGTTGAGCGTGAGGTCCCAGGTCTTGTGGTCGACGTCGTCCTGGAAGAGCCGGTCGCCGCGGTGCAGCCGGTTGGGCACGACGACATGGGTCCCGGGGGTCGCCACGTTCTCCTGGAGGACGGCGGCCATCGACATCAGCTTGGCGGTGGAGCCGGGCTCGTAGGCGTCCTGGAGGGCCGCGTTGCCCATGGCCGCCGCGTTGGCCTGGGTGAGGTCGTTGGGGTCGAAGCCGGGCGCGTTGGCCATGGCGAGGACCTGGCCGGTCCTCGCGTCCTGCACTATCACGTACCCGCGGTCCGCCCTGGACTTCTTCACCTGCTCGGTGATGGCGTCCTGCGCGGCCCACTGGATGTCCCGGTCGATGGTGAGCTCGACGTCGGAACCGGCCACGGCCGGCGTCTCGGTGGAGCCCACGGTCGGCACCTGGCGGCCCCCGGACTGGGCGTAGCGGATCTTGCCGTCCTTGCCGGTGAGCTCCTTGTCGAGCTGCTGTTCGATGCCGCCGCCGCCCTTGCCCTCGGCGTTGACCCAGCCCAGTATCCCGGCGGCCAGATCGCCGTTCGGGTAGACCCGCTTGCTCGCGGGTACGGCGAGGACGCCCGCGAGGACGTTGACCGTGCTCCCGTCGGTCCCGGCCTTGGCCGCGAGGGTGCTCTTCAGGTCCTTGATCTGCTGCCAGACCTGGGGGGTGCGGCGGTGCGCGAGGAGGGTGTAGCGGGTGTTCGGGGTCCGCAGCTTCCTGGCGACCGTGTCCACGTCCTGGCCGATGATCGGGCCGAGGAGGGCGGCGGCCTGCTCGGGGGCGTCCCCCACCTTCGTGGCCGCGCGGGTGAACATCGTCGGGTCCGCGGTGATGTCGTACGCGTCCACGCTCGTCGCCAGCTCGACGCCGTCGCGGTCGGTGATCCCGCCGCGCTCGGCGGCCAGGGTGCGTCCCACGTAGCGGTTCTGCTCGGCCTTCGCGGCGTAGGTGCTCGCGTCCACGGCCTGCACCTGGAGCAGCCGCACGACGAACGCGAGCATCACCAGCGTCAGCGCGAGGCTGACCATGCGCAGCCGGGGGCGGGGGCTGCCGAGCCGGATGACGCGCGGGCCGCCGGAACGCTCCGCGGCGGGGCGGCGCACGGGGCGGCCGCCCGGTCCCGGGCGGTTCCGGCCGGCGGGGCGTGCGGGCCTGGCGGGTCCTGGCACCCGGCGGCGCGGCGGTTCCCTGTCGGACACTTCCGTCACCTGCCGTGGGTCGTGGAGGGCTGTGCGGACGGGACGGGGCTCCGGGTCGCGGACGCTCCCGCGGAGGGCTGCCGGGAGGCCGGGGAGGCCGTCGGGGCCGGGGTGGACGGGGCCGGGGCGAGGACCTCGGGCGGGGGGACCGCCGGGGACCGCGCGGCGGTGCCGGCGGCTCCGGGAACGCCCTTGACGGTGCCGTCGGGGCCGAGGAAGGCCGGGTCGCCGCCGGGGACCATGCCGAGTTCGCGGGCCCGGCGCTGGAGGGCGTCGGGGGCGGAGTAGGCGTCCACGTCCCGCTGGAGGGCCTGTTCCTCGTCGGTGAGGTTCTTGGTGTCCTTCTGGAGGTCGTCGAGGCGGAACGCGCCTTCGCTGAGCGCCGAGTTCAGCACCAGGAGCCCGATGAGGCCGCCGGCGAGGAGAAGGACCACCAGGAGGACGAAGGGGGTGCGGGCGGCCTGCCCGGCTCCGGTGGGCAGGAGCCGGGCGAGCCTGGCCGCCCGCCCCCTGAGTTCGGGTGTGCCGCTCACGCGCCCTCCCTGTGGCTCTGGTGTGCCGCCTTCACGGCCGCTCCATGGGTCCGGTTCCCCTACTCACGAAACCACCGTGGATCCGGTTCCCGGACGCGCCGCGCGGTCGTGCTCCGGGGTGTCCGGTCCCCGCCGCCGGGCGGGTACGGGGCAGGGGGCCGCGGCGTGGCGCGCGTCCGGATCGGCGCCTCACGTCCCCTCCTTCTCCCCGCGGCTCACTCGGCGGACTCCTCGCGGATGCGCTCCACCCCGCGCAGCCGGGCGGGAGCCGCCCGCCGGTTCTCGGCGACCTCTTCCTCGGTGGGAAGTTCGGCACCGCGGGTCAGGAGCTTGAGCCGTGGCTGGTAGCGCTCGGGGACGACCGGCAGTCCGGGCGGCGCGGTGTTGGCGGCGCCGGCCGCGAACACCTGCTTGACCAGCCGGTCCTCCAGCGAGTGGTACGACAGCACGGCGACGCGTCCGCCGACGGCGAGCGCCTTCACGGCGGCGGGGATCGCTCTCTCCAGGACGCTCAGTTCGCCGTTGACCTCGATGCGCAGCGCCTGGAAGGTGCGCTTGGCGGGGTTGCCGCCGGTGCGCTTGGCCGCCTGGGGCAGCGCGTCGCGGATCAGTTCGACGAGCCGGGCGCTGTTGGTGAACGGTTCCTTGTCGCGCTCGCGCACGACCGCGGAGACGATCCGCTTGGCCTGCTTCTCTTCGCCGTACGCCCGCAGGATCCGCACCAGCTCGCCCGGCGGGTAGGTGTTGAGGACCTCGGCGGCGCTGATGCCGGTCGTCTGGTCCATGCGCATGTCGAGCGGGGCGTCCTGCGCGTAGGCGAAGCCCCGGTCGGCCTCGTCGAGCTGCATGGAGGAGACACCGAGGTCGAACAGGACGCCCTGGACGCGGGGGACGCCCAGCCGGTCGAGGACCTCGGGGAGTTCGTCGTAGACGGCGTGCACCAGGGTGGCGCGGTCGCCGTAGGGGGCGAGCCGATCCCCGGAGAGGCGCAGCGCCTCCTTGTCGCGGTCCAGGGCGACGAGCCGCACCCCGGGGAACCGGGTGAGCAGGGCCTCGCTGTGACCGCCGAGCCCGAGCGTGCAGTCGACGACCACGGCTCCCGGCTCGGTGAGGGCCGGGGCCAGCATGTCCAGGCACCGCTTGAGCATGACCGGGACGTGTCGGTCGCGCCCCTCAGGTCGCCCGCCGTCGCCCTCGTCGGGAAGCGCTTCGCGCCCTTGCATTCCGGGCCCTCTCAGGTCCGGCGCGGCCGTACGCACCGCCGGGTCCCCACCCGCTCGGGAAGGGGAGGCCCACCGACGCCGGTTGAATGGCGTCGGCCGACCGGGAGCGGGCGGAGGCCGAGCCGTACGTACGCGCCGCGCACGCGGGGAGACTCCGGAAAGTCGCCGGGCCTCCTGGGAAAACAGTCCAGCGGGGAGAGCCTCGCCTCCCGCTTCGCGTCACTTTAGTCCACGGTGTCTCGCGGTCAATCAACCGGCATGCGCGTCGCGGACGGGGCTCGGAGCGAAGCGGCGGATCCGGAAGAATCACCCGAACGGGCACGTCGTCACCGCCCGTGTGGATTACCTCACAACAAGCCGCGATGACATTCTTTGTCCCCTCTCACAGCAGGACTGCTCCGCAGGTGACCAGTAACGTCATGGGTATGACGACTTCCGCATCTGTTCCCACCGAACCCGAAGACGCCATAGCCGCAGAGCGCACGGTCACCGACCGCCTCGTGGACGCGAACGGGAAGTACGCCGCCGCCTTCACCGACCCCGGGATGGACGCGCGCCCCGTGCTGCGGGTCGCCGTGGTCGCGTGCATGGACGCGCGCCTGGACCTGCACGCCGCGCTCGGCCTGGAACTGGGTGACTGCCACACCATCCGCAACGCCGGCGGTGTGGTCACCGACGACGTGATCCGCTCCCTCACCATCAGCCAGCGGGCCCTCGGCACCCGCAGCGTGGCGCTCATCCACCACACCGGCTGCGGTCTGGAGTCCCTCACCGAGGAGTTCCGGCACGACCTGGAGATGGAGGTCGGCCAGCGCCCCGCGTGGGCGGTCGAGGCCTTCCGCGACGTCGACCAGGACGTACGGCAGTCGATGCAGCGGGTGCGCACCTCCCCGTTCCTGGTGCACACCGACGACGTGCGCGGCTTCGTCTTCGACGTCACGACCGGCCTGCTGCGGGAGATCGACCCCGCCTGACGGGGCCCCGCCGGGCCCCCAGGTCGCCGGTCCTCCGCAGCTCGTGGGACCCTCGCCTCACAAAAAACCCCGGCCGTCCGGTGCCCAAAGAGCCGTAAGAACTGACATATCGCGGCCACTTGTCCACAGGCGGATGACACGAACCGGTAACGGCAACAAGAATGCGGGTGTGGCGTCACGCGGAACCTTTCGCGCGTGGTGCCCGTGTTTCGGGGTGGGCCGGTCCGCACAGGGCGTCGGCCCGAACGGGCCGAGGAGGGCCGGGTGACGACCTATGACGATCGAGCGAGCCTTACAGATCTGACCGCCACTGCGGAGCGTGTCCGCAGTTCGGTGGAAGGAGTGATCGAGGGCAAGCCAGAGGTCGTACGGCTTTCGCTGACCGTGCTGCTCGCCGAGGGCCATCTTCTGATCGAGGATGTCCCCGGCGTCGGCAAGACCATGCTCGCCAAGGCGCTGGCGCGCTCCATCGACTGTTCGGTGCGGCGCATCCAGTTCACGCCCGACCTGCTGCCCTCGGACATCACGGGCGTGTCCATCTGGGACCAGCAGCGCCGGGACTTCGAGTTCAAACCGGGAGCGATCTTCGCGCAGATCGTGATCGGCGACGAGATCAACCGCGCCTCGCCCAAGACGCAGTCCGCGCTCCTGGAGTCGATGGAGGAGCGGCAGGTCACCATCGACGGGCAGACCTACGAACTGCCCAGCCCCTTCATGGTGGTGGCCACCCAGAACCCGGTCGAGATGGAGGGCACCTACCCTCTGCCGGAGGCCCAGCGGGACCGCTTCATGGCCCGTGTCTCCATCGGCTACCCCAGCGCGGAGGCCGAGCTCCAGATGCTGGACGTCCACGGCGGAGTGAACCCGCTGGACGACCTCCAGCCGGTCGCCCACGCGCACGACATCGTCAAGCTGATCGACGCGGTCCGCACGGTCCACGTCGCCGACCCGGTGCGCCGCTACGCGGTGGACCTGGTGGGGGCCACGCGCAACCACCCCGACCTCAGACTCGGCGCCTCACCGCGTGCCACGCTGCATCTGCTGCGCGCGGCGAAGGCGTCCGCCGCCCTCAGCGGCCGCGAGTTCGCGCTGCCTGACGACGTGCAGGCACTCGCCGTCGCGGTCCTGGCCCACCGCCTGCTGCCCACGGCCCAGGCGCAGTTGAACCGCCGCACGTCCGAGCAGGTCGTCCAGGAGATCCTCCAGCGCACCCCGGTGCCCGCCGCTCCCCAGCAGTCCGGCCTCTCGATGGGCCGGGGCGCGCCCACCTACGGTCAGCAGCCGCCCCGGAGGCTGTGATGACACAGGCGAGCACGGGCCACACCCCCGAGGACAGGGGCGGGCCGCGCACCGCGCTCGCCGGTCTCACCACCCGCGGCCGCTCGTTCCTGGCGGCCGGGGTGGCCGCCATGATCTGCGCGTACGTCCTGGGGCAGAGCGATCTGCTCCGGGTGGGCCTGCTCCTCGCGGTGCTGCCGCTGATCTGCGCGACCGTGCTGTACCGCACCCGCTACCGGGTCGCGGGCAGCCGCAGGCTCTCCCCCGGGCGGGTGCCCGCGGGCTCCGAGGCCCGCGTGCATCTGCGCATGGACAACATCTCGCGGCTGCCCACCGGCCTGCTGATGCTCCAGGACAAGGTGCCGTACGTCCTCGGCCCGCGCCCCCGTTTCGTCCTGGACCGGGTGGAGGCGGGCGGCCGCCGCGAGGTGTCCTACCGTGTGCGCTCGGATCTGCGCGGCCGCTACCCGCTGGGCCCGCTCCAGCTGCGGCTGACCGACCCGTTCGGCATGTGCGAGCTGACCCGTTCCTTCTCCGCCCACGACACCCTGACCGTCATCCCGCGCGTGGAGGCGCTGCCCCCGGTGCGGCTGGCCGGTGAGGCCAAGGGGTACGGCGACGGGCGGCAGCGCTCGCTCGCGCTGGCCGGCGAGGACGACATCATTCCGCGCGGCTACCGCCACGGCGACGACCTGCGCCGGGTGCACTGGCGGCTGACCGCCCGTTACGGCGAGCTGATGGTCCGGCGCGAGGAGCAGCCCCAGCGCTCCCGCTGCACCGTGCTGCTGGACACCCGGGGCATCGCCTACCTGGGCGCGGGACCCGACTCGGCCTTCGAATGGGCCGTCTCGGGAACGGCGTCCGCCCTGCTGCACATGCTCGAACGGGGCTTCTCGGTCCGCCTCCTGACGGACACCGGCAGCTCGGTGCCCGGCGAGGGCTCCGACGGCTTCGCGGGCACGAGCCAGGAGTCGGCGGACGCCGCCGGGATGATGATGGACACGCTCGCCGTCGTCGACCACTCGAACGGCACGGGGCTCTCCCGTGCGTACGAGGTGCTGCGCGGCGGCAACGAAGGACTGCTGATCGCCTTCCTCGGCGATCTCGACGAGGAGCAGGCGACCGTGCTCGGCAAGATGCGCCAGCGCAGCGGCGGGGCCGTCGCGTTCCTGCTGGACAGTGAGTCCTGGGTGCGGGACCCGGCCGAGGCGCCCGGTCCCCGGGACGAGGGCACGGACCCGCTGCGCATGCTGCGCGAGGCGGGATGGACCGCCGTGGCGGTGCCGCGGGGGGCCTCGCTGGCCGACCTGTGGCGCGAGGCGGACCGTCAGCGCGTCCACGTGGCGTCGACGGGCACCGACGCGGGGAGTGGGAGCGTATGAGCGGGCGAGCCCGGCTGGCACTGTGGGCGGCGGCGGCCACACTGATGACGTCCTGCGCGCTGCTTCCCCTGGTGAGCCCGCCGACGTGGATCTTCCAGGCGGCCTTCCTGCTGGCCGTGCAGACCGGCGTCGGCGCGCTGACCCGGCGGGTCCCGCTGGCCAGGCCGCTGACCGTGGCGGCCCAGGCGCTGGTCACGCTGATGATGCTGACGCTGGTCTTCGCCCGGCATCAGGCCCTCGCCGGGATCGTCCCCGGTCCTGAGGCCTTCCAGCACTTCTCGGACCTGCTCCGGGCGGGCGCCGACGACGTCAGCAGGTACTCGATCCCGGCCCCGCTGTCGGACGGGATCCGGCTGATGGTGGTCGGCGGGGTCCTGGTGATCGGGCTCGCGGTGGACACCCTCGCGGTGACCTACCGCAGCGCCGCGCCCGCCGGCCTCCCGCTGCTCGCCCTGTACTCGGTCGCCGCGGGCCTGTCCGGCGGCGGCGCGGCGGGGCTGTGGTTCCTGCTCGCGGCCGCGGGCTATCTGATGCTGCTGCTGGCCGAGAGCCGGGACCGGCTCTCGCAGTGGGGCCGCGTCTTCGGCGGAGCGGCCCGCACGCCGGGACCCTCGTCCGCGAGCGGCGTGGTCGCGCCGGTGCGCACCGGGCGGCGGATCGGCGGGGCGGCGCTCGTCGTCGCCCTGTTCGTGCCGCTCGTCCTGCCCTCCTTCGGCGCCGGTCTGCTGGACGGCGTGGGACACGGCATCGGCAACGGCACCGGGGACGGCGGCACGATCTCCGCGGTGAACCCGCTGGTCTCCCTCCGCGACAGTCTGAACGTGGACGAGGACCGCACGGTCATGACGTACCGGACGGACACCGCGGACACCCAGAACCTGTACCTGCGGATCGTCTCGCTCGACGACTTCGACGGCACGGCGTGGAAGCCGGCGCAGCGCCACATCGTGGACGTGCCGAAGACGTTCCCTGCGCCCATCGGGCTGTCCGGCGAGGTCAAGCGGGCCACGATCCGGACCCGGATCGCGGCGGCCGACTGGTACGCGCAGGACTGGCTGCCGATGCCGTACCCGGCCAGCAAGGTCGACATCAAGGGCAACTGGCGCTACGAACCGGTGGGGCGCACCCTCGTGGGCGACCACGGGCAGAACACCCGTGGTGTGCAGTACGAGGTCACGAGTCTGATGGTGGAGCCGACGGCGCAGCAGCTGGCGAGCGCGCCTGAGCCCTCGCCCGCGATGAAGCGCGAGTACACGAAGGTCCCGGACTCGCTGCCCGCGGTGGTGGCGAGGACGGCCCGCGAGGTCACGGCGGGCTCGGCCAACCACTACGAGCAGGCGGTCAAGCTCCAGGACTACTTCGCCGTCAGCGGGAACTTCCGCTACAACACCCAGGTGCGGGCCGGCACCGGCTCCGCCGCGATCGCGAACTTCCTGAAGGAGAAGGAGGGCTTCTGCGTCCACTTCTCCTTCGCGATGGCCTCGATGGCGCGGACGCTCGGGATCCCGGCCCGGGTGGCGGTGGGCTTCACGTCGGGGACCCCGCAGGCGGACGGTTCGATGTCGGTGGGGCTGCGGGACGCGCACGCCTGGCCCGAGCTGTATTTCGAGGGCGTGGGCTGGACCCGCTTCGAACCGACCCCGAGCCGGGGCTCGGTGCCGTCGTACACCCAGACGAACACCCCGGGCGACACCGAGTCCGCCGCCCCGAAGCCGGCGTTCTCGTCGTCCGCGGCGCCCTCGGCGGAGCCGTCGGCGAGCGAGAGCTGCTCGCCCCAGCTGCGGAAGCTGGCGGCCTGCCCGGACCAGTCCTCGTCGGTGGCGATCGGCGCCGGGGACGACGACTGGCCCTGGACGCAGATCCTCGTGGTGACGCTGGCCGGGCTACTGGTCCTGGGCCTGCTGCTGTCGCCCATGCTGTGGCGGATGCGGGTGCGGGCGGTCCGGCTCGGCGGTCACGGCCGCACCGAGGCGGACGTGGCGGCGCACACGCTGGGGGCCTGGACGGAGGTGACCGATACGGCCTGGGACCACGGGATCGGGCCGACGGAGTCGCAGACGCCGAGAAAGGCGGCCGAGCGGATCGTGAGACTCGGTGAGCTGGATCCGGAGGCCGAGGCGGCGGTGCACCGGGTGGCCGCGGCGGTGGAGCAGGTCCTCTACGCTCCGCACCCCCGGCCGGTGTCGGGCCTCGCGCACGACGCGCGTGTGGTCGGGAGATCCTTCAGTGCCTCCGCGAGCAGGCCCGCCCGGCTGCGCGCGCTCCTCCTCCCGCGTTCGGCCGTCCGGGTGATCTGGATGGCCTCGGCCGCCCGCACAACCCTGAGATCCCGCCTCTCCCCCAACACCTGACACCCCCGCCCTCCCGCCCTGCGAAAAGAGGCTCGCCACCCACTGCGGGCAGGCGTCCCGCAGGACGGGAGGGCTGGAGGTGCCCGCTGTGGGCAGGCGTCCCGCAGGGCGGGACCGGTGGGCACAGCACCAGCGCCGGGTGCCGCTCGAGAGGGGGCTCAGGTCACCCCGGGCAGGCCCAGTGGCAACGCCCCGCACGCGCGAGGGGGTGCCCACCCCGACCCGGGTGGACACCCCTCACGCGTATGTCTGCGGCGGCGACGCCGACGGCTCAGTTGCCGCCCTGCTCGTCGCGCCGACGCTGCCAGCGCTGCTCGATCCGGTCCATCATCGACCGCCGAGGCCGGCTCTGCCGACGGGAGGCGGACGAACCCGGCGCACCGGCCTGCTCGCCCGGCTTGGGAGCCTTGCGCCAGCCGGTGACGGCGAGCACCGCGCAGCCCAGCATGACGAGGAAGCCCACCACGCTCAGCCAGATCAGAACCGCGACCATTCCGGCCATGAGGAGCGCGATACCCACAAGGAAGCCCGCGACCGCTTGGTAGACCCGTCGCCGGGTGTACGTACGCAGTCCGCTTCCCTCAAGCGCTGTCGCGAACTTGGGATCTTCGGCGTACAGCGCTCGCTCCATCTGCTCGAGCATTCGCTGCTCGTGCTCCGAGAGCGGCACGGAGTCCTCCTCATCGTGCAGTCGCCGGGGCGACCGGGGGTCCCCTTCAGGATAGGCAGGGAATCGGCCCCGTGAAACCCGCCCTCTACGCCAATTCGCCGCCCGGAACCCTGCATGGCGCCCCGATGCGCTGAGGCGTGCATTCCCCAGCGAACGGTCCGTCATGCCGGACGGTCTCCCCCGATCATACGGCGCCGAGCACTCGATCGGGTGGTCTGTGGCGTACTCCATCTGCCGCCCAGCCCCTGATCAGCGGCGCGCCACGGGAGGCGCTCAGTCCTCCGAGGCCGCTCGGGCCTCGCCGAGCACATGGAGCTGTGTGGCCACCGAGTGGAACGCGCTGAGCTCGGCCGCCGCCGCCTCCAGCTTCAGCAGTGCCTCCAGCGCCCCCGGCTCGGTGTCCACCAGGACTCCGGGCACCAGGTCCGCGAAGACCCGTACGCCGTGCACGGCGGCGACGTGCAGACCGGCGCCGGAGACCAGGGAGGTGAGCTGGTCGGCGGTGAACCGGTGCGGAACGGGATCACTCTCGCCCCAGCGTCCGTCCGGGTCGTCCAGCGCGTGCCGGGCCTCCTTGAAGTGCCCGGCGAGCGCCCGGGCCAGCACGGCTCCGCCCAGACCCGCGGCGAGGAGGCTGAGGACGCCCTCGGGGCGCAGCGCGTCCACCACGTTGCGGACGCCCTCGGCCGGGTCGTCGACGTACTCCAGGACGCCGTGGCAGAGCACGGCGTCGTAGCGTCCGCGCTCGACCACGTCGAAGAGGCCGTGCGCGTCTCCCTGGACGCCCTGCACCCGGTCGGCCACGTCGGCCTCGGCGGCACGCCGCTCCAGTGCGAACAGCGCGTTCGGGCTGGGGTCGACGACGGTGACGCGGTGGCCGAGGCGGGCCACGGGCACGGCGAAGTTGCCGCTGCCGCCGCCCGTGTCGAGTACGTCGAGCGATTCCCGTCCGGTGGCCTTGACCTGACGGTCCAGGGCGTCCTTGAGGACTTCCCAGACGACGGCGGTACGGAGAGAAGCGCGGGGGCGCATCGGGTCCGACACGGCAGTTGACTCCTCGGCGCGGCACCGCCTGTCGAACGGGCGGAGCGATCTTCGAGCCTCCCGGCGGGGAGGCAGCAGGCGTCTCCACCCTATTGCCTCCGCCCCCGTGACCGGTCCCCCGTCCCGCGCGCGCCGGATCATGCGACGGACGCGGTGAGCGGGCCGCGGCCGGCACCCCGGGCGCACCGCCGGTCCCGCACTCCGCCCCGGCCGCACCCCGCGCCCGGCCGAGCCCCCTCTCCCGCCCCGCCGTCGGTCCCCTGGCCGTCAACCCGCGTCCGGCACCCCCCTGTCAGGGCCGTTCGCGCCCGCGCCGGCACCCGGGCCTCGGTCATGGCCTCCGTCCTGGCGGGGCTGGGGCAGGACGGGCTGGAGCACCAGCATCCGCTCGACGAGGCGCAGGAACATGGCGACATCGCGTATCAGGTCGTCGGCGTCGCGGGTGGTGGCCGCTCCCCGGATGCCGGCCTCGGCGCGGGCACGGCGGGTGGCGCCGGAGGCGAACAGCGCGCTCCACTCGGTCAGTTCGGGCGCGATCTCCGGAAGCACCTCCCAGGCGCTGCGGATCCGGGCCCTGCGCCGTGCGACGGGCTCCGGGCGAGCCCGTGCCGCGAGGACGGCGGCGGCGGTGCGCAGGGCGGCCAAGTGGGCGGTCGCGTAACGCTCGTTGGACGTCTCCAGTGCCGCGGCCTCGTCGAGTCCGGCGCGGGCCTGGGAGAGCAGGTCGAGGGCGGCGGGAGGGGCCGTGGCCCGGCGGAGCACGGGGTGGACGTCGCCCGCCGGACCGGTCGGTGAGGGGGCAGGGCCGGTGGCGCGGCGCCGACGGGCGGCGGCTGCGGAAGAGCTGGCCATGACGAACCTCCTGTCGTCGTGTGACGGCACTGTGGCCGTATGTGCCCATCGTGCGGTATGCCACTGACAATCCGTTCTGACCTGCGGTTTTGCTTCGATCGCAAGTTCGGGTTAGTTTTTGCACTGACCAGTCAGTTCAAAAGGTTCGATGTGTTCCAGGAAATCGGGGGAGCTGTGGACGTTCCGCACGGAGTGGGCGTCGCGGCCCGGGACTTCGGACTCGAAGGGCCCCGCGGGTGGGTTTTCCGCGGGGTCCTTCTCGAAGCGGGGCCCGGATCGCTCGTCGCGGTCGAGGGGCCGTCGGGATCCGGCCGGACCTGCCTGCTGCTCGCCCTCACGGGGCGGATGAAGACCACCGAGGGGACGGCGGTCGTCGGGGAGTCGCGGCTGCCGAAGCAGCGGGCCGCGGTGCGCAGGACCAGCGCGCTCGCGCACGTGCCCGGGGTCACCGACCTCGACCCCGCGCTGACCGTCGGGGAGCACCTGCGCGAACGGGCCCTGCTGCAATGGCGGTTCGGGAGTTCGCTGCGGGCCCTGCTGCGGCCCCGCCGTGAGCGGGCGGACGACGCCGCGACGCGGATCGGCGCCGCGCTGGCCGCCGCCGGGCTCGACCCGGACACCCTGCCCAAGGGGCCGAGGACCGCCGTACGTGATCTGGACCGGCTCGAAGCGCTGCGTCTGTCGATCGCGCTTGCCCTGATCGGCCGCCCGCGGCTGCTCGGCGTCGACGACACCGACCTCAAGCTCTCGGACGCCGAACGGTCGGAGGCCTGGGCCCTGTTGAGGTCGATCGCCGAGTCCGGCACGACCGTCGTGGCGGTGTGCAGCGAGGCTCCCGAAGGTGTCGTGGTCGTGTCCACCGCACCGGCCGCCGACACCGTGAGGACCCCCGGCGGACAGACAGGCGAGCCCTCCACCGAGGCCGACAGCGACACCGACACCGACACCCGCACCGACGACGACACCCACCCCCGCACCGACACCGCTGCCGACGCCGGCAGCGACAGCGACAGCGACAGCGACAGCGACAGCGGGGACCTCGACAGGAAGACGGCCGATGCGCTCGCCTGAATTGGCCTTTCTCGAACTCCGCCGCTTCGGCCGGGGCAAGCTCCCGCGCGCCGCCCTGGTCGCGCTCCTGCTGCTGCCGCTGCTCTACGGCGCCCTCTACCTGTGGTCCTTCTGGGACCCGTACGGCCGTCTCGACCGCATCCCCGTGGCGCTGGTGAACGACGACCGGGGCGCGACGGCCGGCGGCCGCACGGTCAGTGTCGGGGACACCATCACCGAGGGGCTGCGCGACAGCGACACCTTCGAGTGGCACGAGGTGAGCTCGGCCGAGGCCCGCCGGGGCGTGGAGGACGGCACGTACTACCTGTCGCTCACCATGCCGGGCGACTTCAGCGAGAGGATCGCCTCCAGTTCCGGGAGCTCGCCCGAGACCAGCGCGCTCCAGGTGCGCACCAACGACGCGAACAACTACATCGTCGGGCAGATCTCCCGCACGGTGTTCAGCGAGGTGCGGACGGCCGCCTCCACGAAGGCCTCGCGTTCGTTCCTCGACAAGATCTTCATCTCGTTCTCGGACATCCACGGGAAGACCGTGAAGGCGGCCGAGGGCGCCGACCGGCTCAACGACGGCCTCGGCACCGCGAAGAAGGGCTCCGAGGCACTCGCGGACGGCCTGAAGGAGGCCAAGAAGGGCAGCGGGAAGCTCTCCGGGGGCCTCACGAAACTCACCACCGGAGCGGGCGACCTGGACGACGGTTCGCACCAGGTCGCGGACGGCACCCGGGCGCTGGCCGACAAGGTCGACGGGGTCGCGGACGAGGTGGGCCCGTTCCTGAAGGACAACGAGAAGTCGATCGGCGACACGGCCCGGCTCGTCGCGGACTCCGCGGCGGGCATCCGCCACAACCTCGCGACCCTGGTGAAGACGGCACCGGCCGCGGCCAAGGGCGCGCACGCCGCCTCCGACGCGCTGGAAGGCGTCCACCACGCGCGGTGCGAGGCCCTGCCGGTCCCCGACCCCGCGTGCCCCGAGCTGGAGAAGGCCGCCCAGGCCGCCGCGGACGTCGTCGCGGTCACCGACGACGTGAGCACGCTGATCGGCGACCAGGACGGCGACCTCGGCGCGCTGGACAAGAACCTGGCGGCACTGGAGAAGCAGGCGAACGCCCTCGCCGCCCGCTCGCCGCATCTCTCCGAGGACCTCGACGACGCCGTCTCCAAGATCGACAAGCTGAACGAGGGGGCCGCCGCGGTCGCCAGGGGCGCGAAGCGGCTGCACGAGGGACTCGGCACCGCACGGACCGGCGCGACGGACCTCGACAAGGGCGTCGGCCGGCTGCGGACGGGGGCGAAGGACCTCGACGGCGGGCTGTACAAGCTCGTCGGCGGCTCCGGGAAGCTGGCGGGCGGCCTGCACGACGGAGCGGGCAGGATCCCCGACTACGACAAGCCCGACCGCGACCTGCGCACCGAGGTCATGGCCGACCCCGTGCGCATGGCCTCCAGGGACCTGCACAAGGCGCCCAACTACGGCACCGGCTTCGCCCCGTACTTCATCCCGCTGTCCCTGTGGGTCGGCGCGATGGTGGCGTACATGCTGATCCCGCCGCTGAACCGGCGGGCGCTCGCCGCGGGCGCCCCGGCGTGGCGCGTCGCGTTCGCGGGCTGGCTGCCGGTCGCCGCCGTCGGCGTGCTCCAGACGGCCGCCCTGATGGCCGTGCTGCACTGGGCGATCGGACTCCAGATGGTGCGGGCGGCGGGAACGGTCGGCTTCCTGTTCCTGGTGACGGCCTGCTTCGCGGCGATCGTGCAGTGGATGAACGCCCGCTTCGGAGCGGCGGGCCGGATCCTCGTCCTCGCCCTGCTGATGCTCCAGCTGACCTCGGCGGGCGGCACCTACCCCGTCCAGACCAGTCCGGGCTTCTTCAACGCGATCCACCCCTACCTGCCGATGAGTTACATCGTCGAGGCCCTGCGCCGGCTCATCACCGGCGGCGGTCTGGGGCCGGTGGCGACTGCCTGCGCGGTGCTGACCGCCTTCACCGCGGGGGCGCTCGCCCTCACCGCCCTGACGGCGCGCCGCAGGCAGGTGTGGACCCTCGACCGGCTGCATCCGGAGCTGAGCCTGTGACCACGCGCGCGGGTGCTCCTGTGACAATCGGAGCCATGGAAAGCAGCAGCACCACGGCGGGCGGTGGCAGCCGCCGCGAGGCGACCCGGCAGAAGCTCTACGAGGCGGCCGTCACGCTGATCGCGGAGCAGGGCTTCTCCGCCACCACGGTGGACGAGATCGCCGAGCGGGCCGGGGTCGCGAAGGGCACGGTCTACTACAACTTCGCGAGCAAATCGGTCCTCTTCGAGGAGCTGCTGCGCCATGGCGTGGGACTCCTGACGGCCTCGCTGCGGGAGGCGGCGGAGCGGACGGACCGGGACGGCGGCAGCAAGGTCGACGCGCTGGACGCGATGATCCGGGCCGGGCTCGTCTTCATCAACCGCTATCCGGCGTTCACCCAGCTCTACGTGGCGGAACTCTGGCGCACCAACCGGGCCTGGCAGTCCACCCTCATGGTGGTGCGGCAGCAGGCGGTGGCGGTCGTCGAGGGTGTCCTGCGCGACGCGGTGGCGGGCGGGGAGCTCAGCGAGGAGATCGACATCCCGCTGACGGCCGCGGCACTGGTCGGAATGGTCCTGGTGGCCGCCCTGGACTGGCAGGCCTTCCAGCCGGAGCGCTCCCTGGACGACGTCCACGCGGCACTGTCCCGGCTCCTCCAGGGACGCGTGAGCGGCCACGGCTGAGCACCCCCGCCGGCCGGGCACGCCCCGCGCCGCACCACGGCACCGCCGCTCACCCGCGCGCACGAGAGCGCCGGTCCGGCCGGCCGCGTCCCCCGCGGGCCGTCCGTACCGGCGCCTCGCCGTGCTCCCCCGTACCCCGTCGGGCCCCCGTTCGGTCGTCCCCCGGGTACCCCCGTGTCTCACTCCCGCCGACCGCGTCGGCGGAAGGAGCGGCCAAGGGCGCGGGTCCCGTTCCGCCGCCCCGTGTCGGCGGTGCCGGAACCGCGCCCCTCTCCGTGCCTCCACTCTCCCGTTCCCGCAGGTCGGGCCCATCCGTGCGGCTACTCATCTCACCCTGTAGGTACGGATACTCAGGCATACGTGCTCAGACCCAGGACGCCGCTGTCCGGCACTGGTTACGATCGCCTCCGTGTCGGTACTCCCCCTGGTCTTCACCAGCGGCTGGGCCAGCGGCATCAACGCGTACGCGGTGGTGCTGCTCCTCGGCGTGTTCGGCGCCACCGGGCTGAGCGACGACGTCCCGCAGGCCCTGCAACGCCCTGAGATCCTGGTCACAGTCGGGGTCCTCTTCCTCTGCGAGGCGGTCGCCGACAAGATCCCGTACGTCGACTCGGTGTGGGACTCCGTGCACACGGTGATCCGGCCGGCGGCGGGTGCCTGGGTCGGGGCGCTGCTCGCCGGACACAGCGGTTCGGTCTCGGACCTGACGGCGGCCGTGCTCGGCGGTACGACCGCCCTGGCGAGCCACACGGTCAAGGCCGGCACCCGGATGGCCGTCAACACCTCGCCCGAGCCCTTCAGCAACTTCGTGGTGAGCACCGCCGAGGATCTCGGGGTGGCGGGCGTCGTCACGCTGGCGATCTTCCATCCCTGGGCCGCGGCGACCGTCGCCGGCGTCCTGCTGTGCACGGGGCTCGCGGTGCTCTGTTTCCTGGTCTCGCGGATCAGACGGTTCCTGCGGAACCGGGCGCGGCGCCGGGAGGAGCGGCGCACGGCCGCGACGGCGGGACCTCCGCCCGGCGGGGCCCCGTGGGCGGACCGCGGCTGACCTGACTGTCGGCGGGGGCGGCTAAAGTCGCCGCCATGGGACGGATTGCGGTGATCGGCGCCGGGATGGGCGCGATGGCGACGGCTGCCCGGCTGGCCGTCGCGGGCCACCGGGTGGTCGTGTTCGAGCGGACGGAGACGTACGGCGGCGCGGTGCGCCGCTTCGAGCGGGACGGCTTCGCCTTCGACACCGGCCCAGGGCTGCTGCCGGTGCCCGCCGTCTACCGCGATCTGTTCGTCAAGACCGGGAAGCGGCCCCTGGAGGAGTGCGTCGAGCTGGTGCAGGTCGACCCCGCGGCCGGCCACGTCTTCGCGGACGGCACCCGGGTGTCCCTGCCGAACGCCTCGCGCGCGGGCGTGGTCACGGCGCTGGACGAAGCGCTCGGCGACGGGGCGGGCGCCCGGTGGGGCGACTTCCTGGTGCGGGCCCGGGAGGCGTGGGACCGTGCGCGCCGGCCGCTCCTGGAGGAGCCGCTGTGGCCCAACTGGCCGGTGCTGGCCGAGCGCGACCCGTACCCCTCGGTGCCGCACAAGAAGCTGCTGCGCACCCGCCGGGCCGGGACGCTCGCCGAGGTCGCCGCCTGGGAGCTGCGCGACGCGCGCCTGACGGCCCTCCTGGAGAGCCACGCCCTGGCGTACGGGCTCGACCCGCGCTCCACTCCGGCGAGCGCGGCCGTGCTGCCGTACATGGACCACGCCTTCGGCACCTGGTACGTGCGCGGCGGTGTCCGCGAGCTGGCGCGCGCGGTGTACGAGCGGTGCCTGGAGCGCCGGGTCGAGTTCCGGTTCGCCACCCGGGTCGAACGGATCGTGGAGAAGGACGGCCGGGCCGTCGGTGTGGAGCTCTCCGCGGACGGCACGTTCGAGGAGGCCGACCTCGTGGTCGCGGGCGTGCCGCCGGAGGGGCTCCTGGCCGGGGCCGGGCTCCGGGGCGCCGGTGAGGTGCCGGCGCGGTCCGGCGGGGCCGGCCGGCTGACGGTGCTGCTCGCGCTGCGCGGCCCGCGGCCCGCCGGCGTGGCGCACCGGACGGTGGTGCACTCGGCGGACCGGGACGGCGAGCTGGAGCGGCTGTTCGGCGAGCGCCCCGGGGTGCCCGTGGCGCCGACCGTCGTGGTCTCGCGCCCCGACGACCCCGCGCTCGTGCCGGACGCGGAGCACGAGGCGGTCACGCTGACCGTCACGGTGCCGTCCGGGACGCGGGTGTCCGGGGAGGACGTGGAGCGGGTCCTGGAGGCCGCCGGGCGGGCCCTGCCCGGGCTGCGGGACCGGCTCCTGTGGCACGAGGTCCGCACCCCGGCCGACATCGCGGAGGAGACGGGCGTGCCGGGCGGCGCGGTTCCCGCTCCGGCGCTCGCCGCGGCGGACGGCCGGCTGCTGTACCCGTCGAACACCACGCGGATACCGGGGCTCTTCGCGGCCGGGGGCTGGGCGCACCCCGGCGGCGGTCTGCCGCACGCGGGCATGTCGGGCGCGCTGGTGGCCGGGCTGATCGTGGAGGGGCCGGACTTCCAGGGCTCGCAGTGACCGGTGCCCCGGGGCCGCTCCGTCAGTAGCGGTACTGCTCGTCGTACCCGGCGTTGCCGTTGCCCTGGTACGGGTACTGCTGCTGTTGTTGCTCGGCCGGGAGTTCGCCGCCGTACTCGTCGGTGCGCTGCTGCGGCACCCAGACGCCTCCGGCCGGGGTCTCGCCGCCGTACGTTCCGGCCGCGTACTGCTGGTCCTGGCCGTAGTTCTGCTGCTGCGCGTACTGCTGCTGGTCGCCGCCGTTGTAGGCGCTCTGGTCGTAGGTGGCGCCGGTGTACGTCTGCTGGCCGGTGTACGGGTCCGTGTAGCCCGCGTACTGCTGCTGCCCGTTGCCGTAGGCGTACTGCTGCTGGTCGTAGCCCGTGTAGCCGTCGTACGCGTAGGCCTGCTGGTTCTGCCCGGTCGCGTAGGCCTGCTGGTCCTGGCCCGTCGCGTAGGCCTGCTGGTCCTGGGACGGGGAGGCTCCGGCGTAGGCCTGGTCCCCGGCGCCGGAGTACGCGGCGGTGTCGTAGACGCCGTACGAGCCGGTGTCCTCGGGCAGGGGCTGCGGTTCGTAGACGGAGGTCGACTCGGCGGCCGTGGGCTCGGCCGGCTCCGGGGGCGCGAAGCGGTCGGCGGGGGTCGCCGGCGTGAAGACGTCGTCCTCGTCGGCGGCGTACGGGTCCTCGCGCCGGTAGGCGGCCACCTCGACCTCGTCGAGTTCGGGGCTCTCCTCGGCCTCGTCCGCGTCCTCCGGCTCGCCGCGGCGGCGCTTGCTGAGCTTGCCGGGCCTGTCCTCCGCGCCGGGGCCCTTGATGGCCCAGCCCTGCGCGAAGCCCTGGCGGAACGACAAGGTCACATACGTCTGGCCGACCGTGAAGGCGGCCGCGCCCAGGCCGATGACGGGAACCGAGTGCATCAGGACGCCGAGGACCACACCGAGGAAGCCGACGAAGGCGAGCAGCCTGAAGCGCAGCCGCGCCTTGTACTGCAACAGCACCTCGCCGAGCAGCCACAGTGCGACGATGCCGAATGCCAGATAGAGGACCGTCAAGCCCATGTACGCCCCTCTCCCAGTGGCCGCTACGCAGTGTGTCGTACGCGGGTGCGACCGGTCTAGGCCTGCTGCGGGTGATGCAGGCCCAGATTCTCGTAGATTTCCAGCGTCGCCGTGGAGTTGTTGAGCGTGATGAAGTGCAGTCCGGGGACTCCCTCGGTCAGCAGCCTCGCGCAGAACTCCGTCGCGAACTCGATCCCAATGGAGCGTACAGCCGCCGGATCGTCTTTGACTGTGAGGATCCGCTCTTTCAGGACGTCCGGGAACGAAGCATTCGAGAGTTTGGGCAGCCGTTCCAACATCTTCACACTTGTCACGGGCATGACTTCCGGGATGACCGGTGTCGCGCAACCCGCCGCGTCGACCCGGTCACGCAGACGGAGGTAGGACTCCGGCTGGAAGAACATCTGCGTGATCGCGTAGTCGGCCCCGGCGCGGCACTTGTCGACGAAGTGCGAGACGTCCAGATCCCACTCCGTGGACCGGGGGTGCATCTCGGGGAAGGCCGCGACGCCGACGCAGAAGTCGCCGGATTCCTTGATGAGACGCACGAGTTCGGCCGCGTAGGTCAGGCCCTCGGGGTGTGGGACCCACTCCCCCATGGGGTCGCCGGGCGGGTCGCCGCGCACGGCGAGCATGTTGCGGATGCCCGCGTCCGCGTACTGCCCGATGATGTTGCGCAGCTCCGCGATGGAGTGGTTGACGGCGGTGAGGTGCGCGACCGGGGTGAGGGTCGTATCGAGGACGATCTGCTCGGTCTCCTTGACCGTGCCGGCCCGCGTCGAGCCGCCGGCACCGTAGGTCACGGAGACGAAGTCGGGGGCCACGGCCTCGACCCGCCGCAGCGCGTTCCACAGGTTCCGCTCACCCTTGGGGGTCTTCGGCGCCGAGAACTCGAAGGAGAAGGTCTGTTTGCCGGTCGCGAGCATGTCGCGCACGGTGCGCGCGCGGTCAGTCCTGGTGGAAGCGGATCCGAGGGCCATACCGGCAGGTTAGCCAGAGGGCGGCGGTCCCCCAACCGAACCGCTGACATTTGTCCGATCTGTCGACTTCTTGTCCACCCCTCGGACAGCGGCCGTGTCGGGACGCCCCGTGCGCCGGCCGCGGGCCCGCCGGTGCGGCCGGGACGGCCCGCGCGGGCCCGCCGCGGGCCTACGCCGTGCGCAGGCGCTTCGCGAACTCGGCCGCGGCCGCGCCGGGATCGTCCGCCTCGGTGATCGCCCGGACGACGACGACCCGGCGGGCACCTGCTTCGAGCACCTCGTCGAGCCGGCCGAGGTCGATGCCGCCGATCGCGAACCAGGGACGGTCGGTGCCGAGGGCCGCCGTGTGGCGGACCAGGCCGAGTCCGGGCGCGTGGCGGCCCGGCTTGGTGGGGGTGGGCCAGCAGGGGCCGGTGCAGAAGTAGTCCACGCCCTCCTGGACGGCGGCGGCCTCCGCCTCGGCCTCGGCGTGCGTGGAACGGCCGATCAGCACCTCGTCGCCGAGGATCGCGCGGGCCGCGGGGACCGGGAGGTCGCCCTGGCCCAGGTGCAGGACGCCGGCGCGGGCCGCGTGGGCCACGTCCGCGCGGTCGTTGACCGCGAGGAGCCTGCCGTGCCGGGCGCAGGCGTCGGCGAAGACCCTCAGGGTCTCCAGCTCCTCCGCCGCCTCCATGCCCTTGTCGCGCAGCTGCACGATGTCGACGCCGCCCGCCAGGACCGCGTCGAGGAACTCGGCGAGGTCGCCCTGGCGCCTGCGGGCGTCCGTGCACAGATAGACACGGGCGTCGGCGAGGCGGTCCCGCGCGGTGGTGGCGGCGTTCTCGGGCATGCGTGGGTCCCCCGTTGTCGGTGCGCGGGGGAGCGCGGCGGGCGGGATGGTCCCGCCGCCGTGCTCCCCGTGCCGGACGGTCTCTATCAGGTCAGACGGCGAGCGCCTGGGCGCGGCGCTTCACCTCCGTGCCGCGATTCTCGCTCAGGGCCTGCGCGGGGGTGCCGGGCAGGGTCGGGTCGGGGGTGAAGAGCCACTCGAGGGCCTCTTCGTCGGAGAAGCCGTCGTCCCTCAGGAGCGTCAGGGTGCCGGCCAGGCCCTTGACTACCTTCTGCTCGTCCACGTCGATGAAGTCGGCGGGGACGTGCAGCGCGCGGTTCTCACCACGGCGTACGGCGATCAGCTGGCCTTCCTTGACCAGCTGCCGGACGCGCGTCACCTCGACGCCGAGCTGTTCGGCGATGTCGGGGAGGGTGAGCCAGGCGGGGACGAGAGCATCGATCTTTGCGTCAATCTCGGTCACGGGACAAGCGTGCCATCCCGGACCGACAGTCGGAAGCCGAGGGCGTCCGTACCGGGGTTCCCGGTCAGGCCGTGGCGCCCTTCAGGGGCCTCGCCGGGTCCGCGAGCAGCTCCGGGTCCATGGCCGCGCCCGCCTCGATCAGCCGGCGGCCCTGGGCGAGATCCCTCGGGCGGCCCACCGCGAGCAGGGCGACGAGCCGCGTCCCGCGCAGCCAGCACACCGACCAGGAGGCGCCCGAGGGGTCGCCGCGCCACACCAGGGTGTCGGCGGGCGTGTGGTGGCCGACGTACTGCACGAAGCGGCCGAACTGCTCGGACCAGAAGTAGGGCACCGGGTCGTAGGCGGCGGGCGTCTCCCCGACGATGTTCAGGGCGACCGTGCGGGGGCCCTGGAGGGCGTTGTCCCAGTGGTGGACGAGGAGGCGTTCCTCGTAGCGCCCGGACGGGAAGGAGGCGCAGTCGCCGACCGCGTAGACGTCCGGCACGGAGGTGCGCAGGTGGTCGTCGGCGACGATCTCCCGGTGGGCGCCGAGCTCGATGCCGGACCCGGCGGTCCAGGCGGTGGCCGGACGCGCGCCGATCCCGACCACGACGGCGTCCGCGGGCACCCGGGAGCCGTCGTCCAGGACGACCGCGCCCGGCTCGACGCGCTCCACGCGCGCGCCGGTGCGCAGCGAGGCCCCGCTGTCCGCGTACCAGCCGGCCATCGGAGCGGCGACCTCGGCCGGCAGCGCTCCGGCGAGCGGCCGGTCGGCGGCCTCGACGACGGTGACCGCGCAGCCCGCCTCGCGCGCCGCCGTGGCGAACTCGGCGCCGATCCAGCCCGCTCCGACCACCACGATGTCGTGCTGCCGGGCGAGGACGGGACGCAGCCGGTCGGCGTCGTCCAGGGTGCGCAGCAGATGCACCCCGGGCACCCCTTCGGCGCCGGGGAGCCGGATCGGCTCGGCCCCGGTGGCGACGACCAGGACGTCGTACGGGACGGGTCCCGCGTCGGTGTCCAGTTCGTGCTCGCCGGGGCGCACCCCGAGGGCCTCGCTGCCCAGTCTCAGGTCGATGTCCAGGGACTCGAAGTCGACGTCGAAGGCGGAGCCCTCGGACTTGCCGAGGAGGACGGCCTTGGAGAGCGGCGGCCTGTCGTAGGGCTGATGCGGCTCCGCGCCGATCAGCGTGACGGTGCCCGTGAAGCCCTGTTCGCGCAGGGCGACCGCGGTCTGCACCCCGGCCATGCCCGCGCCCACCACGACGACCCGCCGTACCGCGGACCCCCGCGGCGGGGACTGTGCCTGCGTCTGATCGCTCACCTGATCACCATAGACACGTGACGATCCGTCAGTCAGCGCACGTGCTCGGTGACCTGTTGCACACCGCCGGTCCCGCGCGGTCCCCGGCCGTGCCCGGCCAGGCTCCGGGGGCGGCGGCGGGGCCGCCGGGCGCCGCGCCGCGGGCGGAGGCTCCCTTACCGGCACGGAGGGGGGCGGGCTAGGGTGGCCGACGTAAAGCACTCGCGGGAGCCCGGACGAACCGGGCTGAGAGGGAGGCTGGGCGGCCTCCGACCGTACGAACCTGATCCGGGTCATGCCGGCGAAGGGAGGGGCTGGACGCCCATGCCGTCTGCACGTTCGTCGGACGTCCTCGTCGTCGGGGGCGGGATCATCGGTCTGGTGACGGCCTGGCGGGCCGCGCAGCGCGGGCTGGACACCGCGCTGGTGGACCCCGAGCCGGGCGGCGGGGCCGCCCGGGTCGCGGCCGGGATGCTGGCCGCCGTCACCGAGCTGCACTTCGGCGAGGAGACCCTGCTGGGCCTCAACCTCGCCTCGGCGCGCCGCTATCCGGACTTCGCCGCCGAGCTCACCGAGGCCACCGGCCAGGACCTCGGCTACCGCAGGTCGGGCACGCTGGCCGTGGCGCTGGACGCCGACGACCGCGCCCATCTGCGGGAACTGCACGCGCTCCAGGTCCGGTCGGGGCTGGAGTCGGAGTGGCTCAGCGGCCGCGAGTGCCGCCGTCTGGAGCCGATGCTGGCGCCCGGGGTGCGCGGCGGCCTGCGGGTGGACGGCGACCACCAGATCGACCCCCGCAGGCTCGCGGGAGCCCTGGTCACCGCGTGCGAGCGGGCCGGGGTGAGCGTGCACCGGACCTGGGCGGAGCGTCTGACCGTCGTACGGGAGCGGGCCACCGGGGTCGTCACCGCCGAGGGCACCGCGCTCGCCGCGGACCGGGTGGTGCTCGCCGGAGGCAGCCTCAGCGGGCGGCTGGCGGGCGTCCCGGACGACGTGGTGCCGCCGGTGCGGCCGGTCAAGGGCCAGGTGCTGCGGCTCACCGTGCCCCCTCGGTACGCCCCGTTCCTGAACCGGACCGTGCGGGCCGTGGTGCGCGGCAGCCACGTGTACCTGGTGCCGCGCGAGAACGGCGAGCTGGTGGTGGGCGCGACCAGCGAGGAACTGGGCTGGGACACCACGGTGACGGCGGGCGGCGTGTACGAGCTGCTGCGCGACGCGCACGAGCTGGTCCCCGGGATCACCGAGCTGCCGCTCACCGAGACGCGCGCGGGGCTGCGCCCCGGCTCGCCGGACAACGCGCCGCTGCTCGGCCCGAGCGCGCTGGAGGGCCTGCTGCTGGCCACCGGCCACTACCGCAACGGCGTGCTGCTGACGCCGGTGACCGGCGACGTGATGGCCCATGTCCTGACCACCGGCGAACTCCCCGCCGAAGCCCGCCCCTTCACCCCGCTGCGCTTCGGCGCCCAGGCCCGCACGGAGCTGCCCGTATGAACGTCGTCGTCAACGGGGAGCGCCGGCTGGTCGCCGCGGGCACCGCTCTGGACGCGATCGTCGCGACCCTGACCCCCTCGTCGTCCGGGGTGGCCGCCGCCCTGAACGAGACCGTCGTCCCGCGCGCGCAGTGGTCGTCCACCGCGCTCGCCGAGGGCGACCGCGTCGAAGTCCTCACCGCCGTCCAAGGAGGCTGAACCATGGCAGACGATCCCTTCGTCCTCGGCGGTACGGCCTACGCGTCGCGCCTGATCATGGGGACGGGCGGCGCGCCCAGCCTCGACGTGCTGGAGCGCTCCCTGGTGGCGTCCGGCACGGAGCTGACGACGGTCGCGATGCGGCGCGTGGACGCCTCCGTGCACGGCTCGGTGCTGTCGGTGCTGGCCCGGCTCGAGATCCGGGTCCTGCCGAACACGGCGGGCTGCTACACCGCGGGCGAGGCCGTGCTGACCGCGCGGCTGGCGCGCGAGGCGCTGGGCACCGACCTGGTCAAGCTGGAGGTCATCGCCGACGAGCGCACCCTGCTGCCCGATCCGATCGAGCTGCTCGACGCGGCGGAGACCCTGGTCGACGACGGCTTCACCGTGCTGCCGTACACGAACGACGACCCGGTGCTGGCGCGGAAGCTGGAGGACGTCGGCTGTGCGGCGATCATGCCGCTCGGCTCGCCCATCGGGTCCGGGCTCGGGATCCGCAACCCGCACAACTTCGAGCTGATCGTCGAGCGCGCGGGGGTGCCGGTGATCCTGGACGCGGGAGCGGGTACGGCGTCGGACGCCGCGCTGGCGATGGAGCTGGGGTGCGCGGGGGTGATGCTGGCCTCGGCGGTGACGCGGGCGCAGGAGCCGGTGCTGATGGCGGAGGCCATGCGGCACGCGGTGGAGGCGGGGCGCCTGGCGCGGCGGGCCGGGCGCATCCCGCGGCGGCACTTCGCCACGGCCTCCTCCCCCGTGGAGGGCAGGGCGGCGCTGGACCCGGAGCGCCCGGCCTTCTGATCTCCCCCGTACGGCCGGCGGCGGGCGGGCGGCGGCCCGCCACCGCCCGGACGCTCTCCGTCGGTTTCCGGCCGGGCGGTGGCGGAGGTTGTCGTGTTGCGGCCTTGCGGTGACAGACGGGGCATGATCGGACATCTGTGCGACGAACGGATCTTCGTATCGGCCGCGCTCGTCACAGCTCGGATGCAGTCGGGCCCCCGAATCCCCCGAACGGGGCGCCGTGACAGTGGTGGCTCGTAGACTCACCTGCGTGGATACGACCCTTCAGGACCCGCTTGTCGGACACGTGCTCGACGGCCGTTACCGGGTCGAGGCACGGATCGCGGTCGGCGGCATGGCCACGGTCTACAGGGCCTTGGACACCCGCCTCGACCGTGTGCTCGCACTCAAGGTGATGCACCCGACGCTGGCAGCCGACGCCTCGTTCGTCGAACGCTTCATCCGTGAGGCCAAGTCCGTGGCACGGCTGGCGCACCCGAACGTGGTGCAGGTCTTCGACCAGGGGACGGACGGGTCGTACGTCTATCTGGCCATGGAGTACATCGCCGGGTGCACCCTGCGCGACGTGCTGCGCGAGCGCGGCGCCCTCCAGCCGAGGGCCGCGCTCGACATCCTGGAGCCGGTGCTCGCCGCGCTCGGCGCGGCCCACCGCGCCGGGTTCGTGCACCGCGACATGAAGCCGGAGAACGTCCTCATAGGGGACGACGGCCGGGTCAAGGTCGCGGACTTCGGCCTCGTCCGGGCCGTGGACACGGTGACCAGCACGACGGGCACCGTCCTCGGCACCGTGTCGTACCTCGCCCCCGAGCAGATCGAGCACGGCACCGCCGACACCCGCGTCGACGTCTACGCCTGCGGAGTCGTCCTCTACGAGATGCTCACCGGCGCCAAGCCGCACACCGCGGACACCGCCGCGCAGGTCCTCTACCAGCACCTCCACGAGGACGTACCGCCGCCGTCGGCCGCCGTGCCGGAGCTGGCGCTCGCGCTGGACGAGCTGGTCGCCGCGGCCACGGCCCGCAATCCCGAGATGCGCCCCGCCGACGCGGTGGCCCTGCTCGGCCAGGTCCTGGAGGCGCGCGCCGGTCTCACCGCCGAGCAGCTCGACGCGATTCCGCCGGGCGCCCTGTCCGTGGGCCACGACAACGCCGACGACCGCACGAGCGTGATCCCGCGCTCGCTGTCCGTCCCCCGCCTGCTGCCGGTGAACGAGGACGACGGCGCCCTGAACCGGACCAGCAGGTTCGAGCAGAGCAGTCCGTTCGCCACCGCGCCGGTCGTCCCCGCACAGCCCCCGGGCCCGCGGCCGCGGCGCGGGACGATGCTGGTGGTCGCCGCGATCGTGCTGGTACTCGGCCTCGGCGCCGGTGTCTGGTACATCAACTCGGGCCAGTTCACCAAGGTCCCGCCCGTCCTGGCGAAGACGGAGCAGCAGGCCAGGAGCCGGCTCCAGGACGCCGGACTCGACGTCAAGCAGGTCAAGCACGCCTACAGCGACACCGTGAAGCGCGGCACGGTCATCAGCACCGACCCCGGTGTCGGCCAGCGGATCCGTGACAACGACTCCGTGACGCTGACCGTCTCCGACGGCCCCCAGACGGTGAAGGTGCCGGACCTCAAGGGCCTCGCGCTGTTCAAGGCGAGGGACGTGCTCAAGGGCGACGGACTCGCCCCGGGCATGGTCACCCGCGAGTTCAGCCAGGACGTGCTCAAGGGCTTCGTGATCGGTACGGATCCGGCCGCGGGCACCGAGCGGCACTCGGGTTCGGCGATCGCGCTCGTGGTGAGCAAGGGCGCCCCGGTGGAGCTGCCCGACGTGACCGGCTCGTCGGTCGACGACGCCACCACGCAGCTGGAGAGCGCCGGCCTGAAGGTGAAGGTCGCCACGGCGCGGGTGAACTCGCAGTTCGACAAGGGCCAGGTCGCCCGGCAGACGCCGGGTGCCGGAGGTGAGGCCGCCGCGGGCGACACGGTGACGCTGACGCTCTCCAAGGGCCCCGAGATGGTCGAGGTCCCGGACGTCGTCGGCGACAGCGTGGACGACGCCAAGAAGGCCCTGACGGACGCCGGGTTCCAGGTCGAGGAGGACCGTGGGCTGCTGGGCCTGTTCGGCGACACGGTCAAGAAGCAGTCGGTGCACGCCGGTGACACGGCGCCCAAGGGCTCGACGATCACGATCCAGATCCGCTGACCCCGGCCTCCGGGCCGCCGGGCACGGGGACGCAGGTCCGCCCGCGGGGTGCGCGAGGGCGCGTGACACCCTGGCGGGTGTGACCAGCAAGCAGCTCCGCAACCCCGTCGGCGGCCATGTCCCCGTGGCCGGCGGCCTCAGCTCCGTCGGCCTGGCCTACGCCCGTGACCTCGCGGCCGAGACCGTGCAGGTCTTCGTCGCCAACCCGCGCGGCTGGGCGACGCCCGCCGGGAACCCGAAGCAGGACGAGGAGTTCCGCGCCGCGTGCGCCGCCGGGTCGATCCCCGCGTACGTCCACGCCCCGTATCTGATCAACTTCGGCTCGCACACCGAGGCGACGGTCGAGAAGTCGGTGGAGTCGCTGCGGCACTCGCTGCGGCGCGGGCGGGAGATCGGCGCCCTCGGGGTGGTCGTGCACACCGGGAGCGCCACCGGCGGCCGGGAGCGCTCCGTCGCCCTGAAGCAGGTGCGCGACCGGCTGCTGCCGCTGCTGGACGAGCTGACCCACGACGACGACCCGTTCCTCCTGCTGGAGTCGACGGCCGGCCAGGGCGCCTCCCTGTGCTCGCGCACCTGGGACTTCGGCCCCTACTTCGAGGCCCTGGACGCGCACCCGAAGCTGGGCGTCTGCCTCGACACCTGCCACATCTTCGCGGCGGGCCACGATCTGACCGGACCGAGCGGGATGCACCAGACCCTCGATCTGCTGGTCGGCACGGTCGGCGAGGGACGGCTGAAGCTGATCCACGCCAACGACTCCAAGGACGTGGTCGGCGCGCACAAGGACCGCCACGAGAACATCGGCTCCGGCCACATAGGCGAGGACCCGTTCCGCGCCCTGATGACGCATCCCGCGACGGCGGGTGTCCCGCTGATCATCGAGACGCCCGGCGGGAAAGAGGGGCACGCGGCCGATGTGGAGCGGCTGAAGAAGCTGCGCGACGGCTGAGCCGGGGCGGAAGCCGCTCGACGGCTGAGCCGGGCCTCGCCGGCGGCCTCAGAGTTCGGGGCCGTCCCCGGGTTCCTCCTGGTAGGAGTAGCGCTGCTCGCGCCAGGGGTCGCCGACGTTGTGGTAGCCGCGCTCCTCCCAGAAGCCGCGGCGGTCGGCGGTCATGTACTCGACGCCGCGCACCCACTTGGGGCCCTTCCACGCGTACAGGTGCGGCACGACCAGGCGCAGCGGGAACCCGTGCTCCGCCGTCAGCAGCTCGCCGTCCTTGTGGGTGGCGAAGATGGTGCGCTCGGAGGCGAAGTCCGCGAGGCGCAGGTTGGAGCTGAAGCCGTACTCGGCCCAGACCATCACATGGGTGACGGAGGGCGCGGGCGGGGCTATCTCCAGGATCGCCCGGGCGGGCACACCACCCCATTCGGCCCCGAGCATGCTGAACTTCGTGACGCAGTGCAGATCGGCCACGACGGAGGCGTACGGGAGGGCGGTGAACTCCTCGTGGGTCCAGCACTGCTTCCCGCCGTCGGCGGTGGCGCCGAAGACCCGGAACTCCCAGCGTTCGGGGCGGAACTTGGGGACGGGTCCGTAGTGCGTGACCGGCCAGCCGCGCTGGAGCCGCTGTCCCGGCGGAAGCTCCGACCGTGCCGTTCCTCCTGATTCGCGCTCCACCGGCTGACCCATGACTCCATCCTGACAGACCCGGAACAGTGCCCATGACCAGCGCGGGCCGGATCGGGGCAACTCGTAGTAAGCATGCACTTACTGGACGCTCCCGGACACCGGTGCAAAGATGCGGCGCAATCTGCCCAGTACCCCGCCTGGAAGGAGCCTCTGCGATGCAGGGCGACCCCGAGGTCATCGAATTCCTCAACGAGCAGCTGACCGCCGAGCTGACCGCGATCAACCAGTACTTCCTGCACGCGAAGATGCAGGAGAACTTCGGCTGGACGAAGCTCGCGAAGTACACCCGGCACGAGTCGTTCGACGAGATGAAGCACGCCGAGGTGCTCACCGACCGCATCCTCTTCCTGGACGGGCTGCCGAACTACCAGCGGCTCTTCCACGTCCGGGTGGGACAGACGGTCACCGAGATGTTCCAGGCCGACCGGCAGGTGGAGGTGGAGGCGATCGACCGCCTCAAGCGCGGGATCGAGGTGATGCGCGCGAAGGGCGACATCACGTCGGCGAACATCTTCGAGTCGATCCTCGAGGACGAGGAGCACCACATCGACTATCTGGACACGCAGCTGGAACTGGTCGAGAAGCTCGGCGAGGCGCTCTACATCGCGCAGCTCATCGAGCAGCCGGAGAGCTAGGCGGCCTCTCGGCGGTCCGCCTCGGGCTGTCCGAGGACCTGGGAGAGCACCGGCATGCCCTGGTCGGCGAGCTCACGGCGCGGGCAGGAGCCCCTGCCCAGCAGCGCCTGGATCCGGCGCACGCACGAACCGCAGTCCGTGCCCGCCTTGGAGGCCGAGGCTATCTGCCGAGGAGTGCAGGCGCCGTCCTCCGCATGCTTCTTCACCTGCTGTTCGGTGATCCCGAAGCAGCTGCATACGTACACGCGGTTCACCTCCCGCCGGAATCGTGGGGCCGTGCCGTCCCGATGATCGGTGAGGCAAACCTAACCTTACCCGTCGCACAGGAACCGCAAAAGTGCTGCGGGGCGCGGATCGTCTGTGATCCGCGCCCCACTTCACCTGCCGGTAACAGGCTCCGCGCCTGTTGATCTGCTACTGGTCGCGGTACATCTCGGCGACGAGGAACGCCAGGTCAAGGGACTGGCTGCGGTTCAGACGGGGGTCGCAGGCCGTCTCGTAGCGCTGGTGCAGGTCGTCGACGAAGATCTCGTCGCCGCCGCCCACGCACTCGGTGACGTCGTCACCGGTGAGCTCGACGTGGATGCCGCCCGGGTGCGTGCCCAGACCCTTGTGGACCTCGAAGAAGCCCTTGACCTCGTCGAGCACGTCGTCGAAGCGGCGGGTCTTGTGGCCCGAGGCCGCCTCGAAGGTGTTGCCGTGCATCGGGTCGGTCACCCAGGCCACGGTCGCGCCGGAGGCGGTGACCTTCTCGACCAGCTCGGGCAGCTTGTCGCGGACCTTGTCCGCGCCCATGCGCACGATGAAGGTGAGCCGGCCGGGCTCGCGGTCCGGGTCCAGGCGCTCGATGTACTGGAGCGCCTCCTCCGCCGTCGTCGTCGGGCCCAGCTTGATCCCGACGGGGTTGCGGATCTTCGACGCGAACTCGATGTGCGCCCCGTCCAGCTGGCGGGTGCGCTCGCCGATCCACACCATGTGGCCCGAGACGTCGTACAGGTCGCCGGTGCGCGAGTCGACACGGGTCAGCGCCGACTCGTAGTCGAGGAGCAGCGCCTCGTGGGAGGCGTAGAACTCGACGGTCTTGAACTCCTCCGGGTCGGTGCCGCAGGCCCGCATGAAGTTCATCGCGTTGTCGATCTCACGCGCGAGCTGCTCGTAGCGCTGGCCGGACGGGGACGACTTCACGAAGTCCTGGTTCCAGGCGTGCACCTGGCGCAGGTCGGCGTAACCGCCGGTGGTGAAGGCGCGCACCAGGTTGAGCGTGGAGGCGGACGCGTTGTACATCCGCTTCAGGCGCTCGGGGTCCGGGATGCGGGCCTTCTCGTTGAAGTCGAAGCCGTTGACCGAGTCGCCCCGGTAGGTCGGCAGGGTCACGCCGTCGCGGGTCTCGGTGCCCTTGGAGCGGGGCTTGGAGTACTGGCCGGCGATACGGCCGACCTTCACCACCGGTACCGAGGCGGCGTACGTGAGGACGGCGCCCATCTGGAGCAGCGTCTTGAGCTTGTTGCGGATGTGGTCGGCCGACACCGCGTCGAAGGCCTCGGCGCAGTCGCCGCCCTGGAGAAGGAACGCCTCTCCCTTGGCGACGGACGCCATCCGGGCGCGCAGCTGGTCGCACTCGCCCGCGAAGACGAGCGGCGGATACGACTCGAGGTCCGCGATCACATCGCGCAGAGCCTCGGCATCGGGGTACTCGGGCTGCTGCGCCGCGGGCAGGTTTCGCCAGGTGTTGCCAGCGCTCGCGCTGGACTTAGCGTTCACGGTCACCCGGACAACACTACGGGGTCGTGTCGGGCGCCTTGTCCACATGCTCATCAAGTGAGACGAACCCCGCTCGATCGGTGCCTCTCCGGACGGCCGCGGAGACGGCCGCTCCGCGCCCGTCCGGAAGGGAACCGGGGGCCTAGCCGACGTCGAGCCGGTCGCGGTCGATGGAGATGCGCACACCGCCGTGGGTCTCGGTCGTGTCGCCCACGTACTGGTGGACGCGCTGGTGCTTGGACCACAGGGACGAGGGGATGGAGGAGTCGGTCGTGCTCGACACCCCGTTCCAGCGGGCGAAGTGGATCACGTCGGGCAGGGTGACGGAGCTCTTCTCGGCGATCAGGTCGGAGACCAGGGACGAGGTGTTCCCGTAGGCGCCGGAGCGGTAGCCGAGCGCGTGCAGGCGCACGGTGTAGGCCTGGAGGTAGGAGAGCACCTGGTCGGTGACCTTGCCGCCGGGCTCGTAGTGCTCCAGGTCGAGGTAGAGCACCGAGCTCTTGCCGAAGCCGAGCGCCGCCGCCTGCTTGACGGCGTCGTCGGCGGCCGCGGTGCCCTGCGACACCGGGCTGGTGATCGCCGCGCAGCCGCCGCCGCAGCTGCCGCCGTCCGAGGAGGGCTGGCGGCCGACGTACAGCGGGAAGAACCGCCAGCCGCGCGTGTACTGCGCGCGTACCCAGTCCGCGGTCAGGTGCTGCTGGGCGCAGGCCCGGTTGAGACCGCCGATGTAGACACCGATCGCGCCGTACGGGGAGTTGTCGCGCCAGGCGTCCATCGCCGACTGGCTCGGGGCGGTGCAGGCGTCGAAGCCCTCGCCGCGGAAGGAGGTCGCGTCGTTGGGCAGCGGGTCCGCGGCCTGGTCCGCAGCGCCCTCGCGCCGCGCGGAGGCGACGGGCAGTCCGGCGCTGCGCAGGACGTCCTGCATCCGGGTGCGGTCGTAGCCGTAGGCCGCGGTGACGGCGATGCGGTCGGCGGTGGCCCGGTAGGTGCGGGCCGTCGGGTTCTCGGTGACGGCCCTGGCGGCCACGGGAGCGGGCTGGACGAGGAGCGCCTCGGTGCGTCCCGTGGCCCTGGCCGGGCAGTTCTGGTCGCTGCCGGGGGTGCCGAGGTAGACGGCGTGCCGGTCGAAGCGGACACAGGTGTCGGGATGCCTCTTCAGGTCGATGATCGGCCAGGAGTCGGGGACGGTGAAGATGTAGCCGCGGTAGGCGATCTGGGTGAGGTCCTCGGAGTCGCTCGGTCGCGGGGCGGAGCTCGCGGGGACGAGCGGCCCGGCGGCGAGCGCGGCCGCCGCGAGGAGCACGGTCAGGGCTCGGGCGCCGGTCCTGCGGGGCTGGGACGAACGGGCTGCGCGCATGGTTCTCGTTTCTCGGTGCGTTCGGGCTGTCTGGCCATGCATGGCCGGTGACCGGACGGTAGGAACGCCCCGCGGGACCGTTTCACGCTGTTGCCCGCCCCTCACGGTCGGGTAATGTGCGGCGCATGTTCGCGCATTCGAACCAGAACTGGTGGTGGACCGCTCATCCGGCGGCCCACTGACTGCGCGTAGACACGACGTCGCGAAGGCCGCCCGAGGGGCGGCCTTCGGTGTTCGCGGACCCGGGCCGTTCCTCTCCGAGATGCATGATCCGAGAGAAGGAACGCACCGATGAATCTGCTCGACCTGCTGGACGATCCCCGCCCGTTCGCCCTGCTGCGCCGCCGCACCCCGGGCCGTGACCACGACGTGGTCGAACTGCTCCGGGGGCCGGTGCGCGACGTGGAGCGGCTCGCCGACATCCCCGACGAGGCCCTCGCGCTGATCCCTTTCCGGCAGATCCGGGAGCGCGGCTTCGACGTCCGCGACGACGGCACCCCGCTCACCGTGCTCGTCCCCGAGGAACGCCGTGAACTGCCGCTCGCGCAGGCGCTGGCGGAGCTTCCGGCGCACGACGTACGGGTCGAGGGCGGCGGCTTCGACGTGGACGACGAGGAGTACTCCGGGATCGTCGAGCGGGTGCTGCGCGAGGAGATCGGGCGCGGCGAGGGCGCCAACTTCGTGATCCGGCGGACGTACGAGGGCCGGATCCCGGGGTTCGGACGGGCCGACGCCCTGGCGCTGTTCCGCCGGCTGCTGACCGGCGAGCGGGGCGCTTACTGGACGTTCGTCGTGCACACCGGGGAGCGGACGCTGGTCGGGGCGAGTCCCGAGGTGCATGTGCGGATGTCGGCCGGGACGGTCGTGATGAACCCGATCAGCGGAACGTACCGCTACCCGGAGGGGGGACCGACGCCCGAGGACCTGCTCGCGTTCCTGGCCGACGGCAAGGAGATCGAGGAGCTGTCGATGGTCGTCGACGAGGAGCTCAAGATGATGTGCACGGTCGGGGACATGGGCGGGGTGGTGATCGGGCCCCGGCTCAAGGAGATGGCCCATCTCGCGCACACCGAGTACGAGTTGCGGGGCCGTTCCTCGCTGGACGTGCGCGAGGTGCTGCGCGAGACCATGTTCGCGGCGACGGTCACCGGGTCGCCGGTGCAGAACGCCTGCCGGGTCATCGAGCGTCACGAGGTCGGCGGGCGCGGCTACTACGCGGGCGCGCTGGCGCTGGTCGGGCGTCAGGAGGACGGGCCGGACGGCGGGCCCGGGGCGCAGACGCTCGACTCCCCGATCCTCATCCGCACCGCCGACATCGACGCGGACGGCCGGCTGCGGGTGCCGGTCGGCGCCACGCTCGTCCGGGGTTCGGACCCGGCGGGCGAGGTCGCCGAGACGCACGCGAAGGCGGCGGGGGTGCTGGCGGCGCTGGGGGTGCGGCCGGGGCGGCCGCGTCCGGACGGCGCCCGGCCGGGGCTGGGCGAGGATCCCCGGGTGCGGGCGTCGCTGGACGGGCGGCGGGCCTCGCTGGCGCCGTTCTGGCTGCGGATGCAGGAGCGGTCCCGGGAACTGACGGGGCACGCGCTGGTCGTGGACGCCGAGGACACCTTCACCGCGATGCTCGCGCACGTGCTGCGCTCGTCCGGGCTCGACATGACGGTACGCCGCTACGACGAGCCGGGGCTGCGCGAGGCGGTCCTCGCGCACGAGGGCCCGGTCGTCCTCGGCCCGGGTCCCGGCGATCCCTCCGACGCGGCGGACCCCAAGATGCGTTTCCTGCGCGGGCTGACGGCGCGGGTGCTCCGGGAACACCGGCACGGCGTCCTCGGGGTGTGCCTCGGGCACGAGCTGATCGCGGCCGAGCTGGGACTGGACATCGTCCGCAAGGACGTGCCGTACCAGGGCGCGCAGACCCGGATCGACCTGTTCGGGCGGCCCGAGACCGTCGGGTTCTACAACAGCTTCGTGGCGCGCTGCGACGACGAGGCGCTGGCGGAGCTGGCCGCGCACGGTGTCGAGGTCAGCCGGGCCGCGAACGGCGAGGTGCACGCGCTGCGCGGGCCGGGGTTCGCGGGGGTGCAGTTCCACCCGGAGTCGGTGCTGACGCTGAACGGGGCCGCCGTGGTGCGGGAGCTGACGGGTCAGCTGCGGGGCACGAGCACGTTCGCGGAGCGGCGGCCCTCGGTGTAGTCGAGGACGTTGGCGGCGGTGGCGTCGACGATCTGGCCGACGGCGTCCCGGGTGTAGTACGCCTGGTGCGAGGTGACCAGGACGTTCGGGAAGGTGACGAGGCGGGCCAGGGTGTCGTCCTCGACGGTCTCCAGGGACTTGTCGAGGAAGAACAGTCCGGCCTCGGCCTCGTACACGTCGAGGCCGACGCCCGTGAAGCGGCCCTCGCGCAGTTCGGCGACGAGGGCCCGGCTGTCGATGAGGCCGCCGCGGCTGGAGTTCACCAGGATCGCGTCGTCCTTCATCAGGCGCAGGGCCTCGGCGTCGATGAGGTGCTTGGTCTCCGGCATCAGCGGGACGTGCAGGGTGATGAGGTCGGACTCGGCGAGCAGCCGCTCCTTGGAGACGTACTCCATGCCGAGGGCGGCGCACGCCGGGTTCTCGGCGACGTCCCAGCCGAGCAGACGCATGCCGAAGCCGTGGGCGATCCGGGTGAAGGCCTCGCCGATCTTGCCGGTGCCGACGACTCCCGCGGTGCGGCCGTGCAGGTCACGGCCCATCAGTCCTTCGAGGCGGAAGTCGAAGTCGCGGGTGCGGTTGGCGGCGCGCACGATACGGCGGTTGACGGCCATCCCGAGGGTCCAGGCGAACTCGGCGACCGAGTAGGGCGAGTAGGAGGAGACCCGGGCGACCGTCATGCCGAGGCGCTCGGCGACGTCGAGCTCGATGTTGTTGAACCCGGTGGAGCGCTGGGCGACCAGCTGGGTGCCGCCGGCCGCCAGGGTCTGGAGGACGCGGTGTCCCAGGGCGCAGTTGACGCTGGTGGACACGATCTCGTGGCCGGCGGCGATGGGCGCGGTGTCCTCGGTCAGGAAGACGTCGAGACAGCGGACCTCGTGGCGTCCCGCGAAGGCCGTCTCGATCAGGGGCTTCTCGTCGGCCTGGACGCCGAACGCCAGAATCTCCACCGGTCTCTCCCGTGCTGGGGTACGGGCCGAATATACGGTCCGTACCCCAGGGGCCGCGCGGTCAGCGCCGGGAGGCGGCCGTCGGACGGTCAGCCGAAGAACACCCCGACCTCCTGGTACAGGGCGGGGTCGACCGTCTTCAGCTTGGCGGTGGCCTCCGCGATCGGGACCCGGACGATGTCCGTGCCGCGCAGGGCGACCATCTTGCCGAAGTCGCCGTCGCGGACGGCCTCGATGGCGTGCAGCCCGAAGCGGGTGGCGAGCCAGCGGTCGAAGGCGCTGGGCGTCCCGCCGCGCTGGACGTGCCCGAGGACGGTGGTGCGGGCCTCCTTGCCGGTGCGCCGCTCGATCTCCTTGGCCAGCCACTCGCCGACGCCGGAGAGCCGGACGTGCCCGAAGGAGTCCAGGCTGCCGTCCTTGAGGACCATGTCGCCGTCCTTGGGCATGGCGCCCTCGGCGACGACGACGATCGGCGCGTACGACGCCTTGAAGCGCGAGGTCACCCAGGCGCAGACCTGGTCCACGTCGAAGCGCTGCTCGGGGATGAGGATGACGTTCGCGCCGCCGGCCAGACCCGAGTGGATGGCGATCCAGCCGGCGTGCCGGCCCATCACCTCGCAGACCAGGACGCGCATGTGCGATTCGGCGGTGGTGTGGAGGCGGTCGATGGCCTCGGTCGCGATGTTGACCGCCGTGTCGAAGCCGAAGGTGTAGTCGGTGGCGGAGAGGTCGTTGTCGATGGTCTTGGGTACGCCGACGACGTTGATGCCGTACTCGTCGCCGAGCCGCGCGGCGACGCCGAGGGTGTCCTCGCCGCCGATCGCGACGAGCGCCTCCACCTCCTGCTTGGCGAGGTTCTCCTTGATGCGGCGGATGCCGTTCTCGTGCTTGAGGGGGTTGGTGCGCGAGGATCCGAGGATGGTGCCGCCACGCGGCAGGATCCCGCGCACGGCGGGGATGTCGAGCCGTACGGTGTCGCCTTCGAGCGGCCCCCGCCAGCCGTCCCGGTAACCGACGAAGTCATAGCCGTACTCCTGCACGCCCTTGCGGACGATGCCCCGGATGACGGCGTTGAGCCCGGGGCAGTCGCCGCCTCCGGTCAGTACTCCGACCCGCATGGAAAGTCCCTTCGCCACGGTTGGCTGTCGGACTCACGCTAATAGTGATCCAGGTCACTTCGGCATGGTGCGGAAGGGGTGTTCTGGTGAATTGCGGTGGGTTGATACGCACATATCACCCGGAAGGCGGCATCGGCGCGGTTCAGGCGTCGTCGAGTCCCCGCTCGATCGCGTAGCGGACCAGCTCGACCCGGTTGTGCAGCTGGAGCTTTCCCAGGGTGTTCTGCACATGGTTCTGGACCGTCCGGTGCGAGATGACCAGACGCTCGGCGATCTGCTTGTAGCTCAGACCCTTGGCGACCAGGCGCAGCACCTCGGTCTCACGGTCGGTCAGCTGAGGGGCCCTCGGCTCGTCGGCGCCGGCGGCGGGGACGGGTTCCGAGGCCAGCCGGCGGTACTCGCCCAGGACCAGTCCCGCGAGGCCCGGCGTGAACACCGGGTCGCCGGCGGCCGTCCGGCGCACCGCGTCGGTCAGCTCCTCGGCGGACGCCGACTTCAGGAGGTAGCCGGTCGCGCCGGACTTCACCGCCTCCAGGACGTCGGCGTGCTCGCCGCTGGCCGACAGGACCAGGACGCGCAGCGACGGGTCGGCGCCGACCAGCTCCTTGCAGACCTGCACCCCGGGCTTGGCGGGCAGGTTCAGGTCGAGGACCATCACGTCGGGGGCGGCCGCCAGCGCGCGGCGCACGGCCTGTTCGCCGTCGCCGGCGGTCGCGACCACGTCGAACCCGGCGGCCGCCAGGTCACGGGCCACGGCGTCACGCCACATGGGGTGGTCGTCCACCACCATGACCCTGATGGGGTTCTCCCCCGCTCGCGGCTCCGCCGCCGTCCCGGCCGTCATCGTCCCGCCGCCACCTTCGTCATCGCGTCCTCGCCTTCCCCCAGGCGTCCTTCGGTACCTTCAGCTCGACCTCGGTGCCCTGGCCGGGGACGGAGACCAGCTCCGCCGTGCCGCCCAGGTCGCGCAGCCTGCCGCGGATCGAGAGCGCCACACCGAGCCGCCCCTCGCCCTCGGCCTGGGCCAGCCGCCCCTCCGGGATGCCGGGGCCCTCGTCGCGCACCGTCACGGCCACCGTGCCGGGTTCGTCCTCGACCAGGATCCAGGCCCGGGCGTCCGCGCCCACGTGCCTGCGGACATTGTCCAGGGCGGCCCCCACGGCGGCGGCCAGTTCCCGCGCGGCGGGCGGGTCGAGCGGCACCGGCGCGCCGGGCTCGGAGAGGGTCACGCGTGCGGTGGCGTACGGGGCGAGCAGCACGCGCAGGTCGAGGGGGCCCGCGGCCTCCTCGTCGTCGGGCTCGTCCACGGCTCGTACGACCGCGCCGAGCGAGGCGTCCTCCGACACCCGGGAGACGGGCACCAGGCCGCCCGAGACCAGGGTGCGCAGCGCGGCCTCCTGCTCACCGGCCATCCGGCCCAGTTCCGCGGCCTCCCCGCCGAGCGCGGTACCGCGCCGCTGCACCATGGCCAGGACCTGGAGCACACCGTCGTGGATGTCCCGGGCGAGCCGCTCGCGTTCACGGGTCGCCGCCTCGATCTCCAGGGCGCGGGCGAGCGTGCGCTCGGAGGCGCGCGCGACCTCGACGACGTATCCGATGGCGATGGAGGCGACCCAGACGAGGATCACGTTGTGCACGGTGTCCCGGGTCGGGGCGCCGCGCTCGACCAGGTTGGCCGCGGCGACGAGCGTGGAGGCGAAGGCCGCCCACCGCCAACCGCCCTTGATCGCGAAGGCCAGGACCGCGCCCGCAGTCCATATCGACGGCAGGGTCGGGCCCCCCGCGTCGATGCGCGCGGCGGAGTCGGCGACACGGGTGAGCAGGATGCCGGCCAGCGCGACGGTGAGGTCGGCGGCCAGGAACCGCTTGGTGCAGTGGGCCGCTCCGGCCACCCTGGGCAGCGTGGCCAGCGTCCAGACCAGCAGGAACGCGAAGAACACCACGGCCACCCAGGGGCGGGCGAACCTGTCGTACCTGGTGGCGAAGAGCCCGGTCGCGTAGAGCACGGTCAGCACCCGGTACCCGGCCAGCGCACGCCACAGCGGCTGCTCGACCGACATCCTCATGACTCTCTCGCGCTTGGCCATGGCCCCCCACCCCAGACTGCCGACGTCCCTACGGACGCTCCTACGAGCCGGATCGTTGCCCGTCGGCCGGTCCGGTCCCTTCCTCGCCGCCGCTCTCGCCCCGGCCCTCGCCCCCGGGAGCGGCCGTGCCGTCCGCCGGTTCCGCGGCCGCCTGCTTCTCGGCCTGGGCGAGAGCCGCCCTGGCCGCCTTCTCGGCGTCCTTCTCGGCCTTCGCCGCGTCCGCGATCTGGCGCTTGGCGGCCGTCGCGTAGATGTCGACGTACTCCTGGCCGGAGAGCTTCATGATCTCGTACATGACCTCGTCGGTCACCGCGCGGAGCACGAACCGGTCGTGCTCCATGCCGCTGTAGCGGCTGAAGTCCAGCGGCTTGCCGATGCGGATGCCCGGACGCATCAGCTTGGGCATCAGCTTGCCCGGCGGCTGGATCTTCTCCGTGTCGATCATCGCGACCGGGATGACGGGCGCGCCGGTGGCCAGGGCCACGCGCGCCAGACCGCCGGGCTTGCCGCGGTAGAGGCGGCCGTCGGGCGAGCGGGTGCCCTCCGGGTAGATGCCGAACAGCTCACCGCGCTCGATGACCTCTATGCCGCTCTTGATGGCCGCCTCGCCCGCGCCCCGCGCGCCGGAACGGTCCACCGGGAGCTGGCCGACCCCCTTGAAGAAGGCGGCCGTCATCCGGCCCTTGATGCCCGGGGTCGTGAAGTACTCCGCCTTCGCGATGAAGGTGACCTTGCGTTCGAGGACCGCGGGCAGGAAGAACGAGTCCGAGAACGAGAGGTGATTGCTCGCCAGAATGGCCGGGCCGTCGGCGGGGATGTTCTCGAGGCCTTCCACCCAGGGCCTGAAGGCGAGCTTCAGGGGCCCTCCGATGGAAAACTTCATTGCGCCGTAGATCACCCGCGTGCCTCCTGTGTCGTGGATCAGACCTTAACCCGGAGCACCGTCAAAGGACCCGACGACCCTGGTCGGTGTCAGTACCGTCGCGTACGGTGAAGCACACCCGGAGTCGTTTTCCGCCCAACTCATGAACAGGAGACCGAGGTGCCGGTCCTTCCTGGAGCCGAGCCGTTCCGCCACGAGGGCGGAGAGGTCGGCGTCCTTCTCTGCCACGGTTTCACCGGCTCCCCGCAGTCGCTGCGCCCCTGGGCGGAGTACCTCGCCGAGCGCGGCCTGACGGTCGCGCTGCCGCTGCTGCCGGGACACGGCACGCGCTGGCAGGACATGCAGGTCACCGGCTGGCAGGACTGGTACGCGGAGGTCGACCGCGAGCTGCGCGCCCTGCGCGCGAGCTGCTCCCGGGTGTTCGTCCTCGGCCTGTCGATGGGCGGCGCGCTGGCCCTGCGGCTTGCGGCCCGGCACGGCGACGAGATCAGCGGTGTGGTCCTCGTGAACCCGCTCAACAAGGTGCAGGGCCTGACCGCGCACGCCCTGCCCGTGCTCCGTCACCTCGTCCCGTCCGTGAAGGGCATCGCGAGCGACATCGCCAAGGAGGGCGCCGAGGAGCTCGGCTACGACCGGGTGCCGCTGCACGCCGCGCATTCGCTGCGCCTGCTGTGCACGGTGGTGGACGCGGAGCTGCCGCAGGTCACCCAGCCGCTCCTGCTGCTGCACAGCCTCCAGGACCACGTGGTCTCCCCCGCCGACTCGGCGCGCATCCTCGGCCGGGTGTCCTCCACGGACGTCACGGAGATCGTGCTGGAACAGAGCTACCACGTCGCGACGTTGGACCATGACGCGGACCGGATCTTCGAGGAGAGTCACTCCTTCATCAGCCGGCTCGCGCCCGGTGCCGGCACGAAGGCCGACTCGGGTCGGGCGGGTAGGCAGGAAGGGACGGCAGCCGGTGGCTGAGCACGACGCGGACCGTGGCGATTCCGAGGAGACGGGCGTCCCCGTGGGCGAGCCGCTCGACGGGGCTCGCGGCGGAGGTGTCGGCGACGCGCGCACCGAGTCCGCCGGGGACCTGATCGGGGAGGCGTCCGGTGACGCCCGCGGGGAGTCCGCCGACGACGGGCAGAGCGTGCCGTTCGACGAGGACGCCGCCTGGAAGTCGATCGTCGCCGGCTACGGCGAGGAGCCGCCGGACCCGCCCGGCGCGCGCCCGTTCCGGCCCATCGAGGACCTCGCGCTTCCCGAGCCCTACACCGGGACCGGCTCCGAGGCGGGCGCCGCGGACGGCGAGGGAGAGGACGGCCCGGCTCCGGGCACCGGATCCGAGCCGGAGGCCTCCGCCGGCGACCCGCCCCCGGCCGCCAAACCGCTCGGCAGTTCGGTCGCCTTCGCGCCCGGTGTCGGCGGCCCGCGGGACTACCGCGCGCCCGAGCCGTCCGAGGACGACTACGACGAGGACGACGAGGGCCACTTCGTACCGCCCGAGCCGCCTCCGCTGCCCGAGGCGGACGCGACCGCCAAGTTCGCCTGGCTCGGCGTGCTCGGCGGCCCCGCCCTGCTCCTGCTGGCCGTGCTGCTCGGCTGGGACATGACCTGGTGGCTCACCACCCTGGGCGTCGGCGGCTTCCTCGGCGGCTTCGCCACGCTGGTGACCCGCATGAAGGACGACGACGAGGACCACGACGACCCGGGACGCGGCGCGGTCGTCTGACCCGGGCCTTGGGGGGCGGGCCGGGCCCTAGGACGACGGCACTCTGAGGGCGGCCAGGACGGGCAGGTGGTCCGTGGCCGCCCTCAGGTCCGTCCCGGTCACGCCGGGCAGGCCGAGCGGCACTCCGCAGCCGAGCACCTCGACTCCGGGAGTGGCGAAGACGGCGTCGATGCGGCGCTCGGGGCCCGCGAACGTCCAGGTGTGCTCCCCGCCCCAGGGACGGGTGGCCCAGCCGTCCTGGAGCGCGCCCGCGAGACGGCGGAACCCCGGACCCGCAGGGGTTTCGTTGAGGTCGCCGCCGGCGACGGCGTGCGGGGTGCCCAGGCCGGCCAGCCGGTCGAGGAGCAGACCGCTCTGCTCCAGGCGCTCGTCGTTCCGGAGCGACAGATGGCAGCTCAGGACGCCGAGCCGGGCGCCCCCGAACCGGACGGCCGCCGTGGCGAAGCCGCGCCGGTGCTCACCGGGGGTGAGCGGGAGCAGCACGTCCTCGGTGCGCTCCACGGTGGCCCGCAGGGAGCACAGCAGCGCGGGTCCGGCGGCCGTGGCGCCTCCGGACAGGACGACGAGGCCGGAGGCGGCCGCGAGGCGCGCGAGCTTCTTGCGCCAGCGGAAGAAGCGGGGCGCCTCCTGGACCAGGACGAGGTCGGGTGAGCAGGCGCTGATCACCCGGGCGAGGGCCGCGGTGTCGTCACGCATCGAGCGGATGTTGTAGCTGAGCACGCGGATGACGGCCGAACCGTCGGGCTCGGTGCGGGACGCGGGCAGCGGACTGGCGGAGAAGCTGGTCGGCATGGCGATCAAGATACGCGCCGGAGGCCCGCGGGAAGGGCCGAAGAACCACACGGTTCCAGCCGTCCGGGGGCACCGGAGGGGCGGACGGGCGCCGGGCGGGCCGTGGGCCCCTCGATCGGGTGAAGCCGGGGGCACCGGAGGCCGGACGCCGGACGTCTCGGGTTCGGGGGCGTCCCCGAGATGCGGGATGCGGGGAGCCGCGGTCCCCCAGATGCGAGATGCGAGATGTGGGGAGCCGCGGTCCCCGAGATGCCGGGAGCCGCGGTCCACGGGTGCGGCCCGGACATGGCTGCGCCCGCCGGCCTGTGCGGGGGCGGCGGGCGCTGCCGTGCGGGACACGCGGGACCTACATGATCGGGTCGGGCTCCCGTGCCAGGTCCGCCGCGCCGACGAGACCGGCCTTGTTGCCCAGCTGGGCGGCGATCACATCGGCGACCGGACGCCAGTTGCCGCCGACCAGCCAGCGCTTGTACGACTTGCGGATCGGGTCGAGGACCAGTTCGCCCTCGTCCGAGAGACCGCCGCCGACGATGAAGGCGGACGGGTCGAACAGCGAGGCGAGGTCCGCCAGACCCGCGCCGGCCCAGCGGGCCAGCTCGCGGTAGGAGTCCACCGCGACATGGTCGCCCTGGCGGGCGGCCATGGAGATGTGCTTGCCCTCGATGCCGTCGGGCGTGCCGTCGCCGAGGCCCAGCAGGATCTCCGCGGCCTCCGGGGTCGCGTTGGCGCGCTGCTTGGCGTAGCGGACGAGCGCGCGACCGGAGGCGTACTGCTCCCAGCAGCCCTGCGAGCCGCAGCCGCACAGCAGGCCGTCCGGCACCATCCGGATGTGGCCGAACTCGGCGGCCACGCCGAAGTGACCGCGGCGCAGCTTGTTGCCGATGATGATGCCGCCGCCGAGGCCCGTGCCCAGGGTGATGCAGATGACGTTGCGGTGGCCCTTGCCGGCGCCGAACTTGTACTCGCCCCAGGCGGCCGCGTTCGCGTCGTTCTCGACGACGACCGGCAGGCCGACGCGCCGCTCGACCTCTGCCTTGAGCGGCTCGTTGCGCCAGTCGATGTTCGGTGCGAAGTAGACCGTCGAGCGCTGGCGGTTCACATATCCGGCGGCACCGATGCCGACACCGACGATGTCGTGGCCGGCCCGCGCACCCTCCACGGCCGAGGCGATCGCGTCCACGATGGCCTGGGGCGTGGCGGGGGTCGGCACCTTGTGCGTCGAGAGAATATTGCCTTCCTCGTCGACCACACCGGCCGCGATCTTCGTGCCGCCGATATCGACGCCGATGGTGAGTCCCATGAATCCCTCAGTTTCGGTCGAGCCCCGCTACGGCCAACCGTACCCGAGGGGCGATTAGTCCAAGTCGATGTGTTCGCCCGGACCCGGCTCGTCGTCGCGGGAATCTGTGCTCCGGGTGGTCCAGCGGCGCTCCTGGTTCTCGACCGCCGAGCGGTAGGCGGCGAGCAGTTCGGAGCCCGCGGCGGCGAGGTGGTCGAAGACCTCGGGGTTGCGCTCCAGCACCGGTTCCACGGCCGCCTTGGCCTGCTGCACCACCTGGTTGACCACCTGCTGGGCGGTGCCGCCGGCGACCGCGCCGAACAGCGGGGACTGGAGTCCGGAGAGCCTGTCGGCGACGGCGTCGACGAGTTTGCGCAGTTCCTCGGCGGCGGAGCCGGGCGGCGGGCCGTGCTGGGCGCGGCGGCGGGCCTTCTCCGCGGCGAGGTCCTCCGCGCACGCGGTCGCCCAGGCGTCGTCGTCGGTGGCGTGCGTCTCCTCGACACGCACCTCGTCGGCCGTCTCCTCCTGAGCGGCGTCGGATGTGGGGCGCTCTTCGCTCATGGCGGGACTCCTGCCTACGTTTCTCGTGCTTTCGACGTTACCCGAACGGGGGTACCCCGTTCACCGGGCCGGCACCCCGGATCCCGCGGGGTCACTTCCCGCGCGGCCACAGCCCCGGATCCGGGGTGAACCGGATGCGCAGCTCGCCCTCGCGCAGCGCGGCTCCGGCCACCGTGCAGCGGCGCAGCGCGGACGGGAGCGGGACGATCCGGCGGAACTGGCCGACGGTGACGACGAGTTCGTCGCCGCGCCGGATGAGGTCGAGTTCGTCGCGTATCGCGCCGGGCAGCGGGATGTTCCACACCAGCACGCCGTCGTCGGCGAGACGGTCGGTCACGGGCCACTCGACCGGGGTGGGCGCTGTGTTGACGCCGGGCACGGGGAGCGCGGCGAGGTCGTCGGTGCCGCGCGGGTCGTGGCCGCGGTGCGGGACCTCGTGGACCGTGAAGGACTCGCGCCACTCGTCCAGGGCCTTGCGCTGCTGGGCCGCGAGGGACCCCATCCAGGCGTCGTGGGTGGCCGAGGGCAGCACCCGGTTCGCGACCAGACCGTCGACGGGCAGTGCGCGCAGGGCGAAGGCGGTGGCGGCGGTGCGGACGGCGTCGATGCCGGCGGGTCCGGGCTCGGCGACCAGCCGTACGGTCGTGGCGCGGTCCTCGACGACGGCCTGCACGGCGGCCAGCTCGACGTCCCAGCGTCCCGCGGTCTCGTACAGCCACTCCGCGGGCATGGGCACGCCCGCGAGGCGTCCCAGGACCGGGCGCAGGGCGCGGGCCGCCTGGCGCTCCGGCGGGAGCAGGCGGCGCAGGTAGCGGCGGAGTTCCTCGGGCAGCGCGAGGAGGGCGAGGGCCTGGGGGGCCGGGGGCAGGTCCACGACGAGCAGGCCGTACGCCTCCGACAGCGCGGCGTCGCGCAGGGCGCGCAGCAGGGCCAGTTCCTCGGCGCCGGGGAGCGGGGTGACCTCCTCGGCGTCCAGGCGGGAGGCGCCGAGGAGGTCGAGGGCGGTGGTGGCGCGGCGCTGGAAGGCGGTGAGGTCGTCGCGGAAGCGGGCGGCGGCGTCGGGGCGCCAGGCGGTGAGGCCGGGGGCCGCTTCGACGGGGTCGGGGCCGGTGGGGACGCCGAGGACGGCGCCGAGGGTGTCGGTGCGGTCGGCGGTGAGCACCAGGGTGCGGGTGCCTTCCCGCGCGGCGTTCAGCGCGGTGGCCGCGGCGACGGTGGTACGGCCTGTGCCGCCCTGGCCGGTGATCAGGATGGTGCGCATGGGGGTGAACGCTACCTGTGCGGGGGCCTTGACGGGTTTCGGGTCCGGGTCCGGTGGGGGTCTCGGCGGGTGCGGCCGGTGGGTGGGTCGGGGCCGTGCCGGTGCATCAGGCCGTCGCCGTTGGGTGAGGTGTGGGCGTCGGTGGCGACGGCCATCGATGTACCGGCACGGCCCCGACGGTGCGATGCCGACTGCGGGTGCATCGTGGTGCCCGGGCCAGTCACTTTTCAGTCCCGGCCGGCGGACGCACAGCCCCGGCCAGTCACTTTCAGTCCCGGCCAGGGAAAGGTTCAGCCCCGGCCGATCCCATTTCAGCCCCGGCCGGCCAAAGCTCAGCCCCGGGCCGGTCCCGCTTCAGCTCCGGGCGAGGAAAGATCCAGCCCGGCCAGTCACTTTTCAGTGCCGGCCGGGGAAAAGTTCAGCCCCTCCGGCGTTTGAGGAGCGGGGGTCTGGGGGCGGAGCCCCCGGGTACGGGATGGGTAGGGGCGGAGGGGGCGAAGGAAGGGCTGGGGTGGGTACGGGTACCCCGGGGGGCTAGGCGGATTCTTCGACGCGCTTCTTCAGGCCGGCCAGGGCGCGGTCGATGATGACCTTCTCGGCCTTGCGCTTGATCATGCCGAGCATGGGGATCTTGACGTCGACGGTCAGCCGGTAGGTGACCTCGGTGGCGCCGTCGCCCGCGGGCTTGAGGAGGTACGAACCGTCCAGCGAGCGCAGCATCTGGGACTTGACCAGGGTCCAGGAGACCTCGTGGTCACCGGTCCAGGTGTAGCCGAGGGTCTGGTCGTCCTTGATGGCGCCGGCGTCCATGACGAGCCGGACCTGCTCGGCGCGGCCGCGCTCGTCCTCCTTGAGGACCTGCGCCTCCTTCACCTCGCCCGTCCAGTCCGGGTACCGGGCGAAGTCGGCGATCACCGCCATGACGTCAGCCGGTGCCGCCTCGATCGTGATGCTCGAACTGGTGTGTTCCGCCATCGCGGTGGCTCCTCGAGATGCGGTCCGGTGAGGGAGGACGGTGCGCACGTGTGTGCAGCGTGAAGGCTACCGCGCACGGCCCCGGGCACCGTCACCCCACCTGGCCTTCAGGCCTGTCGCCGCGTCACCACTCCAGCACCCAGGGGCGACCCGACCCCGCGAAGTGCCCCACATTGACGCATTCCGTCGCCCCGACACGCATCCGGCGGACGAGCGGCTGGTGGACGTGGCCGAAGAGCGCGTAACGGGGGCGCGTGCGCCGGATCGCGTCCAGCAGCGCCCGGGAGCCCCGCTCGAAGCGGCGCGCCACGGTGTCGTACACCAGCTCCGGCACCTCCGGCGGAATGTGCGTGCACAGCACGTCGACCTCGCCGACGGCCTCGATCTTGGCCGCGTACTCCTCGTCGCTGATCTCGTACGGCGTGCGCATCGGCGTCCGCAGCCCCCCGCCGACGAACCCGAAGACCCGGCCGCCGATCTCGACGCGCTCGCCGTCGAGGACCGTCGTGCCGGGGCCGGCGTACTCGGGCCACAGCGTCGGCATGTCGACATTGCCGTAGGTCGCGTACGTCGGATTCGGGAAGGCCGCGAACAGCTCGGCGTACTGCTTGCGGACCGCCTTCTCGATCGCCGCGGCCCGGTCGGTGCCGATGCCCGCCCACAGCCGGGCGCCGAACGCGCGCGCCTCCTCGAAGCGACGGGCGGTGCGCAGCTCGACGATGCGGTCGGCGTTCTCCACTCCGAAGAGGTCGGGGAAGATGCCGCGCGCGTGGTCGGCGTAGTCGAGGAAGAGGACCAGGTCACCGAGGCAGATCAGGGCGTCGGCGCCTTCGCCGGCCCGGGCGAGGTCCCGGGCGTTGCCGTGCACGTCACTGACGACATGGATGCGCGTCTTCCGACGGCCGACGGGTGTGGATGCCATGACGATCAAGCGTAGGCCGGTGTGGCAAACGTGAACAGAGGCGGCCGGACCTGCGATTACTGGCACCCCCGGAAGCGCGTGGACTACTGTGCGCGAAGGAACGCCAACACGTGTGACGCATAGAACATCTCACCGGGACCCCCTGTCGAAGAGGCCATACCGGCGGGTAACGTCCGGGCAGTCCAGTCGTACTCGGGATTTCAACAAGTGATCTCTTGAGTACTTGCCCGAGCCTTGGACCGCACCGTCGCATCACACAGAGTCGTGGCGCCGGCGCCCTATGAGGAGCAGCAGTCTTGCGCGAGTTCAGCCTTCCGGCTTTGTACGAGGTCCCCGCGGACGGAAATCTCACCGACATCGTCCGCCGAAACGCCGCGCAGCATCCCGACGTAGCCGTGATCGCCCGCAAGGTGGGCGGTACCTGGACGGACGTCAGCGCCACCGTCTTCCTCGCCGAGGTGCGGACCGCGGCCAAGGGCCTGATCGCCGCGGGCGTGCGGCCCGGTGACCGGGTCGCCCTCATGTCCCGTACCCGCTACGAGTGGACGCTGCTCGACTTCGCGATCTGGAGCGCCGGCGCCATCACCGTGCCGGTGTACGAGACCAGCTCCCCCGAGCAGGTGCAGTGGATCCTCGGCGACTCGGGCGCGCGGGCCTGCATCGTGGAGCTCCCCGCGCACGCGGCCTCCGTGGAGTCGGTGCGCGACCGGCTGCCCGCACTCGAACACGTCTGGCAGATCGAGGCCGGCGGTGTCGAGGAGCTGGGGCGCCTGGGCGCGGACGTCAGCGACGCCACCGTCGAGGAGCGCAGCTCGCTCGCCAAGGCGGACGACCCGGCGACCATCGTCTACACCTCCGGGACCACGGGACGCCCCAAGGGCTGTGTCCTGACGCACCGTGCGTTCTTCGCCGAGTGCGGCAACATCGTGGAGCGGCTGCGCCCGCTGTTCCGCACCGGTGAGTGCTCGGTGCTGCTGTTCCTCCCGCTCGCGCACGTCTTCGGGCGGCTCGTGCAGGTCGCGCCCATGATGGCGCCGATCAAGCTGGGCTGCGTCCCGGACATCAAGAACCTCACCGACGAGCTGGCCTCCTTCCGACCGACGCTGATCCTCGGTGTGCCGCGCGTGTTCGAGAAGGTCTACAACTCGGCGCGGGCCAAGGCCCAGGCGGACGGCAAGGGCAAGATCTTCGACAAGGCCGCGGACACGGCGATCGCGTACAGCCGCGCGCTGGACACCCCCTCGGGGCCGTCGCTCGGTCTGAAGATCAAGTACAAGACGTTCGACAAGCTCGTCTACAGCAAGCTGCGCGCGGTGCTCGGCGGCCGTGGCGAGTACGCGATCTCGGGCGGCGCGCCGCTGGGCGAGCGGCTCGGCCACTTCTTCCGGGGTATCGGGTTCACGGTCCTGGAGGGCTACGGCCTGACCGAGTCCTGTGCGGCCACGGCCTTCAACCCGTGGGACCGTACGAAGATCGGCACGGTCGGCCAGCCGCTGCCCGGCTCCGTGATCCGGATCGCCGACGACGGCGAGGTGCTGCTGCACGGCGAGCACCTGTTCAAGGAGTACTGGAACAACGAGGCCGCGACGGCCGAGGCGCTCGCCGACGGCTGGTTCCACACCGGTGACATCGGCACGCTCGACGAGGACGGCTACCTCCGCATCACCGGCCGCAAGAAGGAGATCATCGTCACCGCGGGCGGCAAGAACGTGGCCCCGGCCGTGATCGAGGACCGTATCCGCGCGCACGCGCTGGTCGCGGAGTGCATGGTGGTCGGCGACGGGCGTCCGTTCGTCGGTGCGCTGGTCACGGTCGACGAGGAGTTCCTGGGCCGCTGGGCCGAGGAACACGGGAAGCCGGCCGGCTCGACCGCGGCGTCGCTGCGTGAGGACCCGGACCTGATCGCCGCCATCCAGGACGCGATCGACGACGGCAACGCGGCGGTGTCCAAGGCGGAGTCGGTCCGCAAGTTCCGTGTCCTCGCCCACCAGTTCACGGAGGAGTCGGGGCATCTGACGCCGTCGCTGAAGCTGAAGCGGAACGTGGTGGCCAAGGATTACGCGAACGAGATCGAGGCACTTTATCGGGGCTGACGCCCGAGCGACCGGGTACCACCCCGGCCGGAACACACGGCTCGGCCCCCTCAACCGGAGGAGGCCGAGCCGTTCCCGTCCGCGGGTCGGTTCACCCCGCTCCGCGGGGCGGGTTCCCGGCTCCGCCGCGGGAAGCGAGCTCCATCCCGGCCTTGAGGCTCATCGTGGTTGCTCGCGCAGTTCCCCGCGCCCCTGACGGGCCCGCCGAGAAGGCGGGGGTTCGTCCCGGGCTTGAAGGTTCGTCCTGGTTGCTCGCGCAGTTCCTCGCGCCCCTGAACGAGCGCCCTGGCGGGCGCCCGTCAGGGCGGCCGTTCAGGGGCGCGGGGAACTGCGCGACCAGCCCCCGGCGACCCGCAGACGCACGCCCGCAGCAAGCCGCAGCCCCTTGGGCGTGCCCCACAGGGGCGCGAGGAACTGCGCGCCCAGCCACCGGCGGCCCACAAACGCACGCCCGCAGCAAGCCGCAGCCCCTTGGGCGTGCCCCGGCAGGGGCGCGAGGAACTGCGCGACCAGCCACCGGCGGCTGGCAGGCGCGCGTCGGCAGTGAGTGGCAGGCACGTGGGCGCGGTCGGGGGCTGCTAGAGCAGCTTTCTTAGGTGTTCTGCCAGGAGGTCCCAGCGCCACCGCTCCTCGACCCAGGAGCGGCCCCGTTCGCCCATGCGGCGGCGCAGTTCGGGGTCGCCGAGCAGGGTGACGATCCGGTCGGCCGCCTCCTCGGAGGAGCCGCCGCGGACCACCCAGCCCGTCTCCCCGTCGAGCACCGCGTCCGGCGCGCCCCCGGAGTCGCCGGCCACCACCGGAAGGCCCGTCGCCGACGCCTCCAGATAGACGATGCCGAGCCCCTCGACGTCGAGCCCGCCCCTGCGGGTGCGGCACGGCATCGCGAAGACGTCCCCGGCCCCGTAGTGCGCGGGCAGCTCCGACCAGGGCACCGCCCCGGTGAACCGGACCGAGCCCGCGACCCCGGTCTCGTGCGCGAGCTTGCGCAGCTCCTTCTCGTAGGGCCCGCCCCCGACGATCAGCAGCACCGCGTCCGGCTCCTTGGCGAGGATCAGCGGCATCGCGCGCACGAGGGTGTCCTGGCCCTTGCGCGGGACCAGCCGGGAGACGCACACGACGACGGGCCGGTCGGTGAGACCGAGGCGGGCCCTGACCTCGTCGCCGCCCGAGCCGGGGTGGAAGGTCCGCTCGTCGACGCCCGGCGGCAGCTGCACCATCCGCGCCGCCGCCTCCGGGGTCAGCGCGGAGGCGATCCGCGAGCGCGTGTACTCGCCGAGGTAGGTGATCGTGTCGGTGGAGTCGCCGATGCGGCGCAGCAGACCGCGGGCGGCGGGCAGCTGGGCCCAGCCCGCCTCGTGGCCGTGCGTGGTCGCCACCAGACGGGTCGCGCCCGCCCTGCGCAGCGCCGGGGCCATCAGACCGAGCGGTGCCGCCGCCCCGAACCACACCGACGTACAGCCGTGTTCCCGCAGCAGCCCGGCCGCCCGCCGGGTGACGCGCGGCGTCGGAAGTAGCATGGTCGTACGGTCCCGTACGACGGTGAAGGGCTGCTCCGCGTCGAAGGCCGCGGTGGCCTCCGCTCCCTCGTGGCCGCGCTTCCAGGTCGAGGCGTAGACGACGAGCCGATCGGGGTCCAGGCGCAGCGCCATGTTGTGCAGAAAGGCCTGGATGCCGCCGGGGCGGGGCGGGAAATCGTTCGTCACGATCAGGGTCTTGTGCATCGTGTTCGACACTATCGAATCTATACTCACAGCTCCGCACGGCCGCGCTCGACGGCTCGCACACAGACCGGTGCGTCACCCTGGTTCCGCTCGAGGCGCGGCGGCGAGGCGCACGGAATCCGGACGATGAGGGCCAGGTGGGCATGACGGGGGCACGGAGCACGAGGTTCCCGCTGGGCGTGGCCGCGCTGCTGGTGATCTGGGGCGTGACCCGGCTGACGCTGCTGCTCTTCGTGGCCAAGGTGTACGTCTTCCCGGGGCCCGACGTCACCAGCGACGTCTCGGTGATCTACCACGGCTGGTACGACGTCCTGCGGCACGGCAGCTTCCCGCTGCGCGACGTCACCTGGCAGTACCCGCCGGCCGCCTCGCTAGCGATCCTCGCCCCCGGGCTGCTGCCCTTCCTCGACTACGCGCACGCCTTCTTCGTGCTGGCCTTCGTGGCCGACCTGGTGGTCTTCGGGCTGCTCCTGTACGCGGGCTCGCGCTCCGGCAAGACCCTGCGCGGGGCCTGGGTGTGGACGGTCGGGGTCCCGCTGCTCGGACCGACCGTGTACGCCCGTTACGACGTGATGGTGACGGCCGTGGCGGTCGCCGCGCTGCTCGCCGGCTCCCGGCACCCCCGGGTGATGGGGATGCTCACGGGCTTCGGCGCGATGGTGAAGGTGTGGCCGGTGCTGCTGCTCCTCGGTGCCGTGCGCCGCCGGGCCTGGGTCTGGGCGGCGGCGACCGCGGCCGGGACCGGGGCGCTGTTCTGGGCGACGATGCCGGGCTCGTTCGCCTTCCTGAGGTTCCAGCGCGACCGCGGGACCGAGGTGGAGTCGCTGGGCTCCCTCGTCTTCCACGTGGCCCGGCACCACGGCTGGAACGGGCGGGTGCTGCTCAACTACGGCTCGGTGGAGTTCGTCGGCCCCTACGTCGACCTGGTGAGCACGGCGGCCCTGATACTGACCGCGCTCGCCTTCGGCTGGCTGCTGCTGTGGCGGCTGTGCGCCAAGCGGTTCCTGTCGCACACGCTGGCCGACGCGGCGTTCGTCGCCGTCCTGATGTTCACCACCACCAGCCGGGTCATCAGCCCGCAGTACCTGGTGTGGCTGGTCGGGATCGCCGCGGTGTGCCTGTGCTTCCGGGCGAGCCGGATGGCGGTGCCGGCCTGGCTGGTGCTGGTCGCGTGCTTCGTGACCGTGCTGGAGTTCCCGGTCTGGTTCGCGGACGTGGTGGGCAGCACCGGGCTCGGCATCACCCTCCTGGTCCTGCGCAACGGCCTGCTGGTGGTCGCCTCGGTGCTGGCCGCCCGGGAGCTGTGGCGGAGCACGGTCTCCCGTCCGGCGCCCGAGCTGCCCGCTCAGGCGGCCCGCGCCAAGGAGACGCTGGCGTCCTGACGCTCGGTCCGCGCGGCCCGCCGGGTCCACAGCCACAGGGCGGCGCACTGCACCGTCATGGACAGCGCGAGGGCCAGGCAGACGCCCGGCAGCCCCAGCCCGGAGAGGGTGACGGCGAGCGGCAGCTGGACGGCCGTTCCGGTCAGCGTGACCCGCAGCAGCACCGGCGCTCCCCCGCTGCCCTCATAGACCCCGCCGAGGGCGATGAAGCAGGCCATCAGCAGCAGATAGGGCCCGACGCAGCGCAGGAACAGCACGCCGTCGTGGGCGACCGCGGGGCCGGCGCCGAACGCGCGCATGATCCAGGGGGCCAGGGTGGCGAGCAGCGCCGCCGCGAGCAGCCCGACGGTCCCGGAGACGAGGACGGCCTGCCGTCCGATGGCGCCCCGCTCGTCCCGGCCCGCGCCGCGGCTGTGCGCGGTGTGGATCGAGGCGGCCTGGCGGACCGAGTAGAACGCCATGGTGGCGACGTACATGACCTTGTAGGCGATCGCGTAGGCCGCGACCGCCGTGGTCCCGAGCCGGGCGACGATCGCGACCAGGACCAGGGCGCCGCCCTGGCGCACCGTGAAGTCGGCGGACATGGGCAGACCGGTGGTGAGGGTGCGGCGCAGGGCGGCGCCGGTGCCCTCGGCGGGTGGCGCGCCGGCCGCTTCGGACAGCAGGGTGTCGCGGCGCAGGGCGCGCAGACCGGCGGCGAGGGCCACCGAGCGGCACAGCACCGTCGAGAGGGCGGCGCCCGGGACGCCGTACGCGTGGATGAGGAACGGGTCGAGGCCGAGGATCAGGCCGTTGGCCAGCAGGGCGAGGCGCATCGGGGTGCGGGTGTCGCCTGCGCCCTTGAGGATGCCGTCGACGAGGTTCTGCGCGAAGAAGACGGCGATGCCGGGCAGGGAGATCGCGAAGTAGCGGACGGCGAGGCCGAGCGCGGGTCCGTCCCCGCCGAGGACCAGGCGGGCCAGCGGTTCGCGCAGCAGGAAGCCGCCGAGGGCGATCACCGGGGTGACGGCGGCGCACAGCGCCCAGCCCCCGCGGACGGCCGCGCGGACCGCTCCGGGGTCGCGGGCGCCCCGGGCGTGGGCGACCAGGACGGTGGTGCCGGAGGCGAAGACAAGGGCGACGCCGAGCAGCACGTTCTCGGTGTTGGTCGCGACGGCGACGGCGGCCACCGCGTCCCCGCCGAGCCGGGAGACCCAGACGGTGTTGATGATCCCGGCGGCGACGGAGGCGAGCAGCGAGAGGTAGACGGGGTGGGCGAGGGCCACGAGCTGCTTGCGGTGGGCGTTCACGACGGCTCCCTCTTATCGAGCTACCTCGATTCGAGGTAGCTCGATAAGAGGTACCATGGCTGGACGAGCCCCGGCAACACCCTCGGTGCCGACCGCGCGGGGCGCCCCCGAGGGAAGGGACGGACGGATGCTGGAGCTGTCGATCCTGGGCTTCCTGTACGAGGAGCCCCTGCACGGCTACGAGCTGAAGGAGCGCATCAAGGCGCTCAGCGGCCATGTCCGGCCGGTCAGCGACGGCGCCCTGTACCCGGCGATCACCCGCCTGGTCGACGCGGGCCTGCTCGACCAGCACACCGAGCCCGGCAGCGGCGCGGCCCCGCGGCGCATCCTGTCGCTCACCGACAAGGGACGCGCCGACCTCCTGGAGCGGCTGCGCCACCCCAAGCAGGCCGAGATCACCGACCAGGTCCGGTTCAACACCCTGCTGTCGTTCCTGCGGCACCTGGGCGATCCCCGCGAGCAGGCCGCGGTGCTGCGCCGCCGCCAGGAGTTCCTCCAGGCCCCGACGAGCTTCTTCTACGAGGACGGCGAACCGGTGCGCGCGGAGGAGGCCGGCGATCTGTTCCGGCGGGGCATGCTGCGGGTGGCGCGGGCGACCGGCACCGCGGAACGCGCCTGGCTCGCGGAGGCCATCGAGCTGCTCGAAGCGTGAACGGCCTTACCCGTCAGCCCAGTTGGTCCCTCAGATAGCTCTGCCACATCCGGGTGAACTCCTCCGGCGTCGTGTGCAGCACGTCCCGCAGGGCGCCCTCGACCGCGCCCGCCCGTCTCCCGTGGTCGCCCACCGCCCGGTAGAACGCGTTCAACTGGTCCTCGCCCCAGTGGTCCGCGATCAGCCGGCAGGCCGTCCAGCCGCCCTCGTAGGCCCGCGCGAGCGCGCCCGCGTCCGCGGTGAACCCGAAGTCGCGGTCGTCCGGCAGCGCCGCCGGGACCTGGCCGCCGGCCACCGCGCGCTGCAGTTCCGGGGCGACCTGTCCGGGCGTCCGCCCGCTCCCCCGGTAGCCGACCCAGTCGGCATACCCCTCGGAGAGCCACAGCGGGGTGGCGGCGGTGGTGTGGGCGCGGGTGGCGACGTGCGTGGTCTCGTGGGTGAGCACGACCTGCTTGCCGAGGTCGCCCAGGAGGCCGTACGCGTCCGGGTTGACGATGATCCGGTCCGCGGGCGCCTTCGCCGAGCCGCCCGCCTCCCCGGTGGTGACCGCCGCGATCCCCCGGTACCCGGACGCCGGGGCCCCGAGCAGCCCCGCCATGCCCTCCAGGGACTTCGGCACGAGGACGACGACGTGCCGGGACCAGTCGGTGCCCCAGGCGTCCGACACGGCCGGTACGGCACGGTCGGCGAGGGACGCGAAGGAACGCAGCCGCTCACCGGACTGCCCGACCCCCAGGACGAGGCTGTGCTCACCCCGTACGGCCGTCACGGCACCCTCGTCCCACAACTGGTCGCCGCCCTTGCCGGCCGGCCTGTCGGAGGTGACGCGCCAGGTTCCGCCGGTTCGGGTGAGGCCGAGCGTGCGGTCCGCCTTGACGGGCGCGGTGTCGTAGCCGTCGATGCGGTAGCTCAGTTCGGCCCGGGCCGTGGCGCGGTCGCCGGTGCGGCTCAGGCCTGCCAGACGGTAGGACCAGCCCGCCAGCGGCACGTCCCGCAGGTTCGCGAGGCCCGTTCCGCCGCCGGCCGCGGTCCCGGTGGCCCGGAAGGCCGCCTCGTCCCGGTGCAGGACCGCCTCCGCCCTCCGGTCGAGGACCCGCTGCACATCGGCCGCCGACGTGTCGGGCGCCGTGCGGCCGCCGCAGCCGACGAGCCCGGCGAGCAGCAGCACCACCAGGAGCCCCGCTCGCGACGCACCTCTTCGACCGGCCATTCTCCCGATCGTACGGTGCCCGCGCCCGCCCGCCGGACCGCTCGCCCGGCCCGTGCGGCGGCCGGGTCCGCGGCCCGTCAGACGCGGGTGACGGACGAGATCGGCATCATCCCGACCGGGTCGTAGCGCACCGGGGCCCCCGGGTAGGGGGCGTGGATCACCTGGCCGTTGCCCACGTACATCCCGACATGGCTGGCGTCGGACCGGTAGGTGACCAGGTCCCCGGGACGCGCCTGGGAGAGCGGGATCCGGCGTCCGGCGAACCGCTGGGCCTGCGAGGTGCGCGGCAGACCGACCCCGGCGTGCGCGTAGGACCACTGCATGAGGCCCGAACAGTCGAAGCCGCCTGGCCCGTTGGCGCCCCACACGTAGGGGCGGCCGAGCGCCGAGCGGGCCGCGGCGACGGCGATGGCCGCGCGCGAGGAGGAGGCGACGGAGTCACCGAGCCCGGGCAGGTCGGTCCGCACCGAGCGCGACGCCCGTCCGTAGGCGGCGCGGTCGGCGTACGGCAGCGCGGCGAGGAGCTGCCGCGCCTTGGCCAGTTTGCCCTCGACGACCCGTTTGTTCCGTGCCACCGCCGTACGGCTGCGCTCCAGTTCGGCGAGTTTTCCGTGGGCCTCCTCGCGTTCCTGCGCCAGGTCGCGCAACGCGAGCTGCAGGTCCCTGAGTTCGCCCGCCTGGCGGGTGCTGATCCGGTCGAGCGCGGAGGCCTTGTCGAGGTAGTCGTCCGGGTCGGCGGAGAAGAGCAGCGCGAGGGACGGGTCGAGGCCTCCGGAGCGGTACTGCGCCCCGGCGAGCGAACCCAGCTCGTCGCGCATGGCGTTGACCCGGTCCTGCTGCCGGGCGATCTCGTCCTGCGCCGTGCCGATCTGCCGGCGCAGCGCGTCCCCGCGCTCGTCGGCCGCGTTGTACGCGTCGGTGGCCTTCTCCGCCTGGGCGTAGAGGCGGTCCACCTCGGCCCTGGCGTCGCCACGGGGCGCCGCGGAGGCGGGCATGGTGCCGAGCGCGGCGGCCGCGGCGGACATCACGCAGGCGGCGACGCCGAAGGCGCCGACGCCCCGGTCGAAGCCGGTCGGTGCAAGGCGGCGATGGAACCCCACGGGTGGCCGCACTCCCTTCCGCTGACGGTCCCCCGCCGTCGGGGGAACGCGGCAGACAGTAACCGCGCGACCACGCACCGGCCAAAGACCCCCGCGGGCACGCACAGTGACGCCCCGCCGGAGACGCAGGTCACCGACGGGGCGTGGGGTCAGCGCGAGTTGTCGCAATTCGCCCGTTTGGGCGGAACGGCGGAGAGCGCCGGGGGCGGGCGCCGGAGCCGGGCCCGCCCGTGCGGATCAGATCCGGACGCCGAACTGGAAGGGCATGTTGGCGATGGACTCGTAGCGGACGACCGCGCCGGTGTGCGGGGCGTGCAGCACCTGGCCGTTGCCCGCGTAGAGGCCGACGTGGTGCTGGTCGCCGTAGAAGATGACCAGGTCGCCGACCTGGAGGTCGCTCTGCGAGTAGATGCGGGTGCCCGCGTTGGCCTGGGCCTCGGAGGTCCGGGGTATGGTCACGCCGGCCTGGGCGTAGGCCCAGGAGGTGAGGCCGGAGCAGTCGAACGAGCTGGGGCCCGAGGCGCCGTAGACGTACGGGGAGCCGATGACGCTCTGGGCGGCGGCGAACGCGGCGCCGGCACGGCCCGAGGCGGCCTTGGTGGTGCCGAGGTCGACGCGCTCGCTGGCGCGGGTCGCCCGCTCCCGCTCCTGGGTGTCGAGTGCCGCCTTCTCCTGCGCGGTCAGCGTGTTCAGGAGCTTCTGCGCGGAACCCAGCTTGCTCTGGACTTCCTGCTTCTTCTTGGCGAGCTCGGCCCGGGTGTCGGCGAGGTCCTTGAGCTTGGCGGAGGCCTCGGCGCGCTGCTGGGCGAGCGAACGCTGCTTCTCCTGGACCTTCTTGAGCGACTCGACCTGCTGGGCGCTCAGCTGGTCCATGGCCGAGGCCTTGTCCAGGAAGTCGTCCGGGTTGGAGGAGAGGAAGAGCGCCACGGACGGGTCGATGCCACCGGTGCGGTACTGGGCGCTGGCCATCGAACCGAGGCCGTCACGGAGCTGGTTGAGCTCGTCCTGGCCGCGGGCGACGTTGTCCTGGAGTGCGCTGATCTCCTTCTGGAGCTTCTGCTGCTTCTCCTTGGCCCCGTCGAGCTTCTCCGTGGCCTGCTCGGCCTCCTGGTAGAGCTTGTCGACCTTGGTCTTGACCTCGTCCTTGTTGGGCTTCTCGGACGGGGCCGCGTTGGCGGCGTTGGCGCTGAGCACAACGGCGGCAGCGGCGGCGGTGGTGAGCACGGTCACACGGGTGCGGCTCGGCTGCTTGGGTCGACGGTGGGACGCCACGAAGGCGAGCTCCTTCTTCCTCCAGCCGCCTGCCGAAAACGCCGACGGGCGGTGCCCCTCCACCGTCACTCCCCATGAGTGATCACCCTGTTGGAGGTTCGAGGCACGACCCTAGTGACCTACTTGTGATCAGTTCAAATCCAAACCTGAAAATTCTTTGTCACCGAGCGCATTCTTTGCCATCAACTCACCAGCAGTGATGTCCGCTTGACACTACGTCGCGTGAAGATACGACGAATCCGGGCATCAACCGCAGACGTTATGCATGGTGCGTACGTGACGCATGGGGGAAACCGCTCAGCCGCGCGAGAAGCGCTTGAGGAGCACCGCGGACGCCACCGGGCGGGCGCCCGCCTTGGCGATCCCGTCGGCCACCTCGCGGTCGGTCGAGACGACGATCACCGGCCGGCCGGGCGGCTCGGCGCGCACGAGCTGACGGATCAGCTCGTCCGCCGTGACGCCGGGCTTGGAGAACAGCACCCGCACCCCGCGCGGAGGCGCGAGCAGCACCGGGGCGGCCAGCTCGGCCCCGTCGAAGACACAGGTGACCTCGGCGCCGGTCTGCGCGGCCAGCTGCGAGAGCTGGCCGAGCAGCCGCAGCCGCTGCTTCTCCAGCGGCATCTGGGGATAGCCGGTCTTGGTGACGTTGTAGCCGTCGACGACCAGATGGGCCTGGGGCAGCGCGAGCAACTGGTCCAGGATCGCCGGGTCGTTCTCCGACAGTGCCCGGGTCGCGATGTCCTTCGGGGTCATCCGTCCCGGCTCGACCGCCTCCACCGTCTCGGCGGGCCGTACGGAGACGGGGGGCAGCGCCAGTTCCCGGCGCAGCCCCTGGGCCGCCTCCAGGACCGTGTCCAGCAGCAGCCGCACCCGCATGTCCTCGACGCTGCGCCCCTCGCGGGCCGCCTTGCGGGTGGCCTCCAGCGCGGCCTCGGCCTCCGACAGACGCGCCTTGAGCCGCCGTGTCTCGCTCTCGGCCGCGGACACCTGGGCCTGGCTCTCCGCCTTGGCCCCCTCCGTCTCGGCCTGGAGCTTGCGCAGGGCCGCCTCGCCGCGCTTGACGTCGCTGAGGGCCCCGCGCAGCTTGCGGTGAAGCGATTCCGCTTCCTTCCGGGCCGACTCCAGCTCCGCGCGCAGCCGTTCGGTCTCGGCCCGGGTCTGCCCGCGGGCCTCCGCCAGTTCGGCGCGCAGCCGGTCCAGTTCGGCGCGGGACTCCTCGTCGGCGCGCTCGGCGTCCGCCCGCAGGGCCTCCTCGCCCGCGGCGGTCACGAGCTTCACCCAGCCGGCGGGACGCACGACGTAGGCCGCGGCCGCCACGTCCAGCGGATCCGCGGCCGGGGGCGGCGCGCCCGAGTCGAGGGCGCCGACGAGCTCGGGCTGCGCCTCTCTGAGCTTCTCGGCGATCCGCTGTCTGAAGAGCGGGTCCGTCTCCAGCGCCGCCGCCATCGCGTTGCCGGCGAACTTGGCGCGGCGATTCGGAGCGAATCGGGCGTACTGCCTCAATTGCGCGGGCAGTTCGGAGACGGTCAGCCCGCCGAAGCCGTCCGAGACGATCTGTACGACCCGGCGGCGCACGCCGTCGGGCATCGGACGGTCGAGCACCTCGGCGGTGCCGTCGTCCGGCTCCCCGCCTGTGGTCTCCACCATCCGTTCACCCCAATATCCGTGCGGGGCCCGCTCCCTCAGGAGCCGGCGCCCGGCCTGTCCACGAGTTCGACCTGATCCACCGCGTTGCACCAACGGCACCGCACCGACTCGATGGTCTCACTGACCACCTCGCGCTCCTCGACCTTCGGCTCACCGGCCAGGTCCAGGTGCACATACTCGACGACCTTCGACGAACGGGTCACGTCGAAACGCGTGAGATTGCCGCAGAGGGCACAGCGCCAGCGGGTCTTGGCGTCGGGCAGGGGAACTGTCATAGGGCAGCCGCTTCCTTCTCGTGTCCGTCCGGCGCCGGATTTCCCGGTCCTTTGGCTCGTAACCCTACGGCCTGGCGGGTACTCGACGCTCGGGTGTCCACGGCGGCGAGGCACTCCGTGCGCATCGGTCCGCTTACGTCATGCTCTGTACCATGATCGGCAATTGGAGTGCGGCGGCCGGCAGGGCACTGCGGGGACGGTCGGCGCCGGTGACGTACGGGCTGATCGTCCTGTGCTGTCTGATCTTCGTGATCGGACCCGCCTCGGGCCTGGATCCCGCGTACGGCACCGGGGACGAACTGCTGGTCGCGCAGCGGGCGTACTTCCGCCGCTGGGGCGTCGTGCCGGCCGGCCTGTTCGGCGGGGCTCCGGGCGAGGCGTTCACCCCCGCGACCGCGCTGTTCATCCACGGCAGCTGGCTCCATCTCCTGGGCAACATGCTGTTCTTCTACGTCTTCGGGCTGATGACCGAGGAGCGCATGGGACACCTGGAGTTCGCCCTCTTCTACCTGGGCTGCGGATATCTGGCCCTGCTCGGCTACGCGGCCGCCAACGCGAGCTCGCAGCAGTCCCTGGTCGGGGCCTCCGGGGCGATCTCCGCGGTGCTCGGCGCGTTCCTGTACCTGTTCCCCAGGGCGCGGGTGACCAGTCTCTTCCCGTTCCTGTTCTTCCTGCCGCTGCGGTTCCCCGCCTGGGTGGTGCTGCCGTTCTGGTTCACGCTCCAGTGGCTGGCGGCGGGGCGCAGCTCCTCGGGCCCCGGGGTGGCCTATCTGGCCCATCTGGTGGGCTTCACCCTGGGCTTCGTCTACGCCTGGGCGCGGTTCCGCCGCCGCCGGGCGGCCGTGCCCGCTCCGGGGCCGGTCCCGGGGCCCCCGCTGGAGCGGCCGGGCCCGGTGGACCGCGAGTAGGGTGAGATCCCCAGCAGCGGCCCCCTAGGGAGAGAACCAGCCGTGATCACCGCGATCGTCCTCATCAAGACCAGCGTGGACCGGATCCCCGAGATCGCCGAGTCGATCGCGTCCCTGGAGAGCGTCAGCGAGGTCTTCTCCGTCACCGGCACCTACGACCTGATCGCCATGGTCCGGGTCCAGGCCCACGACGACCTGGCGGACGTCATCCCCGGCCGGATCAGCAAGATCCCGGGCGTCGAGGCGACGGACACGCACGTGGCGTTCCGTACGTACTCCCAGCACGACCTGGAGGCGGCGTTCGCGATCGGTCTCGACTCCTGACCGACGCGGCGCCGCCTCCGGGCGGGGTGGGCGCGGGTGTCAGACCGCGGGGACGCAGCGGCCGCCCTCGGTGCGGTACTGCCAGCGGGCTCCGTCCCTGACGAGCTCGCGCACCGCGCGGACGAACCGCTCGACGTGCTCGTCGGGGGTGCCCGCCCCGAAGCTGACGCGGATGGCGTTGAGGGACTTCTCGCCGGGGGCCGCTTCCGGGGCTCCGCACTCCCCCTGGGTCTCCGGGGCGCTGCCGAGCAGGGTGCGGACGAGCGGGTGGGCGCAGAAGAGGCCGTCGCGGACGCCGATGCCGTACTCGGCGGAGAGCGCGGCCGCGAAGTGCGAGCTGTTCCAGCCCTCGACGACGAAGGAGATGACGCCGACCCTCGGGGCGTCGTCGCCGAACAGGGAGAGGACCCGGACCTCGGGAACCTCGGCGAGGCCCGCGCGGACGGTGCGGATCAGGTGCTGCTCGCGGGCGACGATCCGCTCGAAGCCCTCCTCGGTGAGCGCCTTGCACGCCGAGGCGATCGAGTAGGCGCCGATGACGTTGGGCGAGCCGGCCTCGTGGCGGGCGGCGCTGTCGTGCCACTCCACGTCCACGCCGCCGTCCGCGCGCCGGCTGACCCTGCGGCTGGCGCCGCCGCCCGCGAGGTAGGGCTCGGCCTCGCGCAGCCAGTCGGAGCGGCCGGCGAGGACGCCGGAGCCGAAGGGCGCGTACAGCTTGTGCCCGGAGAAGGCGACCCAGTCGACGTCGAGGTCGGCGACCGACACGGGGTGGTGCGGGGCGAGCTGGGCGGCGTCGAGGACGATACGGGCGCCGTGGGCGTGCGCGGCGGCGGCCAGTTCCCGTACGGGCCACAGCTCCCCGGTGACGTTCGAGGCGCCGGTGACGCAGACCAGGGCCGGTCCGTAGGGGTCGCGGGCGGCGAGGGCGCGCTCCAGGGTGTCGACGGCCTCGCCCGGGGTGCGCGGGGCGTTCAGGTAGGTCACGCGGGCCTCGCGCCAGGGCAGCAGCGAGGCGTGGTGCTCGGTCTCGAAGACGAAGACCTGGCAGTCGGCCGGGAGGGCCGAGGCGAGCAGGTTGAGCGAGTCGGTGGTGGACCGGGTGAAGACCACCTGGTCGCCGGCCCGGCAGCCGAGGAACTCCTCCACGGTCCTGCGGGCGTTCTCGAAGAGGTCGGTGGACAGCTGCGAGAGGTAGCCGGCGCCCCGGTGGACGCTGCCGTAGTACGGCGCGTACGCGGCGACGTCGTCCCACACCCGCTGGAGGGCGGGGGCGCTGGCCGCGTAGTCGAGGGCCGCGTAGGTCACCTCGCCGCCGGTGACGAGGGGGACGGTGACATCCCTGCCCAGAACGGGCAGGGGGGCACAAACACTCTGGTCGGCGGCAACGGTGGAGACAGACATGGCGAGCTCCTGTGAGAGGCAGGCGGGATCACCGCGGGAACCGGCCGCCGGGAGGCGGGCGGGGCGCGGGAAAAGGTGAAAAGGGTGTGCGGGGGCGGGGCTCTACGCCCTATCGCATTCGCTTGCTCACAGAAGGCTCCCTCGAACGACCAGGACCCCTGGTGGTCCGCCCGGAGAGCGGGAGGGGTCCGCGCTTGCCGTAGACCTCGCTGCCTACGACCTGGTCTTCACCCGGGGCACCCCGCCACGGACGGAGGGTTGCCGGACAGCCGGCCGGGGCCTGATGGCTGTCACTCATGACCTGGTACAGCATCTTGCCAGAGGATCTTCCGCGCGCAAGACGCAGTCCGGATCCTGGACTGCGTCCCGCGCGGGCGCCCGTGCGGGACGGGCGGGTGGATCAGGCGTTGCTGGCGGCCACCCAGCGCTCCAGGGTGCGCCTGGCGGCGCCCGAGTCGATCGCCTCGGCCGCCCGGTCCATCTGGTCGCGGAGCTGCCCGGCGAGCGGCCCCGCGCCCGGTGTGAGGGCCACCAGGGCCGCCGCCGAGTTCAGCAGGACGGCGTCGCGTACGGGCCCCTGCTCGCCGTCCAGCAGGCGCCGGGCGACCTCCGCGTTGTACGAGGCGTCGGCGCCGCGCAGCGCCTCCACGGGGACGACGGGGAGCCCGACGTCCCGCGGGTCGAAGCGCTCCTCGGTGACCTTGCCGTCGCGGACCACCCAGACGTGGGAGCCCCCGGTGGTGGTCAGCTCGTCGAGACCGTCGTCGCCGCGGAAGACCAGCGAGGAGTTGCCGCGCTCGGCGAACACGCCCGCCACGATCGGCGCCATCCGGGGATCGGCGACACCGACCGCCTGGGCCTTCACCCGGGCCGGGTTGGTCAGCGGGCCGAGCACGTTGAAGGTGGTCCGGATGCCCAACTGGCCGCGGGCCGCCGCCACATGACGCAGCGCCGGGTGGAACTTGACCGCGAAGCAGAAGGTGATCCCGGCCTCCTCCGCCACCTGGGCGACCCGGCTCACCGGCAGTTGGAGGTTGACGCCGAGCTTCTCCAGGACGTCCGACGCCCCGGACGCGGAGGACGCGGCCCGGTTGCCGTGCTTGACGACCTTGGCGCCGGTGCCGGCCACCACGATCGAGGACATCGTGGAGATGTTGACGGTCTTCGCGCCGTCGCCGCCCGTTCCCACGATGTCGACGGTGCGTCCGGGCACCTCGATCACATTGGCGTGCTCGTACATCGCCCGGACGAGTCCGGCGATCTCCTGGACGGTCTCGCCCTTGGCCCGCAGCGCCACCACGAAACCGGCGATCTGCGCGTCGGTCGCCTCGCCGCGCATGATGCGGTCCATCGCCCAGGCCGTGTCGTCCGCGCTCTGGTCGCGGCCTTCGAGCAGTCCGTTCAGTACAGCGGGCCAGGAACGGCCCGCCGCGGTGTCGCCTCCAGCGGGGTTCACAGCGCTCATGGTCGCTCCTGGGTTCGTGGGTCACGCGGTCGCGGGTGACACGGTGTCGTGGTGACACGGGGTGGAATCACCCCGCGGCACCGGGTGAGTCCACCCTATCCAGCCCGGGGGACGGCAAAGAGCCCCGTCCGTTGCATGGACGGGGCTCCTGCCGTGGCGGACTGCCGGGGATCAGTGGTGGCCGTGGCCGCTCGTGATCTCCTTGTACTCCTCGACGGTGGGCTTGGGGATCTGGCCTTCCTCCCCGTAGAAGCCCTCGCTCATCTTGGCGCGCAGCTTCTGCGCGCCCGAGACCTTGCGCTCGACACCGTTCTCGTCGACCGTCGGGCCGATCTCGACCGGCTTGTACTGCTCGTGCGCGGTGAGCGTGTGCAGCGCGTCCTGGCTGAGCGGCTCGTGGACCTCGATGAACTCACCGTGCGGCAGGCGCTTGATGATGCCCGACTCGCGGCCGTGCAGCACCTTGTCCCGGTCCCGGCGCTGGAGGCCGAGGCAGATCCGCTTGGTGGCGAGGAAGGTGAGCACCGGCACGACGAAGAAGGCGATGCGCACGAACCAGGTGATCGAGTTGATCGCCAGGTGGAAGTGCGTGGCCCAGATGTCGTTGCCGCCGCCGACGAGCAGGACGAAGTACCAGCTGATCCAGGCGGCACCGAACGCGGTCCGGGTCGGGACGTTGCGCGGGCGGTCCAGGATGTGGTGCTCGCGCTTGTCGCCGGTGACCCAGGACTCGATGAACGGGTAGACCGCGATGGCGACCAGGACCAGCGGGAAGATCACCAGCGGGATGAACACGCCCAGGACGAGCGTGTGGCCCCAGAGGTTGATCTCCCAGCCCGGCATGACACGGATCAGGCCCTCGGAGAAGCCCATGTACCAGTCGGGCTGGGCGCCCGTGGACACCATGTCCGGACGGTACGGACCCATGGCCCAGATCGGGTTGATCGAGGCGATCGCCGCGATGGCCGCGATGACACCGAAGACCAGGAAGAAGAAGCCTCCGGCCTTGGCCATGTACACCGGCAGCAGCGGCATGCCGACGACGTTCTCGTTCGTCTTGCCGGGGCCCGCGAACTGCGTGTGCTTGTGGTAGAAGACCAGGATCAGGTGGCCGACGACCAGGCCGAGCATGATGCCCGGCAGCAGCAGCACGTGCACCGAGTAGAAGCGGGCCACGAAGTCGCCGCCCGGGAACTCGCCGCCGAACAGGAAGAACGACAGGTACGTGCCCACGATCGGCACGGACAGGACCGCGCCTTCCATGAAGCGCACGCCGGTGCCGGAGAGCAGGTCGTCCGGGAGCGAGTAACCGGTGAAGCCGGTGAACATGCCGAGGACGAACAGCAGGAATCCGAAGACCCAGTTGACCTCACGGGGCTTGCGGAACGCACCCGTGAAGAACACGCGCATCATGTGCACGAACATGCCCGCGAGGAAGATCAGCGCGGCCCAGTGGTGGATCTGACGGATCAGCAGACCACCGCGCACATCGAAGGAGATGTGCATGGTCGAGTTGAACGCCTCGGACATCAGCTGGCCCTGCAGCGGGACGTACCTGCCGTCGTACACCACCTCGTTCATCGAGGGGTGGAAGAACAGGGTCAGGTACACACCCGTGAGGATGATGATGATGAAGCTGTAGAGGCAGACCTCACCCAACATGAACGACCAGTGGTCGGGGAAGATCTTGCGCATGTTGGACTTGGCCAGGGAGTAGATCCCGAGGCGGCCGTCGGCCCAGTCGGCGACCCGCTCACCGGCGGGTGCCTTCTCGCGCGAGGAGCGCGAGTCGGGGGTGGTGGTAGTGCTCATCCGCGCTCCCAGAATGCAGGACCGACGGGCTCCGTGAAGTCGCTGAGCGCTTCGAGGTAGCCCTCGGCGTTCACGCCGATCTGCAGCTGCGGCAGGGCGTGGCCGGCCGGGCCGAAGATGACCCGGGCACCGTCGGAGAGGTCGAAGGTGGACTGGTGGCACGGGCACAGCGCGTGGTGCGTCTGCTGCTCGTACAGGGAGATCGGGCAGCCGACGTGGGTGCAGATCTTCGAGTACGCGACGATGCCCTGGTAGGACCACTCGAGTTCCTGCTTGTCCTTGATGTCGTCCGGCTGGAGCCGGATGATCATCAGGGCCGCCTTGGCGATCTCCTTCTGGAAGTCCTCGTCGTCCTGCTCCAGGCCCTCGGGCTTGGCGAAGGTGAGCGAACCGACGGCCACGTCCGAGGGACGCAGCGGCTCGTTCGTGTTCATGTTGACGAGGAGCTTGCCCTTGGACCACAGGGTGTGCCGGAGCTTCGTGCCGGGCAGCGGACCGAGGTCGCGCAGCAGCATGACGCCGGAGAGCGGGAACAGGGCCAGCGCGCCGAACATCGTGTTGCGGATCAGCTTGCGGCGGCCGAGCGCGGACTCCTTGGCACCTTCCTTGAAGTCCGCCAGGACCTTGGCCTTGACGTCGGGCGCCGCCTCGATCGGGTGACGCTCGTCGGCGATCTCCACGTCGGACATCAGGGTGCGGGCCCAGTGGACCGCGCCCGCGCCGATCGAGAACAGCGCCACACCGAGGCACATGCCCAGCGCGAAGTTCAGCGCGCTGATGTGCCCGAGCGGGAACACGAAGATCGACTTGTCGTTCGGGATCGCCACGTACGAGGCGATGAAGCCGACGGTGGCCACCATCGACAGCACGAACAGCATGGCGACCAGGCGCTCGGACCGCTTGGCGGCCCGCTCGTCGATGTCCTGGATGCGGTGCTCGTGGGGCGGCAGCCCCGGGTCCGCGAACGGGTTCTGCTCGTCCGCGACGGCTACCGGACCGTGACCGGAGTGGTCGTCGGTGGCCCGCTCGGCGGGCACGTTCTCTTCTGGAATGTCTTGGCTACTCATGACTTCTTGGCCTTTGCGGTCCGAGCGGCGACCCAGACGGCGACGGCGACCAGGGTTCCGAGACCGAAGACCCAGCCGAACAGGCCCTCGCTGACGGGCCCGAGGCCACCCAGCTCGAGTCCGCCGTTGCTCTCGGTTTCGTCACCGTTGACCGCGTCGAGGTACGCGATGATGTCCTGCTTGTTCTTCTCCGTCAGCGTGGTGTCGGGGAAGGACGGCATGTTCTGCGGGCCCGTCTGCATGGCCTCGTAGATGTGCTTCGGGTCGACACCCTCCAGGCTCGGCGCGAACTTGCCGTGCGTCAGCGCGCCGCCCTTGCCGGTGAAGTTGTGACACTGGGCGCAGTTCGTGCGGAACAGTTCGCCACCGTTGGCGATGTCCGCGCCGCCGGGGCTGACCTGGTTCTTGGTCGGGATCGCGGGGCCGGCGCCGAGCGAGGCGATGTAGGCCGCGAGCTGGTCGATCTCGGCCTGGGTGTAGATGACCTTCTTGCGCGGGATCTGAGCGCCCGGCTGCTGGGCCGGCATACGGCCGGTGCCGACCTGGAAGTCGACCGCGGCGGCGCCCACACCTACCAGGCTGGGCCCGTCGGAGCTGCCCTGACCGCCGGATCCGTGGCAGCTTGCGCAGCCCACGGAGTACAGCTTCTTGCCCTCGGTGATACCGAGGGACTGGGAGGTTTCATCGGCCTGCGCCTTGCCCGCGGGTGCGAACGCGGCGTACAGCCCCCCGGTGGCCGCCAGCGCGAGGAGTAGGACGACGACCGCCGCCAGCGGATGGCGTCGTCGTGCGGAGAGCTTTTTCACGGATTACCCCGGTGTCAGGATCTTCTGCGTCGGTGCTTCTGGATGTTTCGGGCGGTGGGCCCGATTACTTGATCAGGTAGATCGTGGCGAAAAGGCCGATCCAGACGACATCGACGAAGTGCCAGTAGTAGGACACGACGATGGCGGCGGTCGCCTGCTCGTGAGTGAACCTCCGAGCCGCGTAGGTGCGACCGAGGACCAGCAGGAAGGCGATGAGTCCGCCCGTCACATGCAGTCCGTGGAAGCCGGTGGTCAGGTAGAACACCGAGCCGTACGGGTCGGAGGAGAGCGAGAGCCCGTCCTTCTTGACCAATTCGGTGTACTCGAAGACCTGACCGCCGATGAAGATCGCACCCATGATGAAGGTGACGATGAACCACATCCGGAGCTTCTTCACGTCCCCGCGCTCGGCGGCGAACACGCCGAGCTGGCAGGTCAGGGAGGAGAGCACCAGGATCGTGGTGTTCGTCGCGGAGAACGGAAGATTGAGATGGCCTGCCATCTCCTTCCAGTGATCCGGCCCGGTCACCGATCGCAGGGTGAAGTACATCGCGAAGAGGGCCGCGAAGAACATCAGCTCGGAACTCAGCCAGATGATGGTTCCGACGCTGGTGAGGTTCGGCCGATTGACCGACGGGTGCGCGTGCCCGGTTTCTACTGTCGTTGCTGTCGCCACGACCGACATTATGTCGGTCGCTTATCCCGCCCTCACGCCGGGGGGTGCCGTTCGGGGTGTTGACCGGGTGTGTCCAGCCCGTATGGACCATCGAAGCCGTGTCCGAACCGGTGTTGACGAGGTGTTCAAGGGAGTAGCATCCGCGCATCGGGCCGGGGACGATCAGCCCGATCGCACGATGTCCGTACGACGCTGACGTCTCGGAGGAAGAATGCAGCCGACCGCCACGGTGCTGGTCTACAGCGACGACTCCAACACCCGCGCACAGGTGCGGCTCGCCACCGGGCGCAGGCCCGCCCCGGACGCCCCCCTCGTCGAGTTCGTCGAGTGCGCGACGCCGGCCGCCGTCGTCAGGGAGCTCGACAAGGGCGGCATCGACGTCTGCGTGCTGGACGGCGAGGCGGTGCCGATGGGCGGCATGGGCGTCTGCCGGCAGATCAAGGACGAGATCTTCAACTGCCCGCCCGCGCTGGTGCTCATCGGCCGCCCGCAGGACGCCTGGCTGGCCACCTGGAGCCGTGCCGACGCCGCGGTGACCCTGCCGGTCGACCCGGTGGAGTTCGCCGCCTCACTGGCCTCCCTGCTGCGCCGCAGGAACCTCCAGAGCGCCTGAGGAAGCCGCGCCCCCCGCCAGGGGCGCGGCCTTCTCCCTGCCGCTCCCGGGAGCGGGTCTCACACGCTCTCGGGGCGCAGCCTGGCGCGCTGGGCCGCGCCCGGGGCGTCCGGGGATCCGGCGACCAGGGCACTGCCCTCGCGCCAGTTCTTCCAGTCGAGGTTCCAGTCGCCGTAGCCGTTGCCGAAGGTGTCCATGGTCTTGCCCTCGGAGTTCACGACCTTGACTATGTCGCCCTCGTTGAACGTGTCGAAGAACCACTCGGCGTTCTCGGTGCTCATGCCGGTGCAGCCGTGGCTGACGTTGGCGTACCCCTGGGAGCCGGTCGACCAGGGCGCGGCGTGGACGTACTCGCCGCTCCAGGTGACCCGGGTGGCGTAGCGGACCTCCAGGTCGTAGGAGTCCGAACTGCCCTCGGCGATGCCGATGCTGGTACCGCGCATCCGTACGAGGGACTCCTTGCCGAGCACGACCTTGACGCCGTTGCGCGTGTCGAAGCCGGGCTTGCCCGTGGTGACGGGGATCTCCTTGATGTCCTGGCCGTTGCGGTAGACCGTCATGGAGTGGGTGGCCGCGTCGGTCAGGGCGACCAGACTGTCCCCTGTGGTGATCTTCACGGGCTTGGCGTCGCCGCCCCACAGCCGTTCGCCGATCCTGACGCCGGTGAGGTTGCTGTGGGCCGTCACGGTGGCGTGGGCGGGCCAGTACTCCTTGGGCCGGTAGTGGAGCGTCTTGTCGTCCACCCAGTACCAGGAGCCGTCCACCGCGGGGGTGGAGTCGACCCTGAGGGCGCGTTCGACGATCGTACGGGCCGCCTTGTCCTTGACGGGGGCGCTGAGTTCGGCGGTTATGGGCTGGCCGACGCCGTACTTGCCCGACTTGGGCCCGAACTCGACGTTCAGCGTCTTCTTCGTCTTCGGCGTGCTGGTGTCGAAGCCGATGACCTTGCGGCCGGGGGCGCCGTCCTCGTCCTCGGTGCTCACCTGGACCGTGTAGTGGGTGCCGGCGGCGAGTGGCGAGGTGCTGTGCCAGCGGCTGCCGTCGGCGGCGAGCTCGCCCGCCACGTAGCGCCCTGAGGCGTCCGTGGCGGTCACGTCGGTGATGCGCCCGCCGTCACTCTCGGAGGTGATTTCCAGGGGCTTGTCGGGGTCGATCCGGGTCTGCTTCTTGCTGTCCTCGGAGAGGCCCTTGAACGAGATCTGTCCCGCCGCGTCGTACGGCTTCGCCGAGAGCGGGTGGTCGTCGGAGCCGCAGGCGGCGGAGCCGGCGCCGAGGGCGACCACCAGCGCGGTGCAGCTGACGACCGTGCGGATTCGCGGTGAGTGCTTCATGAGTCCACGCTATGGACGCTCGTCAAGCACGGCGCGCCGGGTGAGCCGAGCGAGGGACAGAAGTCGCGGCAAACGAGGGAGCCCGGACTCTCCTGACGGAGTGTCCGGGCTCCCGGGCGTTCAGCGCGTGCTACTGGGTGCGGTTCTCACCGTGGTAGTACTCGAAGACCCAGCCCCACAGGCCGAGCATGATCAGCGGTGCTGAGAAGTACAGCAGCCACCAGCCGAAGACGACGCCCAGGAAGGCGAGCGCGCCACCGGTGCCGAGCGCGAGCGGCTGCCAGCTGTGCGGGCTGAAGAAGCCCACCTCGCCGGCCTCGTCCGCGACGTCGGCCTCCTTGTTGTCCTGCGCCATGGCGTCGACCCGCCGGGCCGTGAAGGCCAGGTAGTAGCCGATCATCATGCTCAGGCCGAAGCCCATGAAGAGGGCCGTGGTGCCGGCCGGCTCCTTGGACCAGACGCCGTAGACGACGCCCATGACAAGGATGAACAGCGCCAGCCAGATGAACATCTTGCCTTGGACCTTCACTTGCCGGCCTCCTTTCCGCCAGGAAGGGCCGACGAACCGTGACCGGCGTTCTCGAGCTGGTCGAGAGCGGCGATCTCCGGGTGGTGCAGGTCGAACGCCGGGGATTCACTGCGGATCCGCGGCAGGGTGAGGAAGTTGTGCCGCGGCGGCGGGCAGGAGGTCGCCCACTCCAGCGAACGGCCGTAGCCCCACGGGTCGTCGACCTCGACCTTCTTGCCGTACTTCGCCGTCTTCCACACGTTGTAGAGGAACGGGAGGATCGACAGGCCGAGCAGGAACGAGCTGATCGTCGAGATCGTGTTCAGCGCGGTGAAGCCGTCGGCGGCGAGGTAGTCCGCGTAACGACGCGGCATGCCCTCGGCGCCCAGCCAGTGCTGGACCAGGAACGTGCCGTGGAAGCCCACGAACAGCGTCCAGAAGGTGATCTTGCCGAGACGCTCGTCGAGCATCTTGCCGGTCATCTTCGGCCACCAGAAGTGGAAGCCGGAGAACATCGCGAACACCACGGTGCCGAACACCACGTAGTGGAAGTGCGCCACCACGAAGTAGGAGTCGGACACGTGGAAGTCCATCGGCGGCGAGGCCAGGATGACGCCGGTCAGACCACCGAAGGTGAAGGTGATGAGGAAGCCGACGGCCCAGAGCATCGGTGTCTCGAAGGACAGCGAGCCCTTCCACATCGTTCCGATCCAGTTGAAGAACTTCACGCCGGTCGGTACGGCGATGAGGAACGTCATGAAGGAGAAGAACGGGAGCAGAACGCCACCGGTGACGTACATGTGGTGCGCCCACACGGTCACGGAGAGACCCGCGATCGCGATCGTCGCGCCGATCAGGCCCATGTAGCCGAACATCGGCTTACGGGAGAAGACCGGGATGACCTCGGAGATGATGCCGAAGAACGGCAGGGCGATGATGTACACCTCTGGATGGCCGAAGAACCAGAAGAGGTGTTGCCAGAGCAAGGCTCCGCCGTTTGCCGCGTCGAAGACGTGTGCCCCGAATTTTCGGTCCGCCTCCAGGGCGAACAGCGCCGCCGCGAGGACGGGGAAGGCCAGCAGCACCAGAACCGCGGTGAGCAGGACGTTCCACACGAAGATCGGCATACGGAACATCGTCATGCCGGGAGCGCGCATGCAGATGATCGTGGTGATGAAGTTGACCGCGCCGAGGATGGTGCCGAAGCCGGAGAAGGCCAGACCCATGATCCACATGTCCGCGCCGATGCCCGGCGAGCGGACCGCGTCCGACAGCGGGCTGTAGGCGAACCAGCCGAAGTCGGCCGCACCCTGCGGGGTGAGGAAGCCGCCGACCGCGATCGTCGAGCCGAACAGGTACAGCCAGTAGGCGAACATGTTCAGCCGCGGGAACGCCACGTCGGGCGCGCCGATCTGGAGCGGCATGATCCAGTTCGTGAAACCGGCGAACAGCGGCGTCGCGAACATCAGCAGCATGATCGTGCCGTGCATCGTGAACGCCTGGTTGAACTGCTCGTTCGACAGGATCTGCAGTCCGGGACGCGCCAGCTCGGCACGCATGAGCAGCGCCATGACGCCGCCGACCAGGAAGAACGCGAACGACGTGACCAGGTAGAGCGTGCCGATCGTCTTGTGGTCAGTGGTGGTGAGCCACTTGATCACGACGCTGCCGGGCTGCTTGCGCCGCACCGGCAGCTCGTTCTCGTACGAGTCTTCGGCGGCACCCTGGGGTTCGTTGAGGATGCTCACAGGTTGTTCGTCTCCCGGTTCTTCTCGTGGCCCGTCTGCTCAATGCCGGCCGGGACGTAACCGGTCTGTCCCTTCGCCGCGAGCTGCTTGAGGTGGGCCTCGTAGCGCTCGGGGGAGACGACCTTCACGTTGAAGAGCATCCGGGAGTGGTCGACGCCGCACAGCTCGGCGCACTTGCCCAGGAAGGTGCCCTCACGGTTGGGGGTCACCTGGAAGGAGTTGGTGTGCCCCGGGATGACGTCCTGCTTCATGAGGAACGGCACCACCCAGAAGGAGTGGATGACGTCACGCGAAGTGAGGACGAAGCGGACCGTCTTGCCCTTGGGGAGCCAGAGGGTCGGACCCGGGTTGCCCGTCTGCGGGTTCTTCGTGGCGGGCGTGCCGACGTCGTAGACACCGCCGGCGTTCGCCGGGAAGTCCTTCTTGAACCGGTCCGGAATGGCGGCCAGGTTCGGGTCGGTCTTGGCGTTCCCGGCGGAACCGGGGACGTCCTCGATGTAGTTGAAGCCCCAGCTCCACTGGAAGCCGACCACGTTGACCGTGACGTCGGGCTTCGGGCTGAGGCTGAGGAGCTTCGTCTCGTCGCGTGCCGTGAAGTAGAACAGCACGGAGACGATGATGAGCGGGACCACCGTGTACAGCGCCTCGATGGGCATGTTGTACCGGGTCTGCGGAGGGACTTCGACCTTGGTCCGGCTGCGCCGGTGGAAGATGACGCTCCACAGGATCAGGCCCCAGACCAGCACGCCCGTGGCGAGCGCGGCCGCCCACGAGCCCTGCCAGAGGGAGAGGATCCGCGGAGCCTCCTCCGTGACCGGGGTGGGCATACCAAGGCGGGGGAAGTCTTCCCAGTTGTACGAGCAACCAGTGGCTGTCGCCAGGACCAGGCCCGCAGTCATTGCCTGCAGCAGCTTCCGCCGCATCGGGCGCCGCGGCGAGCGGTCGGAGCCGTTGGGACTCACGTAGCGCCTTCCCGAGAGTCTCGCCCGCGCTGTTGGCTGCGGCCTTCTCGCTGGTCGGTCGCCGCCCTGCGTCGGGCAGGGGTTTGGATGTTTATGCGGACCAAACCCTACTGGACGCTATTTGGGGTCGCGCGGGGAGGGTGCCCAACGCGCCGCCCGACTCCCCGAAGGAGTGCTGTTTCGCCTGGAAGCCCACGTCGGAGCACCAGGAATGCCCCGGTCCGGATGGCTTCTGACACCCCTTCGGGGAGGCCGGCGCCGGCCCGGGTCCACCGGTCGCGGCACTAGCGTGGTGGCGTGTCCTACTTCGACGCCGCGTCCGCGGCACCCCTGCATCCCGTCGCCCGGCAGGCCCTCCAGGCCTCCTTCGACGAGGGGTGGGCCGACCCGGCCCGCCTCTACCGCGAGGGGAGGAGGGCCCGGCTGCTGCTCGACGCCGCGCGCGAGGCGACGGCCGACGCGGTGGGCTGCCGTCCCGATGAACTGGCCTTCACCGCCTCCGGCACCCGGGCGGTGCACTCCGGGGTCGCGGGCGCCCTGGCGGGCCGGAGGCGCGTCGGAGACCACCTGATCGTGTCAGCCGTCGAACACTCTTCGGTACTCCACTCGGCGGACCTCCACGAGGCGTCCGGGGGTTCGGTGACCCACGTTCAGGTGGACCGCTCGGGACGGGTGTCCCCTTCTTCCTACGCCGGGGCCCTCGGGCCGGGCACCGCGCTGGCCTGTCTCCAGTCCGCCAACCACGAGGTCGGCACGGAGCAGCCGGTGGCCGAGGTGGCACAGCTGTGCGGGGAGGCGGGTGTGCCGCTGCTGGTGGACGCGGCGCAGTCGCTGGGCTGGGGGCGGGTGGAGGGCGACTGGTCCCTGCTGACGGCGAGTGCCCACAAATGGGGCGGTCCGTCGGGTGTCGGGCTGCTCGTCGTCCGCAAGGGGGTCCGGTTCGCGCCCCAAGGACCCGCGGACGAGCGGGAGTCGGGACGGGCCGCCGGGTTCGAGAACATCCCGGCGATCGTCGCGGCGGCGGCCTCGCTGCGGGCCGTCCACGCGGAGGCGGCCGCCGAGGCGGCGCGGCTGCGTGAACTGACGGACCGGATCCGGGCGCGGGTGCCCGCGCTGGTCCCCGACGTCGAGGTGGTCGGCGACGCGGTCCACCGGCTGCCCGGGACCGTCACCTTCTCCTGTCTCTATGTCGACGGGGAGACACTGCTGCACGAACTGGACCGGGCGGGCTTCTCGGTCTCCTCGGGTTCGTCGTGCACCAGCAGCACCCTGACCCCCAGCCATGTCCTGAAGGCCATGGGTGTCCTGAGCGAGGGCAATGTGCGGGTGTCGCTGCCGCCGGGCACCGCGGAGGAGGACGTCGAGCGCTTCCTGTCGGTGCTCCCCGGCGCCGTCTCGGGGGTCCGCGAGAAGCTGGGGGCGCCGACGGGGGTGACGAAGGTGCCCGCGGTCGCCGACGCGCTGGTCGTCGACGCCCTGGGCCGCCGCTGTCCGATCCCCGTCATCGAGCTGGCCAAGGTCATCGGGGACGTCCCCGTCGGCGGCACGGTCCGGGTCCTGTCCGACGACGAGGCGGCCCGGCTCGACATCCCCGCGTGGTGCGAGATGCGTGGCCAGGAGTACGTCGGGGAGGAACCCGCGGACCACGGCTCGGCCTACGTCGTCCGCCGGCTGTCGTAGGACCCCCGGCACGACCGGCGCACCGGCGCCGGCCCTCCGCAGGGACGGGACCCCGGCCCGCACGCGCCGGGACATGGTCCGGGCCCGCCTCCGTCGGACAGGAGGCGGGCCCGGGCCCGGGTCGGACGTCCCGCTCTAGGCGAGGTGCGCGCGGACCTCGGTGGCGGCGTCGTCGCCGTACGCCTTGGTGAAGCGCTCCATGAAGTGGGCGCGGCTCAGCTGGTACTCCTGCGTGCCGACCGTCTCGATGACCAGGGTGGCGAGCATGCAGCCGACCTGGGCGGCGCGCTCCAGGCCGACGCCCCAGGCGAGGCCGGAGAGGAAACCGGCGCGGAACGCGTCTCCGACGCCCGTCGGGTCCGCCTTGAGCTGCTCCTCGGGGCAGCCGACCTCGATCGGGTCGTGGCCGACGCGCTCGATGCGGACACCGCGCGAGCCGAGGGTGGTGACCCGGTGGCCGACCTTGGAGAGGATCTCCGCGTCGCTCCAGCCCGTCTTGGACTCGATGAGCCCCTTCTCGTACTCGTTCGAGAAGAGGTACGTCGCGCCGTCCAGCAGTATCCGGATCTCGTCGCCGTTCATGCGGGCGATCTGCTGCGAGAAGTCGGCGGCGAACGGGATCGCGCGCGAGCGGCACTCCTCGGTGTGGCGGAGCATCCCCTCGGGGTCGTCCGCTCCGATCAGGACGAGGTCGAGACCGCCGACCCGGTCCGCGACGGCCTTGAGCTCGATGAGGCGGGCCTCGCTCATCGCACCCGTGTAGAACGAGCCGATCTGGTTGTGGTCGGCGTCCGTGGTGCACACGAAGCGCGCGGTGTGCAGCACCTCGGAGATGCGCACGGAGGCGGTGTCGACGCCGTGCCGGTCCAGCCAGGCACGGTACTCGTCGAAGTCCGAGCCGGCCGCTCCGACCAGGATCGGCCGGGTACCCAGCTGGCCCATGCCGAACGCGATGTTCGCGCCGACCCCGCCGCGGCGGACATCGAGGTTGTCGACCAGGAAGGAGAGGGAGACCGTGTGCAGCTGATCGGCGACCAGCTGGTCGGCGAAACGGCCGGGGAAGGTCATGAGGTGGTCGGTGGCGATGGAGCCGGTGACTGCGATACGCACGGCTAGGACACGCTCCTGCGAGGGGAGGGGATTGACAGTTAACGCTACCGGGTCCGCACGCGACCCCTGAAGGGCCAAAACTACCCGATAGTAGATCTTTCTTCGTGACGGCAACGGTGCATACGGTTCCTGTATGACGAACCTCAAGGTCCATGGCTCCGCTCCGCTCGGTCCCGTCGGCGACCTGGAAGGCGGTCTGGCCTCGCTGCGCGGCGACTGCGCCCGGATGGCCGGTCACTGGGCGGCCCCCGCGCCGGTCCCGCCGCTCCACGTCTCCCCCTCCCTCATCCACGGGGTGACGGTTCCGCCCGCCTCGGCGCGGCTGCTCGACGCGATGTCCGACTACGGCGACTGACGGGCGCCCTCCGCGCGGTGCCGCCGTACGGGTGAGAGCCCCGGCGGCGCCGTACGGGTGAAACGGAGTGCGCTCGCAGGGAACCGTGCGCTCCCCCGCCGCGTCCCATCGCCGTCCCCCGTACCGGGGATGCGCGATACGACCCCGAAGTGCCCGTCTTCGACAGGGCCGGGTCATGGGACAGCAGTGGAGCCGAAGGAGCGATGCGGTGAGCACCGAGCGACCCGACAACGACGCGACCGACCCCGTCGGGGGTCACGCCAGGGGTCCCGTCGAGAGCCCCGCGGACGACACCGTCACGGGTCCCCCCGAGAAGCCGGCAGCGCTTCCCGCCGAGCCGGCGGGCGCCCCGGCCGCGGAGTCCGGCGCCGGTACGGACGGGGCCGGGGCGGCCCCCGCTCCGACCGCGGAAACGGCCGCCGGGCCCGACGACGGGCGGACCGAGGACCCGAAGAAGGCCCAGGCCACCGGCGGACCCGTGGCGCCCGACGCCGGGCCCGACGAGGGCGAAGGCGGGGCGACCGGCGGGACTGCGGAAGCCGGGGCCGGGGCGGCCACCGCCCCGGCCGGGGAGACCGACGCCGGGCCCGACGTGGTCGGGGCCGAGGCCGCCGGGGCCGAAGCCGCCGCCGGCGAGAGCGGGGACATCGACACCACCGACGCCGGTTCCGACCAGGGCCACCGTGAAACGGCCACCGGTGAATCCCCCGCGCCCGGCGCCGGTTCCGGTGAGGGCCCGGGCGAGGCGACCGGTGGGGCCGGAGAGGGCCCGGGCGAGGCGACCGGTGGGGCCGGAGAGGGTCAGCTGGGGCTCGTCGGTGGAGGGCGCGGCGACGGCGAGAAGCCGGCCTTCAGTGATGTGGGCGAAGGGGGCGGACGGCGGCGTACGCCAGCGGTCGTCGCCTCGGTCGTGGCCGCCGTACTGCTCGTCGGAGGCGGCGGCGCCTACTTCGCCGCGACGGCGTCCGGAGGCGGCGGTTCCGGCACCCCCGGCGCCGACGGCGGCACTCCCCCGCCGCTGACCCTCGACGGCCGGGCCGCCGGCATCGCCCCGGGCGAGCCCGACCCCTACGGCACCGCCTACCGTGCGAGCGGCCCGCTCCCCTCGGGACCCGGCTCGGCGCGGGTGCGGTGGGCCGAGGGCAGCGTGACCCGGACCGAGGTGGCCCGGCTCGCGAAGGCGCTGGGCCTGGCCGGCACACCCCGGCTCGCCGCGGGCGCCTGGACCGTCGGCAGCGTCAAGGACGGCGGCGAACCGAATCTGCGGGTCACCGCGGACGCGCCGGGGACCTGGACCTTCAGCTCCGCCCGGTGGGGGAGCGACAACTGCGCCAAGGGCACGATGTGCCCGCTCACCCGCTCCTCCCCGGCCGACCCCGGTCCGTCCCCGGTGAGCGTGGCGGCCGCAGAGAAGGCGGCGGCGCCCGTGCTGAAGGCGGTGGGCCAGGACGACGCGAAACTGGACGCGACCCAGCTCATGGGCCAGGTGAGGGTGGTGAACGCCGACCCGGTGGTGGGCGGACTGCCGACGTACGGGTGGACGACCGGCCTGCGGATCGGCGCGGACGGTCATGTCGTGGGCGGCAGCGGCCAGTTGAAGACTCCGGTGGCGGGAGACACGTACCCGGTCGTCGGGGCGAGGAAGACGCTGGACCTGATGAACGGGTCGGCGCCGGCGACGGACGGCGGTCGTATGGGCATCGGCGGCTGCGCCAGCCCCGTACCGCTGAAGGACCGGGACGAGATGCCGTGCGAGCACCCCTCCCCGGCGAAGCCGGAGACGGTGACCGTCGAGAAGGCCACCTTCGGGCTGGCGGCGCAGCGCGCGGACGGGCGCCAGGCGCTGGTGCCGTCCTGGCTGTTCGAGGTGCGGGCGCCGGGCGCGCAGGACACGTACACGGTGACGCATCCGGCGGTCGACCCGGCGTTCCTGGCCTCGCCCGAGTCGCCGTCGCAGCCGGGCGCGGATCCGTCCCTGCCGGTGCCGCTGCCGTCCGGCGGGACTTCCTCACCGGCCGCCACGCGGGACGTCGCCGTCCAGGGCTACACGGCCCACGGCAGGGACCTGGCGGTCGACTTCACCGGCGGGGTGTGCGCCGACTACACGGTGTCGGCGAGCGAGAGCGCGGCCAAGGTCACCGTCACCGTGACGGCGAAGCCCTGGAAGAACAAGGTCTGCATCATGATCGCCAAGATCTACGAGCGGACGGTGCGCCTGGACGCCCCGCTCGGGGACCGCCCGGTCGTGGGCAGTGACGGCAAGGCGATCCACCAGGGCCGCTTCGGTGTGCCCGAGACCGCCGGGACGTCGGCGGCGGGGCCCCGCTAGCGGCGGACCGGCCCCGGACACGCGAAGGCGGCGTCCCCCTCACAACGAGGGAACGCCGCCTTCGTCCGTACGTGGCGGACGCGCGCCCGGGCAGCGGGCCTCGCGGGCCCGGCCGGTGGGCGGACTAGCTGAAGGAGTCGCCGCAGGCGCAGGAGCCCGTCGCGTTCGGGTTGTCGATCGTGAAGCCCTGCTTCTCGATGGTGTCCACGAAGTCGATCGAGGCGCCGCCCAGGTACGGGGCGCTCATGCGGTCGGTGACGACCTTCACACCGTCGAAGTCCTTCACGACGTCGCCGTCGAGGGAGCGCTCGTCGAAGAAGAGCTGGTAGCGCAGGCCGGAGCAGCCGCCGGGCTGAACGGCGACGCGCAGCGCCAGGTCCTCGCGGCCTTCCTGGTCGAGCAGGGCCTTGACCTTGGCCGCAGCGGCGTCGGACAGGATGATGCCGTCGTTCACGGTGGTGGTCTCGTCCGATACGGACATCTGCTTCTCTCCCGGGTTGTACGGAGACTGCTTGCCGCAGGTTGCAACCGGCGGGGCCGCGGATTCATTCCGGGCCGAGCTCGTGTCTTCTGCCTTCTCTCTTCATGCTCGCACACACGCCCGCGCACGAACACCGCCCTGTGGACAACCCCACGGACACCCGGATGTCACCCGCCGGAGCGGCGACCGGGATTCACGTCACATGGACGCTATGGCCATCGTCAACGTGACGTGAAGCGGTTATGATAGATAGCGTCAAATAGACGAAAAGGCATCGTTCCGCCGGTCCGCTCCTCAGGGCCCGGCGACCCGCAGAACAGAAAGGGTGCGTGTCGTGACCACCGCCCAGACCCAGGAGCTCGACGTACAGCCGACGCCCCTCGCCCTGCTCCTGCTCGGCCGCCAGGCCGACCCGAGGAGCGAGCGCGGCGTCGAGTGCCCCGGCGACCTGCCCTCGCCGTCCGACCCCGACCTGGTCGAGCGCGCGCGGGCCGCCAAGGAGAAGCTCGGCGACAAGGTCTTCGTGCTCGGCCACCACTACCAGCGCGACGAGGTCATCCAGTTCGCTGACGTCACGGGTGACTCGTTCAAGCTGGCCCGCGACGCGGCGGCCCGTCCGGAGGCCGAGTACATCGTCTTCTGCGGCGTGCACTTCATGGCGGAGTCGGCCGACATCCTCACGGGCGACGCCCAGAAGGTCGTCCTGCCCGACCTCGCCGCGGGCTGCTCGATGGCCGACATGGCCACCGCCGAGCAGGTCGCCGAGTGCTGGGACGTCCTGACCGAGGCCGGCATAGCCGACCGGGTCGTGCCCGTCTCGTACATGAACTCCTCCGCCGACATCAAGGCGTTCACCGGCAGGCACGGCGGCACGATCTGTACGTCGTCCAACGCCGAGCGCGCCCTGGAGTGGGCCTTCGAGCAGGGCTCCCAGGTGCTGTTCCTGCCCGACCAGCACCTCGGCCGCAACACCGCCGTCCGCGACATGGGCATGTCCCTGGACGACTGCGTGGTCTACAACCCGCACAAGCCCAACGGCGGGCTGACCGCGGAGGAGCTGCGCGGCGCGAAGATGATCCTGTGGCGCGGCCACTGCTCCGTGCACGGCCGCTTCAGCGTGGACTCGGTGAACGACGTCCGCGAGCGCATCCCGGGCGTCAACGTCCTCGTGCACCCCGAGTGCAAGCACGAGGTCGTCGCGGCGGCCGACTACGTCGGCTCCACCGAATACATCATCAAGGCCCTGGAGGACGCCCCGGCCGGCTCCAAGTGGGCGATCGGCACGGAGCTGAACCTCGTCCGCAGGCTCGCGAACCGGTACGCGCCCGAGGGCAAGGAGATCGTCTTCCTCGACAAGACGGTCTGCTTCTGCTCGACGATGAACCGCATCGACCTGCCGCACCTGGTGTGGACCCTGGAGTCCCTCGCCGAGGGCAACCTGGTCAACCGCATCGAGGTCGACAAGGAGACCGAGAAGTACGCGAAGCTCGCGCTGGAGCGGATGCTGGCGCTGCCGTAGCCGCGGCCCTGCGGTGCCGCGGCAGCCCTGGCC
>NZ_JBHXDQ010000023.1:80491-116554 GCF_042725875.1 Streptomyces sp. NPDC127038 | reverse complement strand
TGTCGGGGGGGGGCGGGGTGTTGGGGGCTTTTATGCTTTTGGGGTTCGGGGCCCCCGGGCGCCCTGTCAGGAGGGCGCGCGGATCCCCTGTTTCCGGCCGGACCCGGCCGGACCCGGCCGGACCGCGGTCCCCTACGAGCAGTACTGGGCCGCCTTGCCGATGGACCGGTACATGCAGTCGGCGTTCTCCAGGAGCTGGAGCACCGCGTCACGATTGCGGGACGTCTCCCGCTCGATGACCTCGTCGGGCGGGTAGAAGCCGCCGGCGGAGCTGGACGTCGGGTACATCTCGAAGGTGTAGTCGAAGATCTTCTGGCTGCCCCAGAGATAGTCGTCGATCGAGCCGTCCGTGATGTAGAGGTCGCTGTCCTGCTCGGCCGTGTACCCGTTGCTCGCGGCCATCTTCCGGCCGACGGCCTTGAACGCGGCGGCGTCGTCCGCCGTCATCCCGCCGGCCGTGTCGGAGGTGGTGTACCCGTACGGCCACAGCACCAGCTCGCTGTACGTGTGGAAGTCGATCCCGGCGGTGATCTGCTGCTTGCCGCCGACGACCCGGCTGCGTACGAAGTCCGAGACCACCTTCACCTCGGGCGCCGACTCGGGCGACGTGCCGCGGTAGGTCTCGGAGGACGTTGAGCCCGAAGAACCGCCGCAGCAGCCCCACTTGTAGTCCCAGTTCCGGTTGAGGTCCGTACCGACGTACGAGGAGCCGGAGTTGGGCTGGCGGTTCTTGCGCCACGAGCGGTAGGACCCGGTCGCGATGTCGTACTCCCCGCCGTCCGGGTTGAGGTCCGGGACGATCCAGATCTCCCGGTTGTCGACCATGTTCGTGACCCGGGAGTCGCTGCCGTAGCCGGCCCCCAGCTCGCGCAGCAGATACAGCGCCATCTCCACCGTCAGGTGCTCTCGGGCGTGCTGGTGGAAGGTGAGCAGGACCTCGGGCTCGTTCTCGTCGGTCGCCACGTTGTCGCTGACCTTGATGGCGACGATGTCCCGGCCCTGGTACGACTTGCCGATCACCCGTTTGCTCATGATGCCCGGGTAGGCCGCGAGCCGCTGGTCGATCTCCGCGTTCATCTCGGCGTAGTTGTGGTACTTCGCGTCCGCCGTCGGAAAGTCGAACATGCGCACGTCGCCGGGGCTGGACCGTACGGGTGCCGCGCCCAGGGGAGTGACGTCGTAGCCCTGCCGGCGCAGCGCGGCGATCTGGTCCGCGCGGCCCGAGACGACGACGGTCTCCCGGTCGGCCTCGTCCACGGTGACCCCCGACCGCTGGATCTCGGTCCGGGACGCGGGGGTCGAGCTCTGGTGGATCTCGTACTGCCCGACGTCGTCGGGCGAGGGCCGAAGGGTCCTGGCCCCGCTCGCCGTGGCGTCGGTGGCGGTGGCGGTCAGGGGCGCCGCGAGGGCGAGTGCCGCGAGGACGGCGAGGGCGGCGGAGCGTCGGCCGCCTCTGCCCCTGCCGTCGGCGCCTGCGCTGCCGCGTGGGCGAAATCGCATGGAGTCTCCTTGCTTCTCCGGTAATCCCGGGATCTCCGGAATTGTGGGGGAACGGAGCCGGGGGGTGGCTCAAGGTGATGTGCCTGTGCGGGTGTGGCGCTCATGGTGAGGGTTATGGCATGAGCAGGTCAATGGACGACAAAGAGACGTCGGCGGGAATCGGCCGCCCCGCCCCGCCGCGCGCAACGGCACCGGCCCCGCCCGCCGCGACTGCGGCGAGCGGGGCCGGGAGGGGCCACCGCCGGGGAAGGGGGGAAGAGGCGGTGGGACTACAGGGAGTGCACGTGCGGGCCGACCGCGTTCGACCAGGCGTTGCCCGCCGAGGCGTCCCAGTTCGTCGACCAGGTCATCGCGCCGCGCAGCGTCGGGTAGGCCTTGGAGGGCTTGAACGAACCGCAGTTGGTGAGCTTGGTCAGGCAGTCCAGGGCGTTGTTCACGATCGTCGGGGAGACGTAGCCGCTGCCCGCGCCGCTGGTGGAGGCGGGGAGACCCAGGCCGACCTGGGACGGGTCGAGGCCGCCCTGGAGCTGGATGCAGGCGAGCGCCGTCAGGAAGTCGACCGAGCCCTGCGAGTAGACCTTGCCGTCGCAGCCGAGCATCGAACCGCTGTTGTAGTACTGCATGTTGACGACGGTGAGGATGTCCTTGATGTTCAGCGCCGTCTGGAAGTAGGAGTTCGACGTGGACTGCATGTCGATGGTCTGCGGGGCCATGGTGATGACCAGGGACGAGCCCGCCTTCGCGGACAGGGACCGCAGCGCCTGGGACATGTAGGTCGCGTTGAGGCCGTTCTCCAGGTCGATGTCCACGCCGTCGAAGCCGTACGTCTGCATCAGGGAGTAGACGGAGTTGGCGAAGTTCGTGGCGGAGGCGGAGTCGCTCACCGAGATGGTGCCGTTCTGGCCGCCGATGGAGATGACGACCTTCTTGCCCGCGGCCTGCTTCGCCTTGATGTCGGCCTTGAACTGGTCGACGGTGTAGCCGCCGAGGCCGGCCGAGTCGAGGGTGAAGCTCACGGCGCCCGGCGTGCTCGTGGCGTCGGCGAAGGCGACGGCGATGATGTCGTACTGCGACTGCACGGCGGCGATCGTCTGCACGGTCGCGCCGTTGTTGAAGTTCTGCCAGTAGCCCGTCACGGCGTGCGCGGGGACCGTGCCCCCGCCGCCCCCACCGCCGCCGGTCGCGGCCGTCGTCCCGGTGACGGCCGAGGACTTCGCCGACTCACCGGCCGAGTTGGTCGCGCTGACCTGGAACGAGTACGCCGTGGAGGCCGAGAGCCCCGAGACGGTCGCGGAGGTCCCGGTCACCGCCTGGACCTTGGAACCGCCCTGGTACACGTTGTAGCCGGTCGCGCCCGACACCGTGTTCCAGGCCAGGGAGACGGACGAGGAGGTCGTGGAGGACACGGCGAGGCCCGAGGGGGTCGCCGGGACCGTGGGGGCCGGGTCGCCGCCACCGCCGCCGTCGGGGCCGAACACCGAGACGTCGTCCGCGAAGTACGCGGGCTGCCCGTACCAGCCGTGCGTCCAGACCGTAACCGACGTGGTCGAGGCGCCGGTGGTGAAGGTGGTCGAGAGCTGCGTCCAGGTGGTGTTGGGCGTCCAGGTCGAGACGTCCGTCGTCCCCGTGCCGCTCGCCCCGATGTAGGTGTAGGCCCCCTGGACCCAGGCGCTCAGCGTGTAGGTCGAGTTGGGCTTCACGGCGACGGACTGGGAGCACTGGGCGTAGTCCTGGCCCGCGGGCGTGGCCTTCAGCGCGGCCGAGCCGCTGTGGACCGGGGAGGACACGGTCGTGCCGCTGCCCGCCGAACAGGTCCAGTTGCTCAGTCCGGACTCGAAACCGGCGTTCTTCACGTTGTTGACGTCGGCGGCCTGGGCCTGGCCGGCCAGGCCCGTGAGGGAGAGCACCGAGGCGGTGAGGGCGGCGGCGAGGGCTCCCGCCCATCTCCGTCCGGGCATGCGGATGACGCGGTCCACTGGGTCCTCCAGGGAGAGGTGGGGGAGGTGAGGGGGAACGGAACGGTGGCCACCGCCGGTGGATACAAGTTGGTCCAGACCAATCGGGTTGTCAAGTCCCGGAGCATTCCCAACACCCTTATGAGAGGGCCCAGTTGTTTTGAGACGGCTTACTCTCCGTTGATCGCGCCCGCACCTTCGGTGAGATGATCTCGGAGATTCTGTGTTGAGCGGGCCATGCCGTGGATATGGTGCTGATGCAAGAGAGCGTCACAGTGGCGATCCGCGGCCGTACGGGGGACGTCCATGAACGCTCTTTGGCGACAAAGGAGCGATCCGAGGCGGCGGTTGACCACCCTGCCGCAGTGAACGGGGTGTGTGCAGCGTGCCGACCGCGATAGCCGTCACCAGTCCCGATCTGGTGCTCCCGCCGCACGACCGGCAGACCCCGCCGGCGGCCGTCCAGCCGCTCGGCACCCTGGAGGACTCCCTCACCGGGATGCACGCCCTCATCGAACAGCACGGCTACGTCATCTCCCTCTTCCCGGCCGCCACCGAGGGCGCCGTCACCCAGCGGCTGCACACCGTCCGCTCGGTCCTGGAGAGCGACCGCGTCGCCCTCCTCGGCATCGACCTGCCGCCGCTCGGAGTCGCCCTGCTGGCCCAGCAGTTACGCCAGCTCTCGGTCTGCGACTTCAGCCCCGGCGTGCTCGCCTCCGCGGCCCGGCTGCTCGCCCACTACATCTACGCCGGAGCCCTGCTCGGCTCGGTGGCCAAGCTCGACCGGGTCCCCGTCTCCCTGAAGTCGCACGCCAAGTCCTGGGTCCCGGGCGCCCAGTTCGCCGTACTCGCCAATCCCCGGGCCGAGCTGATCCGGATCGGCCAGGAGGAGCTGCCCGGCCCGGAGTTCGGGACCCGGCTGCTCTCGGCCGCGGGCCAGCCGCCCTCGGACTGGGTCACCTCCACCCTCGCGCCCGCCTGGCAGGTCCAGGGCGCCGCGTCCGTCCCGCTGCCCGCCGAGTCGGTCCGCTGGTGGGGGACGAACAAGCTGGTCGAGTTCGCCGCGGGACTGTACGACGTCTCGGTCCTCTACCAGCTCGTCTCCTCCGTCCGGCGCGACGAGTGCCGTTGGTGCGGCCTCGAACTCATCGGTGACCGCTGCGGGTTCTGCGCCGCCCCGCTGTCACCGCCCTCCGTCGACGAGCGTCCGGCGGCCACCGTCCGGGCAGCCTCTCCGGTGCGCGCGCTTCCCCGGGGCGTCACCTAGGCCTCCGGGCCCCTCCGCTCCGGCGGACACCACCGCACCGCACCACCGCACCCGCACCACCGCCCCACCGCCCCACCCAGGAACGACAGCCCGCTCCAGTCCCCGGTACCGCCCCACGAGGTGAGATTCAGTGAACTCGCGCCAGCGCCGCGGCGTCATCCTGCTGGTCCTCTCGGTGCTGTGCGCCCTCGGCGCCTTCGCCGGAGTCCTCTCGGTGATCCGCGACGTGAACTCCAAGGTGGGCCCGGAGGTCACGGCGTATCGCCTCAAGAGCGACATCGCTCCCTACAAGGAGCTGTCGGCCGACCAGTTCGAGAAGATATCGATGCCCGAGCGGTGGCTGTCGTCCACCGCGGTCACCGACCTCTCCCGGATCCGCGGGAAGATCGCCGTCACCCGGCTCCAGAAGGGCTCCCTGCTCCAGGCCGACATGATCGTGGCCAAGCCCGAACTCGCCCCCGGGCAGCAGGAGATCGCCATCATGATCGACGCGTCGACCGGGGTCGCCGGCAAGATCGACCCCGGCTCTCGGGTCAACATCTACGCCACCTTCAAGGCCCAGAACGACAAGGCCAAGGACCAGTCCAAGGTGATCGTCGAGAACGCCCGCGTCATTGACGTCGGCAAGCTCACCGCGCTCGAACCCGACCAGTCCAGCGCCGACCGGCGCAACAGCGCCGCCCAGGCCGTCCCGATCACGTTCGCGCTCGGCACCGCCGACGCCCAACGCGTCGCCTACGCCGAGTCGTTCGCCGAACACGTCCGGCTCGCCCTGGTCGCGGGCGGCTCCGACACGACCGTGGCGCCCGGCGACCGTACGTACACCCTCGACCAGGACAAGTAGGAGGCCGCGCATGAGGTCCAAGCCCACGGGGAGGTGCCGGGGGCCGCGTACGCGGCCGGCACGGGCGACCCGGACCCGGCCGCCGACGGGCCCCCGGTCCGCGACGCGGCGGGCGCCGGCCACCGCGGCGCCGGGCACGGGCGTCGCCGCGCGGTACGCGAGCGAGGAGATCCGCCGATGACCGTCCGTATCCTGCCCGCCGTCGGGGACATCGACTCGGCCCGCGCGCTCACCACCCTGCTGAGCCAGCTCGCCGACACCGAACCCGCCCCGCCCGTACCCGACTCGACCGCGCTCCTCGACACCCTCGCGCGCCTCGCCGCCGACTCCCTCGACGAGCTCCCCGAAGTCGTCCTGGTGCACGAACGCATCGGTCCCGTACCGGCGTTGGACCTGATCCGCGACCTCGTGATGCGCTTCCCGGCCGTCGGTGTGATCCTCATCACCGCCGACACCAGCACCGGCGTCCTCACCGCCGCCATGGACTCCGGCGCCCGCGGGATCATCGGCCTCCCGCTCGGCTACGACGCCCTCGCCGAACGCGTCCAGGCCGCCGCCGCCTGGTCCGCCGGGATGCGCCGCCATCTGCACAGCGGCGCGCCCGAGCTTTACACGGGCCCCGGCGGCACCGTCGTCACCGTGACCGGCGCGAAGGGCGGTGTCGGCGCCACCGTCACGGCCGTCCAGCTCGCCCTCGCCGCCAAGGCCTCGGGGCGTACCGTGGCGCTGCTCGACCTGGACCTCCAGTCCGGCGACGTGGCCTCGTACCTCGACGTGCAGTTCCGCCGCTCGGTGGCCGACCTGGCCGCCATCACCGACATCAACCCGCGCGTCCTCCAGGACGCCGTCTACACCCACGACACCGGCGTCGCCCTGCTGCTGGCCCCGGCCGAGGGCGAACGGGGCGAGGAGGTCACCGACCGGGTGGCCCGCCAGGTCCTCGGGGCGCTGCGCTCACGCCACGACGTCGTGGTCGTCGACTGCGGCTCCCAGATGAACTCCGCCACCGCCGCGGCCGTCGAGATGGCCGACCAGGCCCTGCTCCTGGTCACCCCCGACGTCGTCGCCGTACGCGCGGCCAAACGCATGGTCCGGATGTGGGACCGCCTCCAGATCCGCAAGGCGGAGGAGACCACGACGGTCGTGAACCGCTTCGCCCGCGGTACGGAGATCCAGCCGTCCCTCGTCGAACGCGTCACCGGCACCAGGGTCGCCCGCACCGCGGTCCCCGCCGCGTTCAAGGAACTCCAGTCGGTCGTCGACGCGGGCCGGCTCCAGGACCTGGACGCCCGCTCGACCGTCAAGCAGGCGCTGTGGACCCTCGCAGGCGACCTGGGCCTCGTCGTCCCCCAGGAGGGCGGGGGCGGCGGCAGACGCCGCAAGGCGTCCGCCTCGGACCGGGGCGCGCTCTCGCTGCGCGGCCGGGGCGGCGACCGGGGAGCGGTCACCCTGGAGTTCGCCGGGATGTTCCCGCTGCTGCTGGTCGTCATGACGATCCTGTGGCAGTGCGTGCTCTACGGCTACTCGTACTCGCTGGCCGGGAACGCGGCGGACGAGGCGGCGCGGGCCGCCACCGCCGCATACGCCGTCCACGGCGATGTGCAGGGCGCCTGTGCGGCGGCCGGGAGCAGGCATCTGCCGGGTTCCTGGAAGGGCGCGGGCATCGCCTGCGGGTCGGACGGCCAGGTCATGACGGCCACCGTCGACGTCGACGTCCCGCTGTTCTTCCCCGGCTTCGACGCGGGCTTCCACGTGCGGGGCAAAGCGGGCGCCGCACTGGAGAGGGACGGCCGATGAGGACGCACCCGCGGACGGCATCCGGCGGAAGGAGGCGTGCCGGTACATCACATGTCCGTCGCCTACGTTCGGATCGGCCGACGCGTCACACCGCACCGACCTCCGATCCAGCGGCGACGGACGGATGTACCGGCACGCCCCCGGCCCACCTCGCGACCGCACCCGAACCCGCGACCGCACCCGAACCCGCGACCGCACCCGAACCCGCGACCGCACCCGAACCCGCGACCGCACCCGAACCCGCGACCGCGCGCCGACTCCGGGACGACCGGGGTGTCTCCATCCTGGAGTTCGTCGGGTTCCTGCCGATCCTGCTGCTCGTCGGGCTGGCCGCCGTCCAGCTCGGGCTCATCGGCTACGGCGTCAACCAGGCCGGCTCCGGGGCCCGCGCGGCCGCCCGGGTCGCCTCGCAGGGCGGCGACGGCGGGGCCGCCGGACGGGCCGCGGTCAGCGGATGGCTCGACCCGCGGGTCACGCCCGACGAGGGGGCCGAGACCACCACCGCGACGGTCCGGGTCCACGTCCCCGGCGTCATCCCGCTCTTCGGCGGCTACGACGTCACCCGCCACGCCACCATGCCCACCGACGACTGACCGGGAGGAGCCGACACCATGAGCCTGCGATCCCGCATCGCCGCCCCCGACGAGGGAGGACCCGCCCGTGAGGACGGACACCTCGTCGCCGTCTACCGCGCCAAACTCCTGGAGGAGATCGACCTCGCCGAGATGTCCAGCCTGGCGGCCGCCGAACGCCGGGTCCGGCTCGAACGCGTCCTCGGGCACATCATCAGCCGCGAGGGCCCGGTCCTCTCCACCGCCGAACGCTCCCAGCTGATCCGCAGGGTCGTCGACGAGGCACTCGGACTCGGCGTCCTCGAACCGCTCCTCGCCGACGCGTCCATCACCGAGATCATGGTCAACGGCCCGGACTCGATCTTCGTCGAGCGGGCGGGCCGCGTCGAACAGCTGCCGCTGCGGTTCGCGTCCAACGAGCAGCTCATGCAGACCATCGAACGCATCGTCTCGACGGTCAACCGCCGCGTCGACGAGTCCAACCCGATGGTCGACGCCCGCCTGCCCACCGGCGAGCGCGTCAACGTCATCATCCCGCCGCTCGCCCTGACCGGCCCCACCCTCACCATCCGCCGCTTCCCCCGCGCGTACACGCTCCCGGAGCTCATCGGCCTCGGCTCCCTCGACGAGCAGACGCTCATGCTCCTCGCCGCCTTCGTCCGGGCCCGCTTCAACGTCATCGTCAGCGGCGGCACCGGCAGCGGCAAGACCACCCTGCTCAACGCGCTCTCCGGACTGATCCCCGCCCACGAGCGCATCATCACCATCGAGGACTCCGCCGAACTCCAGCTCCAGCAGGAGCACGTCATCCGCCTCGAATCACGCCCCCCGAACGTGGAGGGCAAGGGCCAGATCACCATCCGCGACCTGGTCCGCAACTCCCTGCGCATGCGCCCCGACCGCATCATCGTCGGCGAGGTCCGCGGCGGCGAGACCCTCGACATGCTCCAGGCCATGTCGACCGGACACGACGGCTCGCTCGCCACCGTCCACGCCAACTCCGCCGAGGACGCCCTCATGCGCCTCCAGACCCTCGGCTCGATGTCCGAGGTCCAGATCCCCTTCGAGGCGCTCAAGGACCAGATCAACTCCGCCGTCGACGTCGTCGTCCAGCTCTCCCGGCACGCCGACGGCTCCCGCAAGGTCACGGAGGTCGCGCTGCTCGTCTCGCACGGCCGTGAACAGTTCCGCGTCGCCCCCGTCACCCGGTTCGTGCCCCGCCCGGTCGGCGCCGACCGCGTGGTGCGGGGCCACTTCGAGCACCTGCCGCTCCCGCGCGCGGTCGCCGAGAAGCTGTACGTCGCCAACGAGCCGCCGCCGCCCGCCTTCGGCGTCGCCGAGGCCATCGACCCGCTCGGCACACGACAGGCCATCGGATGACGCCCGCCCCCGCGCCGCTCACCTCCGAAGGGAGGCTGCCATGAACGACCCCGCACTCCTCGCCCTCGGCGGGACGCTCCTCGGCGGCACGCTCGCCGTCGCGGGCGTGCACACCTACGCCTCGGGACGCGCCCAGCGACGCGAACTCCTCGACCGGCTCTCCGGCGGCGGACGGCCGCACACCGGCGGCGGCCGGGTACGCCGTTTCGCGGGCGTCGACCGCCGGCTGCGCCGCACGCGCCTCGGCCGCACGATCCATCAGCGCCTGACGGCCACCGGACTCGACCTCACGGCGGGCGAGTTCTTCACGTACGTCACCGCCGTGGTCGTCGCCCTGTGGCTGATCGCGGCCGCGACCCTGGCCCCCTTCTTCGGCCCGATCGCCGCGGTCCTCGGCGGGTGGAGCGCGGTCGTCTTCCTCAACTGGCAGCGCCAGAAGCGCATCGAGGCGTTCATCAGCCAACTCCCCGACGTGGCACGCCTGCTGGCCAACGCCACGGCGGCCGGCCTCGCCCTGCGCACCGCCCTGGCGATGGCCGCGGAGGAGCTGGAGGCCCCGGCGGGGGAGGAACTCGCGCACGTGGCGGACCAGTTGATGCTGGGCCGCACGATCGACGACGCCCTCGGAGAGCTCTCCGAACGCCTGCCCTCCCGCGAGCTCATCGTCCTCGTCACGACCCTCGTCCTCGCCAACAAGGCGGGCGGCTCCGTCGTCAGCTCCCTGCGCAACCTCACCCAGACCCTGGAGGACCGCAAGGAGACCCGCCGCGAGGTCCGCACGATGCTCTCCGAGGTCAACGCGACCGCCTTCACGGTCCCCTTCCTCGGCATCGGCTCCCTCGTGCTGATCAACTCCTCGAACGAGGGAGCGCTCGCCCGCGTCACCGGCTCCGCGCTCGGACAGGGCCTCGTCCTGCTCGCCCTCGGGCTCTACACCGTGGGCTTCTTCGTCATCCGCCGGCTCGGCAAGATCGAAGTGTGAGGGAGGGGTCACCATGCTGTCGCTGCTGCTCGCCGCCCTGATGGGCGCGGCCGTCGCGGGCGTCCTCCTCGGCGTCCGGATGATCCGCTCCGAGGTCAAGCTCCCCAGCGACCTCCAGCTCGCCCTGGAGGTCGGCGGCTCCCGTGTCTCGGTCGCCGACTCCGCCGTCGACCGTCTCGGCATGCGCTTCGCGCCGACCGTCCTGCGGCTGATGGGCCCCCGGCGCGTGGACGCCAAACGCCGGCGCATCGACATGGCGGGCAACCCCGGCGGCCTGACCCTGAACCGCTACGCGGCCCGCCGCGCGGTGTACGGGGTCTTCGGCGTCGTGCTCGGTCTCGTGTTCCTCTCCAACGGCCAGCTCCTCTTCGCCGTCCTCACCCTGGCCTTCGGGATCGTCGCCGCGGACGCCCTCATCTGGCAGGCCGTCCGGGAGCGCAAGGAGGTCATCGACCGCACCCTGCCCGACTTCCTCGACGTCCTCGCCGTCGTCGTCTCCGCGGGGCTCGGCTTCCGCCAGGCACTCGACCGCGTCGCGGAGAAGTACGAGGGACCGTGGGCGGACGAACTGCGCATCACCCTGCGCCAGATGGACATGGGCGTCAGCCGCCGCCAGGCCTTCGACGAACTGCGCAGGCGCAACTCCTCCGAGCAGGTCGCCCAGTTCGTCTCGGCGCTCCAGCAGGGCGAGGAACTCGGCTCCCCGATCGCCGAGACCCTCATCCAGCTGGCCACCGACATGCGCCGCACCGACGCCCAGAACGCCCGCCGCCGCGCCGCCAAGACCATCCCCAAGGCCACGATGGTCACCCTGGTGTTCATGCTCCCCGCGACGATGATCCTCATCGCGACGGGCATGTTCCTCGGCTCGGGCACGAACTTCGGCTCGATCCTGGGGCGCTGATGAAGAGCCTCGCCCGGACCCGGGGGCAAGCGGTCCGCGAGCGGCTGAGCCGGACCGCGGCGCGCGCCCGGAGCCGCGCGCACCGGACGCTGACGCTCGCGCGCGGCCGCGACCGGGGCACCGGCTACCTCGCCGACGACGTGCCCGCGCCCGGCGGCATCCGCCTCCAGCTCAACGCCCTCCAGGCCCTGTGCCGGCAGGCCTTCGCCGTCCGGCTCGCGGCCATCGTGGTCGGCGCGCCCTTCGCGATGACCAACGCCACCGGCGGCCTTCTGCGCTGGGCGGTCCTGGCCGCGGCCGTCCTCGGCGTCATGGGCTCGTACGCCATGCTCCGGGACTGGGACCGCTTCGGCCCCCGCCTCCTCGCCCACCCGACCCTGATGGGCCTGGACCTCACCTTCGGCGCGGTCCTGCTGCTGACCGCGTCCCCGGCCTCGCCCCTCGCGTACGCAACGGTCTGCACCCCGCTCCTGTCGGGCCTGCTGTACGGCTGGCGCGGCGCGGGCGTCTTCACCGGGTTCCAGCTCGTCGTGCTGCTCACGGTGTTCAGGGCCTGGGAACACCGGCCGGGGGCGGGCTCCAACACCCTGCTGATCGCGGGCTTCTGCGTCGGCGCCGGCATCATCGGAGTCACCCTGCGCAATCTGCTGTTCCGCTTCGGCACGGCGGGCCAGGCGCTGGCCGAGGCGACCAGCAGGCTCGCCGTGGCGGAGGCGGTGGAGTCCGAACGGGCCCGCCTGGCACGCGAGATGCACGACTCCGTGGCCAAGACCCTGTACGGACTGGCGCTGGCCGCCGAGGCCCTGGCCGCCTCCGCGGACGACGGTGACCCGGGGGCGCTCAAACGGCAGGCGACCGTGGTCGCGGACGCCGCTCGCCTGGCCGCCGCCGAGTCCCGCACCCTCCTGTCGGACCTGCGGCGGCATACCGACCTCACCGACCCGGACATCGACCTGCGCCCCGAACTCGACGCAATGGCGGCCGACTTCGCGGCCCGTACCGGTGTGTCCACGGCCGTACGGCACGGGGGCGCGCACCCGGTCCTGCCCAGCACCGCCGCCCACCACGTCCTCGCGATCGTCGCCGAGGCCCTGGAGAACGCCCACCGCCACGCGCGGGCGAGCACGGTGACGGTCGAACTCGACGTCTCGGCGGGGCGGTTCTCGTTGCTCGTCCGGGACGACGGCGTGGGCCTGCCCGTCCCCGCGACTCCCGCGACGCTCGCCGCCTGGACGAGTTCCGGCCATTTCGGCGTCCTCGGCATGACGGAACGCGCCGCGTGCGCCGGCGGTCTCGTCGCGCTGGACCGATCCCTCGAAGGGGGCACCGAGGTCCGGCTGACCCTCCCGCTCTCGACGCCGGCGCTGCCCGTTCCCCCCACTTCCCAAGAGGAGGCCGCACATGCCTGACCAGGCACTTTCCGGCCCGTCCCTGCGTGTCCTGGTGGCCGACGACAATCCGGTCGTACGGGCCGGACTGACCGCCCTGCTGGACGCGCACCCCGACATCGCCGTCGTCGCGACCGCGAGCGACGGAGCCGAGGCGGTGGACCGAGCCGCCCTCCTCACCCCGGACGTCGTCCTGCTCGACGTGCGGATGCCCGGCACGGACGGTCTCACCGCACTGCCCGAACTGTGCGCGATCGCCCCCGTGATGATGCTGACGTACAGCAGTGAGCCCGAGGTCGTGGCGGAGGCGCTGCGCAGGGGGGCGTCCGGCTATCTCGTCCATGGCGCGTTCACGGCGGCCGAACTCGTCGAAGCCGTACGGGACGTACGCCACGGGCGCCCGACTGTCCCGGATTCACTCGGAGTTTCGTACCAACCTCCCTCCTTCTCTTCGCATCTGCAATCGGCTGTGGCACAGTCTTCGGGGGCTCGGTCCTTACCGGCGGCGGGACTTCACCGCCATGCCGACCATCAGTCCGAGTTCGGCCTGAGTTCGAGGGAGGTGGAGGTGATGGACCTCATCGCGGCCGGCATGAACAACCGCCAGATCGCCGCCACCTGCTTCATCGCGGAGAAGACGGTCAAGAACCACATCAATCGCATCTTCGCGAAGCTGCACAGTTCCTCGCGCAGCGAAGCGATCGCCCGCTGGCTGGGCACGGCGCACGAGGGGTGGGGCCGATGACTCCGTCCCGGGCTCCCCACCAGCGAAGTTGGGCCCCTGGGCCCACTCGCGGTAGGCGACTTCTCACGTACGGTGCTCGGGTCGTTAGTGGCCTCGGCAGGGAGGGCAGTCCTGATGAACAGGTTCACCGCATGGACCCGAACGGTGATCGCCCGCACACGGGGCGCCCACCGGGACGCGGGGGCGGGGTTCGTGGAGTACGCGGGGTTGATGATCCTCATTGCCGGGATCTTCACCATGATCCACGGCTTGGGCCTGGACGGCGTGATCTCGGGGGCGATCATGACTGCCGTCAACAACGTCACCGGTGGCTGACCGACCTCAGTCTGCGTGGTGACCGAGGGCAGACCCTTCCCCTCTACATCTGGCTGACGGGGATCCTGCTCTTCGCCGCGTTCGCCTTCTTCGCCTTCGCCCAAGCAGCGTCCGCCCGCAATGGAGCTCAATCCGCGGCGGACGCTGCGGCGTTGGCGGCCGCGCAGGACTCCCGCGACGAGCTCATGACGGGGCTGACGGGAGCCATCGGCACGGACGACCACTGGCTCGACTGGCTCAACGGCGACAAGTTCCAGGGCACGGGGGCGTCCGCCGCCGCCGACCGACTGGCCGCCGCGAACGACTCGACGGTCCTGGGCGGGGCTCAACCCACCGCCGTGAACGGCTTTCCCGGCTATCACGTGGCGATCCAGACCAGATACACGGTCGGCGCCTCGATCATCCCGGGCACGGAGAACCGTCATGCCACGGCCCAGGCGACCGCGGTCATCGAGCCGCGCTGCACTTTTGCGGCCGACGCGGATCCCAAGAAGCTCGTGCAGTTGAACTGCGCTGGGCACAGTGTGGACATCGATCCCGAACATTTCCATTCGGACGACCTTCCCGACGCGTCCGTGCTGTTCTCAGTGCATCTGGCCGAGTGAGAGGAAGCCGTACCGATGGAACTCCGGCACACCACGAAGGGCCGCAGGGTCATGGCCGCGGTGGCGATCAGCATGGGCTTGCTCCTCACGGTGTCCGGGTGCGGCGCGGGAGCCGGAGGCGACAAGCCGAAGGCGGTCTCGTCCTCCCCGCAGGCGAGCAAGGGGGGAGGCGACGACCCGAAGCAGGCGTCGCCGACGGCCAGTCAGGACCAGGTACTGGCCGAGGTCAAGGGAGAGAACGGCTTGGTACTCGCCATCACTTCCGCCAAGCGGGACGAGGGCGGTTTCGTCACCGTCGAGGGAACGGTCACCAACAACACGGACACACTCTGGGTCGCGGCCGACTGGCGCGGCGACGAGAAGGAGTTGGCGCGGAACGGCGGATCCATCGCCGGCGCCAGCCTGATCGACCAGAAGGGCAAGAAGAAGTACCTCATCCTCCGGGACACCTCGGGCCGTTGTCTGTGCACCCAGTTCACCGGCGGAGTCAGCCAGGGCGCGACCACCCAATGGTTCGCCCAGTTCCCCGCACCCCCCGCCGGAACCACCGCCGTCGACTTCCAGGTCGGTGCCATGCCACCCGCCTCCATCGAGATCTCCGAGGGCTGACCCATGGCCCTCCCGCCCCGTGCCGCCGCGACCACGTTCACGGCCCTCGCCGTGCTGATCACCCTCGGCCTCCCGGGCCCCGCGCACGCGGACGGCGGCGACCCCAGTGCCCCGCCCGGCAGCGTCACCACCTCCCCGCCCCCCGAGGTCGACGCCAACAGCCCCGGGCTCAAGCTCGCCGACGGAGCGACCCTGGCCCCCGCCAGGGTGCTCGACATCAAGTCGGTCGTGGAGGACCTCGGCGGTGAGGAACGCCGGGAGGACACCAACGCGGACGTCACGTTCGCGCTCCAGGCCGAAGTCCTCTTCCCCAAGGACAGCTCGACGCTCAACCCCGACTCCCAGTCCCGTATCCAGGCGATCGCGGACGAGATCAAGGCCCAGCACGCGACCACGGTCCGCGTCTTCGGCTTCACCGACAACCTCGGCTCGTACGCGCACGGCCTGACCCTCTCCAAGAAGCGGGCCGAGCAGGTGCACGACCGGATCGCCGCCGCGCTCGGCTCCGCGGAGTCGGACATCACCTTCGAGGTGCGCGGCTACAGCGAGGACTACCCGATCGCCGACAACACCACGGAAGAGGGCCGCCGCAAGAACCGCCGGGTGGAGGTGACCTTCCCGAGGGGCGCCGCGGACGGGAACACCGCCTGACGCGCGCGTCACCTTCTCCCCGGCCCGGCCTCCTGGCAGCATGCCCCCGACGAACGGGTCGCGCGCGAGGTCGATGGAGCCAGCCATGAGGAAGATCGTGTTGATGTCGTCGGTGTCCCTCGACGGATACATGGAGGGCCCGAACCGCGAGATCGACTGGCACCGGGTCGACGCCGAACTGCACCAGCACTTCAACGACGTGATCCGGGGCTTCGGCGCCCTGATGTCCGGCCGGGTGACCTACGAGCTGATGGCCTCCTACTGGCCGACCGCCGACAAGGACCCCGACGTCAGCCCGGAGATGGCCGAGTTCGCCGGGATCTGGCGCAACATTCCCAAGGTGGTCTTCTCCCGGACGATGGAACGCGGCACCGGGCACACCACCGTCGTACGGGAGGTCGTGCCCGAGGAGATCCGGGCGCTCAAGGAGCAGGAGGGCGGGGACCTCGCGCTCGGCGGCGCCGACATCGCCGCCGAGTTCCTGCGGCTGGGCCTCGTCGACGAGATCAGGCTGTACGTCCACCCCGTCCTCATCGGGGCCGGCAAGCCCCTGTTCCCCGCGTCCGAGGCCCCGGCCGACCTCCGCCTCGTCGAGACGCGCACCTTCGGCAACGGCGTCGCCCTCCTCCGCTACGAACGCGACACCACGGCGGGTTAGGGCCCGGCCCCTCGCGACCCACGAGTACCGGGACCCGGCCCGCCGGCTCACGGGCCGTCGGCTCGTCCGTCCCCCGATTCCCCGGGCTCCCGGACGTCCCACGAGGGGGCGGCCGGCGCCCCAGCCCCTCGGCCCCCGGACCGCAAGCCCTCCGGCCGAGATCCGGGCGCTCCGGAGCAGATTGACCGAAAACCTCCCAATGGCGGGCGCTCGGCGCGCGGTGTCCGTCCGGATCACGGGCCGGGGAACGCCTCTTGGGACACGTCGTGCGCGGAGGATCCGCACACGGTTTCCACATCGTTATCCGGCGGCTGTCGTCAGCGATGCCCGGCTCACGTAACTTCAGGCCCAGGCAATTCGCGTGAGCAAAGCTGCGCGTGTGGCACCGCGCGGAGGAGGGGGCCGCGCGGTGCCGCCCCGCCCCGTGACGTGACGTCAGCCGTGCAGGACCGTGATCCGCGTGCCGCGCCGCACACCCCACCGCTCCATCGACCCGGCCTCCGCCTCCAGGACCTGCCGGGCCCGCGGCCGGGGCAGTCCCAGCCGGCCCGGACGCATCGTCCGTACCGCCAGGACCCGCGACGACCTGTCCAGATAGGCGACGTCGATCGCGAACCTCATCCCGAGCGTGTGCACCGAGTTCGCCGGGGTGAGCAGCAGCGCGCCCTCGATCCCCTGGCGTCCGAGCAGCCCCCGCCGCCGGGCCCGCGCCGTGGCGGCGAGCTCCAGGGGCACCGGCTCGGACGTCCCCTCCGCCGTGTCCGTCGTGAAGGTGGCCATGCCTGCGAAGTTAGCGGTGGCGTCAAGCGCGGGCGCGCCACGCGGATCACCCGCCCGGAGTACCGGGGACAAGCCGGCCCCACGTCCCCAGAACGCGCACAGACCCATTGGATCTCTGTCGATCCTCCGCGAATCCCTTTGAATCAGCCATGATTCAGCCATGATCACACCCGGAATCGATGGTTCCATGCTCTTCATGGCGTTGCCGGGCGACTCCGGAGAGTAGTTGTGGCACGCGGATGCACGCAGCATCACTTACGAAGGGTTATGGTGGAAACCCCCCCTCGGGCCGGTCCGTCTCCCCCCCACGGACCGGCCCGTTTTTTGTGCCCGCGACGGCCCGTCCGGCAGGCGCCCCCGTGCGCCCCCCGGGCGGACCGCCCGGCGAGGCCGGGGAATCCGGTGACTCAGTGCCGCTGGGCCCAGATGTTCGTCCCCTGCGTCGACACCGCGAACGTGTCGATCTCCTTCAGCTCCTCGTCCGTGAGCTCCGGGGCCGCCAGGGCCTCCAGGTTCTCCTCCAGCTGCCGCACGCTGGACGCGCCGATCAGGGCCGAGGTCATCCGCTGGTCGCGCAGCACCCAGGTGAGCGCGAGCTGGGCGAGCGACTGGCCGCGCCGGGCGGCGATGGAGTTCAGCCCGTTCAGCCGGCGCACGACGTCGTCGCTCAGCAGGCCCGGGTCCAGCGACTTGCCCTGGGTGGCGCGGGAGCCCTCCGGGATGCCCTGGAGGTATCTGCCGGTCAGCAGGCCCTGCGCGAGCGGGGCGAAGGAGATGCAGCCCATCCCGGCCGCCTCCAGCGTGTCGAGCAGCCCGTCGTCCTCGGTCCAGCGGTTGAGCATCGAGTACGAGGGCTGGTGGATCAGCGGACGGACGCCCATGCCGGTCAGGATCCGGGCCGCCTCCGCCGTCTGCTCGCTGCTGTACGAGGAGACGCCCACGTACAGCGCCTTGCCCTGCTGGACGGCGGACGCGAGCGCGCCCATCGTCTCCTCCAGCGGGGTGTCCGGGTCGAAGCGGTGAGAATAGAAGATGTCGACGTAGTCCGTGCCCATCCGCCGCAGCGAGGCGTCCAGGGAGGACAGCAGATACTTCCGGGAGCCCCACTCGCCGTAGGGGCCGGGGTGCATGAGGTAGCCCGCCTTGGTCGAGATGAGCAGCTCGTCCCGGTAAGGGGCGAAGTCCTCCTTCAGCAGCCTGCCGAAGTTGAGCTCCGCCGAGCCGGGCGGCGGGCCGTAGTTGTTGGCGAGGTCGAAGTGAGTGACACCGAGATCGAAGGCGCGGCGCAGGATCGCGCGCTGGGAGCCGAGCGAGCGGTCGTCGCCGAAGTTGTGCCACAGACCCAGCGAGATCGCGGGCAGTCTGAGGCCGCTGCGGCCCGTACGCCGGTATTCCATCGAGTCGTACCGCTCCGTTGCGGCCCGGTACAGAGTGGGGTCGTTCATGGGGACGAACCTATGCCAGGGTGCACAGGACCCTCGGCAGCCCCCGCGTTTCGCAGGGGTAGGCTTCGCCCCGGGGGACCGCCATATGGACAGGGACTGTGCTCGGGCGCGGCTGTCCGATCCGCACGGAGGGGCTGACAACACGTGACCTTGCGCGACAACCTGCGCCGTCTGCTGGTCAGGTTCTATGCACGCAGGGTGGAAGGCCACCTCGACCACGACCAGGTGCCCAAGCACATCGGGGTCATCATGGACGGCAATCGCCGCTGGGCGAAGGCCGCCGGCTCCACCACCGCCCAGGGACACCGGGCCGGAGCGGACAAGATCGAGGAATTCCTCGGCTGGTGCTCCGAGACCGACGTCGAGGTCGTCACCCTGTGGCTGCTGTCCACCGACAACTTCGACCGCCCGCAGGAGGAGCTCGGTCCGCTCCTCGGCATCATCGAGGGCGTCGTCCGCACCCTGGCGGCCGACGGCCGCTGGCGGGTGCACCACGTCGGGACGCGGGACATCCTGCCGTCCCCGATGCAGTCGGCCCTCAAGGAGGCCGAGGAGTCCACCGCCCACGTCGAGGGGATAGTCGTCAACGTCGCCATCGGCTACGGCGGCCGCCAGGAGATCGCCGACGCCGTGCGCGCGATGATCCTCGACGCCGCCGACAAGGGGACCTCGATGGAGGACCTCGCGGACCGCGTCGACGTCGACCTCATCGGCAAGCACCTCTACACCGGTGCCCAGCCCGATCCCGACCTGGTGATCCGCACCAGCGGCGAGCAGCGGCTGTCCGGATTCATGCTCTGGCAGACCGCCCACTCCGAGTACTACTTCTGCGAAGTGTTCTGGCCCGCCTTCCGCAAGGTCGACTTCCTGCGTGCGCTGCGCGACTACGCGGCGCGACACCGCCGTTACGGAGGCTGAATACCGGGGTGCCCCGTGTAACCCGGGGCACCTCCAGGGGACGTACGTCATCGGGAGTTAACGAACGCGCCGTCATGGGCCGTGGCATGGCTTGGCTCGTTCGAGGGCATAAGCCTTGCAGGTCGACGCCCGAACCACGGGTGTCGTATCTCAGCGGACGGCACGGGGCCGTCCGCCCGGGAGGCCCTTTGCACCAGCCCGATCGTGCGGTCAGCACGGACGAAGCGGAGGGCCGGTTTTCGGCCCGTGCATCGGTGCCGCGAACCGGTCCAGATCTCCTTCGTCGCTCCCCGACCTCATCCGAGGGGGTACGTCCTTCCGTGGTGACCAGCACAAAGCGCCGCAAGCCAGACCGGCGCACCTATGTTCTCGACACCAGCGTCCTGCTGGCCGACCCGAATGCCCTGAGCCGCTTCGACGAGCACGAAGTCGTGCTTCCGATCGTGGTGGTCACGGAGCTGGAGGCCAAGAGGCACCATCCCGAACTCGGCTACTTCGCCCGGCAGGCGCTGCGCCTGCTCGACGAGTTCCGGGTCCGGCACGGCCGCCTCGACTCCCCGATCCCCGTCGGGGACCTCGGCGGGACGGTACGCGTCGAGCTCAATCACTCGGACCCCAGCGTCCTGCCGAGCGGGTACCGCCTGGGGGACAACGACTCCCGCATCCTCGCGGTCGCCCGCAACCTCCAGGCCGAGGGATACGACGTCACCGTCGTCTCGAAGGACCTGCCGCTCAGGATCAAGGCGTCCTCCGTGGGTCTCCTCGCCGAGGAGTACCGCGCGGAGCTCGCCATCACGGGCTCGTCCGGCTGGACCGGAATGTCCGAACTGGCCCTGTCCGGCGAGCAGGTGGACATCCTCTTCGAGGAGGGGCACGCCTACGTCCCCGAAGCGGCCCGCCTGCCCGTGCACACGGGGCTGACGATCCAGTCGGAGCGCGGCAAGGCCCTCGGCCGGGTCACGGCCGACGGCAACGTCCGGCTGGTGCGCGGCGACCGTGAGGCGTTCGGCATCAAGGGACGCAGCGCCGAGCAGCGCATCGCGCTCGATCTGCTGCTCGACCCGGACATCGGGATCGTGTCGATGGGCGGCCGGGCCGGCACCGGCAAGTCCGCGCTCGCGCTGTGCGCGGGCCTGGAGGCCGTCCTCGAACGCCGTCAGCACCAGAAGGTGATGGTCTTCCGGCCGCTGTACGCGGTGGGCGGGCAGGAGCTCGGCTATCTGCCCGGTTCCGAGTCCGAGAAGATGAGCCCCTGGGCCCAGGCGGTCTTCGACACGCTCTCCGCGGTCACCAGCCGCGAGGTCATCGAGGAGGTCACCGCGCGGGGCATGCTGGAGGTCCTGCCGCTCACGCACATCCGCGGCCGCTCGCTCCACGACGCGTTCGTGATCGTGGACGAGGCCCAGTCCCTGGAACGGAACGTCCTGTTGACCGTTCTGTCCCGTATCGGGGCCAATTCGCGGGTCGTTCTGACCCATGACGTGGCACAAAGGGACAATCTGCGCGTCGGGCGGTACGACGGAGTGGTCGCCGTCGTCGAGAAGTTGAAGGGCCATCCGCTCTTCGCGCACGTCACCCTGAATCGTTCCGAGAGGTCCCAGATCGCGGCACTCGTGACCGAAATGCTGGAGGACGGGCAGATCTGATCCAGGATGTACCGCCCGGTCAAAGGGTGGTGCATACACGCTGGTTGGCGCCGTCCGGCAAAGGCGAAAAGCCTAGCCGGGCGGCGTCTTGCTGCGCTGAGGTTTCCAGGAAACAGCTGAGGCAAACGGGGTGTGAGCTTTCACACGCGACACGGAATTGCCGTGCGGAGCCGGGTTACGGCTAGAGTCTCACTCCTGTCAGGCCCCGCATACGACACAGCTGTATCCCCAGCGGTACGGCAACACCGGAACCTCAGAACTCCATAGAGACGTCGTATGCCGCCCGCGCACCACGCGGCACTCCCCGAGCGGGAGTTGCCCACCGGGCCCGTGTCTCCCCGTGACCCCGCAGTTGGGAGGCCAGCGCCGAGGGGCACGATTGCGTCCGCGAGGGTCACCTAAACGGGCGATGCTGGAAGGAAACCGTGTGAGCCGGATTTCGGTCCGGGGATTCGCAGTGGCTTCGGCCACCGCGGTCACCGCTGTCGGAAGCGTGGTCGGAGTTGCCTCGGGCAGCGTCGCCCAGCCCTCGAACGATGCCGAGGCGACGGCGAGCGACTCGACTCTCCTCGCTGACATACCTGCCGGCCAGCAGGCCCAGGTGCAGACCGCGTCCCTGACGCAGCAGGCCGACGCCCAGGCCATCGCCGCCGACGCGAGCGCCAAGAAGGACGCGGAGGCAGCCGCGCGCAAGCAGGCGGCCGACGACGCCGTCGCCAAGCAGAAGGCTGCGGCGAAGGCGGAGAAGGAAGCCAAGGAGCGCAAGGCGGCGGCGGAAGCGGCCAGCCGCTCCGCGACGCGCGACGCCTCCAGCTTCTCCGTCCAGGCCTCGTACACCGTCGCCCAGATCCAGGCGATGGCGGCCCAGATGGTGCCGAGCGGTCAGTTCCAGTGCTTCAGCAACATCGTGAACCACGAGTCGAGCTGGAACTACCGGGCCGTCAACGCCTCCTCGGGTGCCTACGGTCTCTTCCAGGCCCTGCCCGGTTCCAAGATGTCGTCCGTCGGTTCCGACTGGCAGACGAACCCGGCCACACAGATCAAGTGGGGCCTCAACTACATGAACAGCCGCTACGGCAGCCCCTGTGACGCCTGGTCGTTCTGGCAGGCCAACAGCTGGTACTAGGTCCACCCCGCGCGCCGGCGGTCCACGCCGGACAGCGGCGGCTCAACCTTGCGAAGCCCCTCCCCGTCCTAGGGGGAGGGGCTTCGGCCATGTACGGTCGGACCCGACGACTCCAGGGGGGAGTGGTGGGGAGCAGCGGGGGAAAAGGACGCATCATGTCGCGTGTACCAGGATGGCTCGGCCGGATCGGCGCCGGACTCACCGAACTCGGTGAACGGCTGGACGAACGCCGGGCCGAGGTCGAGTTGGAGTCGCGGGGCCCCCTCGGCGGCGAGGACGGCCCCGGCGGCCGCGTCCTCCTCGACGCCCCCGGCACCCTTTCCCCGGCTTCCGGGCCGTCCGGGACCCCCGAGGCCCCGGTGGCCGACGCCGACGCCTCCGCGCTCCCGGTCCAGCGCCCCGCCGAGGAGGAGAGCGCGGCCTACGCCTACGCGCAGCCGCCCCACCGTCCCGACCCCGCCCTCGCCGTGCCGTGGGGCGTGCGCGTCGCCGCCGAGGCCGGCTGGCGGCTGCTCATCCTCGCGGGCACCGTCTGGGTGCTGATGCGGGTCATCAGCGCCGTACAGCTGGTGGTGCTGGCCTTCGTGGCCGCGCTGCTCATCACCGCGCTGCTCCAGCCCACGGTGGCCCGGCTGACCCGGTACCGGGTGCCGCGCGGGCTCGCGACCGCGCTCACCGCGATCCTCGGCTTCGTCATCATGGGGCTGATCGGCTGGTTCGTGGTCTGGCAGGTCCAGGAGAACATCGACAACCTCTCCAACCAGATCCAGGACGGCATCGACGAGCTGCGCAAGTGGCTCCTCAAGGGCCCGTTCCACGTCACCGACAAGCAGATCAACAAGATCGCGAAGAATCTCCGCGAGGCGATCGGCGCGAACACGGACCAGATCACGTCCGCGGGCCTCCAGGGCGTCACCGTGATCGTCGAGGCCCTCACGGGCATCCTGCTCACGATGTTCTCGACCCTCTTCCTGCTCTACGACGGGAAGCGGATCTGGGAGTGGTCGCTCAAGCTCGTCCCGGCCGCCGCCCGTCCCGGTGTCGCCGGCGCGGGCCCGCGGGCGTGGCGCACGCTCACCGCCTACGTCCGCGGCACGGTGATAGTCGCCCTGATCGACGCGATCTTCATCGGCCTGGGCATCTATATCCTCAAGGTCCCGATGGCGGTGCCGCTCGCCGTCTTCATCTTCCTCGGCGCGTTCATCCCGCTGGTGGGCGCGGTGATCTCCGGGGCGCTCGCGGTGGTGGTGGCGCTGGTGACGCAGGGCGTCTGGGTCGCCGTCACGACCCTCATCGTGGTCCTGCTGGTCCAGCAGATCGAGGGCCACATCCTTCAGCCGTTCATCCTCGGCCGCGCCGTCCGCGTCCACCCGCTCGCGGTGGTCCTCTCGGTCGCCGCCGGCGGCATGATCGCCGGTATCGGCGGAGCCGTCGTCGCGGTGCCGCTGGTCGCCGTGACCAACACGGTGGTCGCGTACCTGCGTTCGTACGCGAGCGAGGCGGATCTGCGCCACGCGCCCGAACCACGGGGCGCCACCGCGGTGGGCGCGTCCCCGGCCCACAGAGGCTGACCCGACGGCGGCCGAACCGGCCGGCGACCGGTCGCCGGGTCGGCCGCCGTGACGTACCGCGTACGACGCACGGGGCCCCGCCCACCGTGACGGTGGGCGGGGCCCTGAGTGCTGCGGGCGGCGTTCGGGCCGCCGTGTGCGCGAGGACTACTCGGCGAGGACCGCCTCGGCGTCCAGCGTGACGCCGACGGCCTGGAGCACGGAGGCGATCTTGAAGGCCTCCTGGATCGTCTCCCGGTCGACGCCCGCCTTGCGGAGCACCTGCTCGTGCGAGTCGAGGCACTGGCCGCAGCCGTTGATCGCGGAGACCGCGAGCGACCACAGCTCGAAGTCGACCTTCTCCACACCCGGGTTGCCGATGACGTTCATCCGCAGACCGGCCCGCAGCGTCCCGTACTCCGGGTCGGACAGCAGGTGGCGCGTGCGGTAGAAGACGTTGTTCATCGCCATGACCGCGGCGGCCGACTTCGCGGCGGTGTACGCCTCGGGCGACAGCTTGGCCTTCGCCTCGGGCTCCAGCTCGCGCAGCACGCGCGGGGAGCGCGTGGCGATCGCGCAGGCCAGCACCGTGCCCCACAGCTGCTGCTGCGGGAGGTCACTGTTGCCGATCACCGAACCGAGGTTCAGGCGCAGGTCCTTGGCGTAGTCCGGTATCGCGGACTTCAGTTCGTCGAGGGCCATGGAAGGTCACTCACCGGCCAGGAGGGCGACCGGGTCGAGGGTGTTCTCGCCCTTGGTCCAGTTGCACGGGCAGAGCTCGTCCGTCTGGAGGGCGTCCAGGACCCGCAGGACCTCCTTGGGGTTACGGCCGACGGAACCGGCGGTCACCATGGAGAACTGGATCTCGTTGTTCTGGTCGACGATGAAGACGGCGCGCTTGGCGAAGCCGTCCTCGCCCTCGATGCCGAGGTCGCGCATGAGCTCGTGCTTGGAGTCGGCCATCATCGGGAAGGGCAGGTCACGCAGGTCGTCGTGGTCCTTGCGCCAGGCGTGGTGCACGAACTCGGAGTCGCCGGAGAAGCCGAGGACCTGAGCGTCGCGGTCGGCGAACTCCTCGTTCAGCTTGCCGAAGGCCGCGATCTCGGTCGGGCACACGAAGGTGAAGTCCTTGGGCCACGCGAAGACGATCTTCCACTTGCCCTCGTAGGTCTTGTGGTCGATCTGCTTGAACTCCTGGCCCTTCTCCAGCGAGACGCAGGCGGTCAGGTCGAACGTGGGGAACTTGTCACCGACAGTGAGCACAAACTCTCCTAGCAGATAGGGGTAGCCCTTTTTGGGGGCATTTCCCTGGGGGGTGGACGTCGTCGATGGTGGCACAGGCAGCATTGATTCGGGAAATAGCTACACTCGGTCGCGTTGATCGAGTGCGGCTATCAGTGACGCCCGGTGAAGCGGTCCGGAACGGGAGGTACGGCCATGGCGAGCCCCACCGGCAGGGCGGCGGGCGGCAAGGGCGGCGGACGCCGCAGCCCCAGCCTCGCCCAGCTGCGCGCCTTCACCGCCGTGGCCGAGCATCTGCACTTCCGTGACGCGGCCGCCGCGATCGGCATGAGCCAGCCCGCGCTGTCCGGAGCCGTCTCGGCCCTGGAGGAGATCCTCGGGGTGACCCTGCTGGAGCGTACGACCCGCAAAGTGCTCCTGTCGCCCGCCGGCGAGCGGCTCGCCGTACGCGCCAGGGCGGTCCTGGAGGAGGTCGGCGCGCTGATGGAGGAGGCGGAGGCCGTCCGCGCGCCGTTCACCGGGGCGCTGCGCCTCGGCGTCATCCCCACCGTCGCCCCCTACCTCCTGCCGACCGTCCTGCGCCTCGTCCACGACCGCTACCCCGACCTCGACCTCCAGGTGTACGAGGAGCAGACCGCGGGCCTGCTGGAGGGGCTCGGCGCCGGCCGGCTGGACCTGCTGCTGCTCGCGGTCCCCCTCGGTATGCCCGGGGTCGTCGAACTCCCGCTGTTCGACGAGGACTTCGTGCTGGTGACCCCGCTCGACCACTGGCTCGGCGGCCGGGAGGGCATTCCGCGCGAGGCGCTGCGCGAACTCCGTCTCCTGCTGCTGGACGAGGGCCACTGTCTGCGGGACCAGGCCCTGGACATCTGCCGTGAGGCCGGGCGCGCGGACGCCCCCGTGACCACCACCGCCGCGGGCCTGTCGACCCTCGTCCAGCTCGTCGCCGGCGGCCTCGGGGTGACCCTGCTGCCGAGCACCGCCGTCAAGGTGGAGACCACCCGCAGCGATCAGCTCCTCACCGGCTGGTTCGCCGATCCGGCCCCCACCCGCAGGATCGCGCTCGCCATGCGGTCGGGCGCCGCGCGGGGCACGGAGTACCGAGAACTCGCGGAGGCGCTGCGCGAGGCACTGCGGCCGCTGCCCGTCAGGGTGTTGGGCGCGGAAGCCTGAACCACCGGGCACAGTCGGTCATTCGGGCGACCGATCCCGTCCCTCGGCAGCCGGGAAATTTCAACTTCCGTCAGGTAGTGCGACTCCCGCTGGGATATCCGCCCCTGCTGATACACATACCTCCTCAGGGTGACTCATCAGGCGTCTGTGCGAAGTTCCGGTGATTCCAAGGGGAGTGATGTCGGGCATTCGGGATTCCCTTGGCAGGGTCGGTCACGACCTGCTGTCGCGCGCACTGGGCGAATGCCGGAACACGCGGGCGACGGGAAAACTGAGGGTGTCCGGAAAACCCGGGGGAGTCTTCCATCTCCGTGACGGCTGCGTCGTCGCCGTCGAGAGTCCGGGCGCCCCGGGAGCGGAGGCACGGCTGCTGCGCTCGGGCCGCGTCAGCGGCGAGCAGTGGGCCGAACTGCTCCGTGAGGCCGGCGGCACCCGGTGGCCCGAGGCCGGTCTGATCGCCCACGGTTACGCGGGCGCCGCACAGCTCCGCGTCGTCTGCGTGATGGCGATGCAGGACGCGGTCTTCGCCGTCGTGGCCGGTGACGTGGAGGCGTGCGGCCCGCTCGACACGGCGTACGAGCCGTACGCGCCGGTCGCGCTCGGAGAGACACCGGGGCGGCTGCTCCAGGACGCGGCGAGGAAGCTCGCGGCCGTCGCCGCCCTGCCGAGGCCCGTACGGCCCGACCGGGAACGCCCGGTGCCCGCGGCGGTGCCGGACGAGATACGCGAGCGGCTCCCGCCGCCGCAGAGGGAGTTGCTGGCCCACGCCGACGGCCGCCGGACCGCCCGTGACATCGCCTTCGCGACCGGTCTAGGCGTCTACACCGTCACGGTGGGGATCGCCCGCATGCTCGGCGAGGAGCTGCTGGAACTGCCGGCGGAACCGGGTTCCGCCTCCCGGGTCACCGTGCGGGACCTGCCCACCGGAGCGCTCAGGCAGCGGCCCCCCGGTGCCCCGCACGCCCTGGACCCCGACGTGTTCTCCGCCCTGTCGGTCGCGGTGGCCGCGGGAGGGACCGGGCCGCCCGCGCCCCGGCCGGACCCCGCTCCGCCGCCCGCGGGAACCGCTCCCGCCCTGCCCCGCAGAGAGCCCGGGGTGAACGCCCCCTCGCTTCCCCGCCGTGAACCCGGCGCGAGCGGAATAGCCGAAACCCTCGCCCCGGAAAAGGCCGGGGCGAGCTGGAAAGGATTCTTCCGGCTGCGGCACCGGATCTGGACCCCGGACTCCGGGACGTGAAACCGAATGCCCGCCAACGAACACACGCGCACGACGACCAGGGAGTTCAGTACATGAATCATGAGGCACTCGCCAGGGAAATGAGGGAACTCCGGGAACAGGTGCCCGGAATCACCGACACGGCCGTGGCGGCCGCCGACGGAATGCTCATCGCGGCCGACACGGCCGACACCATCGACCCGGAGAGCCTCGCCGCGATCGCCGCCGCGGGCCTCGGCATCGCACGCCGCGCCACCGCGGTGACCGCCAGGGGCGCGTTCCGCCAGACCGTGACCTACGGCAGCCAGGGCCTCGCGGCCTTCTACGCGGTCGGCGACACCGCGCTGATGATCGTCCTCGGCGACGAGGGCATCGACCTCGAACGGCTCCACGAGCGCACCCGGCCGGCTCTCGGCCGGATCGGATCGATCCTCACCGGAACCGGCCCCGAACCGCTCACCGCCCCGGCCGGCCCCGGTCCGCTCACCCCACCTCCCGCCGCGCCCGACGCACTCGTCGGAGCGGCCACCGACACCGCGACCGAAGGGGTATGAAGACATGGCCAGCAAGAGAATGACGGCGGGTTTCTCCGACCAGATCATGGGCCTGGTCAAATCACTGCGCGCCGACGCCCCCGACTGTCTCGCCTCCGGGGCCGTCGACATGTCCACCGGCATGCTGCTCAGCTACGAGACCGTCGACAACCATCCGCCGGAGGTCCTCGACCTGCTCGCGGGCGCGACCCTCGACCTGTTCCAGGGCCGTACGGTCCAGATGATCGAGGACGTCTTCAAGGAGCGCCGCGGCATCGAGTCCGAGTCGCACTTCTTCCAGGAGATCCTGGTCAACAGCGACAACCTCACCCATCTGTTCATCCGCATGAGCGACCAGCAGGACGTGGTCGCCGTGGTCGTCTGCCGCAAGTCGGTCAACGTGGGCATGCTCTTCGCGCAGGTCCGCCGCGTGGTGAAGGAGTACAGCATCTGAACGCGGACCGGTGGCCCTCCCGGAAGGGAAGGGCCACCGGCCGCGGCGCGTACGCTCCGCGCGCTACTCCGTGCGCAGCCCGTCCGGCCGCATCAGCCGGACCAGCGGCGGCAGGCTCAGCAGGGTCACCAGGAGCACGACCCCGGCGCCGATGCCCGTCATCGACAGCACGCTCGCCCAGTCCACGCTCACCGAGGTCCCCGTCATCTTGAGCAGGACCGTGCCGAGGGTGAGCCCCACGACGGCGGCCAGGCCGAGGCCCAGGGCGATGGGGATCGCGGTCTGCCACAGCACCGACAGGCTCAGCGTGCGGCGCCGGGTGCCGAAGGCGACCAGGGCCGACAGCAGCTTCTTGCGCTCGCGCAGCTGCTCCAGCTGGGAGATCAGCAGGCTCGCGCCGATCAGCAGGAGCACGCAGGTCGCGCCGACGGACAGACCCGTGCGGATGGACGTGAACTTCCGCGACTGGGTCGTCGCCGTCCAGGTGTTGGCTGCGGTCAGCGGGTCGATCCTCGCGGCGCTGTTGCGCACCAGGTCCCGTACGTCCGGCACCGATTCGTCGAGCTGGAGGTAGACGGTCTGGCGCATGGCGGACGCGGCCCGTCCGGGCAGGGCGCCGGGCGTGAACAGGAAGCCGCCGAGCTCGTTGCCCGTCGGATCCTTGCGCGACGCCGCCGGCTTGACCCCCTTCGGCACCCTCCAGGCGATCTCCGCGCCCTTGGCGGAGCCGTAGGACGGGTCGAGGAAGAGAGCGGTGCCGGCCTTGTCGAGCTTGGCGGTGCCGCTGTCCCCGAAGCCGTCCTCCACCGCGAAGACGTCACCGTCGTGGCAGGAGGGCAGCACGGCCGTCTCCCGCAGGGCCGCGCAGTCGCCGACCGTGGCGGCCGTCGAGTTCGCCGGCTCGTCGCGCCCGTCCCCCGCGTCGGTCCGGCCCAGGGCGGTGGCGTGCGTGACGCCCTTCGTCCCGGACAGCTGCCGGACCGCCGGGTCCAGGGGGACCCCCGCGGGGATGTCGACCGACATCTGGGCCCGGGTCAGATCATTCTTGTTGATCTTGGTGTAGTCGTCGTCGACACCGGCGAACAGCATCTGCAGGGCTATCGCGCCGGCCACCGCGACCGCGATGCCGTTGACCAGCCTGGCCGCCGATCCGCTGCTCAACTGAAGTCTGCGGATGGCCAGTTGCCAGGCGACGCCGCCGGAGTTCAGCCGGGCGACGACCGCCTCGACCACCCAGGGCAGCAGCGCGGTGATGCCGACCAGCAGCAGCAGGACACCGCCGATGACCAGGTACTGGTTGAAGTTCCCGTTGGACCGCCCCTGCCCGACCATCGGGTACAGCATCGCGAGGCCGCCCAGCGGCAGAAGCAGCCGCCACCACAGCCGGCGCCGCGAGGGCCGTGCCGTGCGCACCACGCCGAGCGGTTCGATGACGACACCGCGCAGGGCGAACAGCGTCACCGCGACCGCGGCCGCGGGCACCGCCAGGGCCACCAGCGCCACCAGGGCGGGCGCCGGATCGAGGTCGGCCGGGAACACGCTGATCCTGAAGACCATGACCAGGCCAGACAGTTGACGCCCGATCAGGAAGAACCCGGCGCCGAGGACCAGTCCGACCAGCGCTCCGGCCAGCGCCTCGCCGGCCGCGATCCGCCGGGTCATCCCCCCGTCCGCGCCGACCAGCCGCAGCGCGGCGAGCCGCCGGTCGCGCCGCTCGCCGCCGAAGCGCACGGCCGCGGCGATGAAGACGCCGACCGGCATCAGCAGCACGACGAAGACGATCAGTACGAGGAGCAGCAGGACGGGGTCCATCGCCTCGGACTGCCCGGTGGAGCCGAACGCCGTGATCCGCTCGATCCGGCCGGTGCTGGTGCCGGTGGCGTTCAGGCCCCGGGCGCCCGCGTAGTAGGCGAGTTCGTGCGGGTCGACGAGCCCGCGGTCGGCGATCGTGCCGCTGATCCGGCGGTCGAGCCGCTCGCGCAGCAGCTTCCCGTCCGCCGACTTCAGCAGCCTGTCGAGGGCGGGCGAGACGATCATCTCGCCGGGCGCGGGGAACGCGGACACGCCCGGGGGCAGCGGAGCCCGGGAGCCTTCGGGTTCGAGCAGCCGGCCGCGTACGTCCTGGTCGCGGAAGGTGGTGTCCGCGTCCGCGACGATCAGGGTGCGGTCCGACTTCTTCCTGACCACCGAGCCGTACGTCATGTCGTTGCGGGCGCTCTCGCGGTCGTGCCGGGAGGCCAGCGCGCTCGGCAGAGCGGTGGTGAGCAGCAGCAGCGCCACCCCGAGCCCGACGCCGACGGCCGTCAGCAGGACGCGCACCCAGGCCTCGCGGCCGCCGGTCACCGCGAACCTGGCGCCCATGGCGAGATCGCGGGACCACTGGCGGGCACTCATACGATCCGCTCCATGTCCCTGGACCTGCCGTCCCGTACGACGACCTCGCGGTCCGAGTACGCGGCCACGCGCGCCTCGTGCGTGACGAGCACGACGGCGGCGTTCGTCGAACGGGCCGCGTCGGTCAGCAGCTCCATCACGCGCTCGCCGTTGAGGGAGTCGAGCGCGCCGGTCGGCTCGTCGGCGAACAGCACCCGCGGACCGGTGACCAGGGAACGGGCGACGGCCACCCGCTGGCCCTGGCCGCCGGAGACCTCGCCGGGCCGCTTGTCCTTGAGGTCGTCGACCTCCAGCCGCTCCATCCAGGACAGCGCGGTGCGCTCGGCCTCCTTGCGGCCCGTGCCGTTCAGCCGCAGCGGCAGCGCGACGTTCTCGACGCAGCTCAGTTCCGGCACGAGCTGGCCGAACTGGAAGACGAACCCGAACGCGGAGCGCCGCAGCGCGCTGCGCTGGGCGTCGTTCATCGTCGCCATCTCGCGGCCGTCGTAGGTGATCGAGCCGGAGTCGGGCGTGACGATGCCGGCGAGGCAGTGCAGCAGCGTGGACTTGCCGGAGCCGGAGGGGCCCATCACGGCGACGACCTCGCCGGGGTGGATGGAGAAGGCGGCTCCGTCCAGCGCGGTGGTCGGACCGTACGTCTTGCGCAGGTCCGTGGCGGTGAGCAGGGAGCCGGGGGGAGCGGCGGCCTGGGTCATCGGGCGGTCACCGCCTCGGCGAGCTTGTCGAGGCGCGCGGCGGTCAGTTCCAGCCACCGCAGGTCGGCCTCCAGGTGGAAGAGGGCGTGGTCGCAGATCAGCTGATCGGCCAGGTCGCCCTTGCGCTTGCGTTCGGTCAGCATGCGCATCATCCGCAGATGCTCCGAGCGCTGGGTGTCGAGGAGCTCGCTCGCGTCCCGGCGGGTCAGCAGGGCGAGGACGACCTTGGTGTACAGGGTCGACTGGAGGTACGGCTCGGGCGTCTCCGGCGTCGTGAGCCAGCGCTGTACGTCGGTGACGCCGGCCTCGGTGATCGCGTACCGCTTGCGCTCGGGGCCTTCGCCCGCCTCGATCCCGTCGAGCTCGACGAGTCCGTTCTTCAGCAGCCGTGACATCGTCGAGTAGACCTGGCCGTAGTGCAGGGGCCGGTCGTGACCGAATTTCTCGTCGAAGGCCCGCTTCAGGTCGTAACCGTGGCGCGGCCCGGACTCCAGGAGCCCTAGAAGGGTGTGACCGATGGACATGCCGAGCACTGTACACACCGCGTATACATCGCGTGTATACACACCGCGTACAGATCGGGGTTGAGGCCTCCCGGGGGCGGGGAACCGCCTGGTGGCAGCCGTTTGTCACGGTTCTGGAACCGACCGGCACACCCCTCCCGTACCCCGGCCGCCGGCTTCCGGGGACCCGGGGCGCGGCCGGCCGGCGCCGGGGAGCGCGCCCCCTCGGAGCCGGGAGCGCGTGGTCCGGCGGGGGCCCGGTCCGCGCGTCGGCCGCCCGTAGTTCCTCATCTCACTTTTTCCCGCCGTGGCAACCTTCCGGCCCGTCCGCTCGTCGCAATCAGTGGGGCGGTGCAGATGGCGTGCTGATTCTCACGTCCGGAAAAGACCGGATCGGCGCCCCTTTGTCATAGCGCGCGGTGTTAGCTTTCTGAGCTGACCTGACCGGCGAACTTGTGTGTCACACGAGAATGAAGCGGAGCGGATCGACCCATGGGACGAGCTGAAGAGAGACGAGCGCGGCAGGCGCAGGGCCGCCGCGCGGCGCCGCAGAGCTCGTCCGGGAACGAGTCGGCGGGCTCCGGTCCCGGAGGGAAGGCGGGCGGCAAGCCCCGCCGCACCGGCATACGCCGGTTCGTGAACTGGAAGACGATCCTCGGGACGTTCCTGGGCTTCTGCCTGCTCGGCATGGGCGGCTTCATCGTGCTCTACATGGTCGTCTCGGTGCCCGAGGGCAACGCGGCCGCCAAGCGCCAGAGCAACATCTACAAGTACAGCGACGGCACGCTGCTCGGGCGCAGCGGCAAGGTCAACCGCGAGATAGTCGACCTGTCCAAGGTGCCCAAGAGCGTCCAGAAGACGTTCGTCGCCGCCGAGAACAAGACCTTCTACAACGACTCGGGCATCGACCTGAAGGGCACCGCCCGAGGTCTGATCAACACCCTCTCCGGCAAGGGCAAGCAGGGTGGTTCGACGATCACCCAGCAGTACGTCAAGAACTACTACCTCAGCCAGGACCAGACCGTCACGCGCAAGCTGAAGGAAATGGTCATCTCGCTGAAGGTGGACCGCCAGAAGTCCAAGGACGACATCCTGGCGGGCTACATCAACACCAGCTACTACGGCCGCAACGCGTACGGCATCCAGGCCGCCGCGCAGGCCTACTACCGCGAGGACGCCCAGAAGCTCACGGTCGCGCAGGGCGCCTACCTCGCCTCGCTGCTCCAGGCCCCGAGCCAGTACGACTGGGCGGTCGCCTCGAAGACCGGCAAGCGGCTGGTCGAGGCCCGCTGGAACTACACCCTCGACAACATGGTCCAGATGCACTGGCTCGACGCGGGCGAGCGCGCGGGCCTGAAGTTCCCGGTGCCCAAGGAGCCCAAGGGCGCCCCCGGCATGGAGGGCCAGACCGGGTATCTGATGACCGAGGCCAAGAGCGAGCTCGCGCAGCAGCTCGTCACCCAGGGCTCGGCCGACAACCTCAGCGACGCCAACGCCAAGATCGACGCGGGCGGCTGGACCATCACGCTGAACATCGACCACAAGAAGCAGGCGCTGCTGGAGCAGACGGTCAAGCAGCAGCTGACCAGCAAGCTGGACCCGAAGAAGCGCAAGGTCGACGCCAACATCCAGGCCGGTGCCGTGTCGGTCGACCCCAAGAGCGGCAAGGTCGTCGCGATGTACGGCGGCACGGACTACTTCAAGCACTACATCAACAACGCGACGCGCCACGACTACCAGGCCGCGTCGACGTTCAAGCCGATGATCTTCGCGGCGGCGCTGGACGAGGCGGCGAAGACCCGCTCCGGGCAGCCGATCACCGCGAACACGATCTACGACGGCACCAACCGCCGTCCCGTGGTCGGCAGCGACATCGGCTTCGCGCCGCCGAACGAGGACGAGCACAGCTACGGCCCCGTCACCGTGCAGACCGCGATGAACAAGTCCATCAACTCCGTCTTCGCGCAGATGGGCGTGGACGTCGGCATGAGCGATGTGCTGAAGGTCGCCGGCAAGCTCGGCATGAACACCAAGAACCTCCAGGCCGTGCCCGCCCAGACCCTCGGCTCCATGGGCGCGAGCCCGCTGGAGATGGCGGGCGCGTACGCCACGCTCGACAACCACGGCAAGAAGGTCACCCCCTCGATCGTGGCCTCGGCCGAGCACAAGGACGCCTCGGTCACGATGCCGAACCCGATCGGCGAGCGGGTCATCAGCGAGGAGGCCGCCGACACGGTCACCTCGGTGCTGACCGGTGTGGTCGACGACGGTACGGCCCGGGCGTCGGTGCGGGACAACCCGTCCCGCGACGGCCAGGTCGTCGCCGGCAAGACCGGTACCTCCGACAACAACAAGTCGGCCTGGTTCACCGGCTACACGCCGAACCTGGTCACCTCGGTGCTGCTGTTCGGCGAGGACGCGAAGACCCACGCGCAGGTGTCCATGAAGGGGGCCACGGGCCTCTATCTGGAGGGCGGCCGCGTCAACGGCGGTGGCTACCCGGCGAAGATCTGGGCGGCCTACACGTTCGAGGCGATGGCGGGGAACGTCACCAAGTTCGACCTGAACACCACCTCGGGAGCCGCGGTGGCGCCGACCGAACTCCCCAGCGCCACGCAGACGCCGTCCAGCACGCCGTCCTCGACCCCGACCACCCAGGAGCCGACGACGACCCCGCCGACGACGAGCAGCCCGCCGTCGCCCACGGCCCCGCCGACGACGGCCCCGCCGACGACGACGAGCCCGTCCTCGCCGACGAACTCGCCCTCCGGCGGCCCCCTGGACGACCCGTTCGGGCAGGCGGGCCAGCAGTAGCGCGCGCGAGCCTCCGAGCACGTGTGAGGAGGGCACCCGGACACCCGGGTGCCCTCCTCTTTCCTGTCCCGCGAGCGTCGCTTTTCGGCCCGCTCCCGGCCGGGCGGCGGCGGCCGGAATGCGCTCTTCCCGCGGGGCGAACCGGGGCCTTTCCCCCATGCCACCAGGGGAGTTGATCGTTTCGCGGCGGCCGCCGCCGGGTGGCGGGACCGGGACCGACGGTGGCCGGACCCGCGAAACGACCTTGTCCCGGTCCGTACACCTGTGCGTATGGTTGCTGCCGTGCACGGCGGTCCCGACCAGCCCGCCGGCGCACACGTCAGTTCGCGACCGGGGGAACGATGTCGCCACAGGGGGAACACTTCGCCATGCCGTACTTCCGGCACTTCTCGCGCGCCGAGCCGTTCTCGAGCGCCGCGTTCCGCCGTATCCGTCGCCCCTGACCAGGGACGGCCACGTCCGCCGTCGCCCCTGACCCGGGGACGGCCACGTCCACCGTCCCGATGACCGGACGCACGACTTCGATATCGCTGTGGAGCGCACCTCTTGATACGCACACGCCTGACCACCGCCCTGCTGACCGCCGCCGCGACCGGCGCGCTGCTGCTCACCGCGGGGCCGGTGGCGTCCGCGGACGCCACCGGCCCCGAACCGACGGCCACGGCCACGCAGGAGCCGTCGACGCAGGACCCCTCGACGCCCGCCGCGGAGCCCTCGCACCCGGTGATCGCCGAGTACGACGGACGCAGGATCAACCTCGCCGAGTCCTGGGAGGGGGCCGACAGCTGCACCGAGCTCCCCAGCGGCGAGGTCCACTGCTACGACACGACGCAGGAGGCGCAGACCGACCCGGCGCTGCCCGCCTCGGTCCGCAGGGCGACCCGCGCGGCCGTCGCCACCCAGGCCGCCGCGGCCGCGCCCGACCGGTGCGTCGCCGACTACTGGTGCCTGTACGAGGACGCCAACTACAAGGGCAAGATCATCCGTCTGAGCAGCAGCGGCAAGCACGACCTCAGCGAGTGGGGCTTCCGCGACAAGGTGAGCTCCGTCTACTACTGGGTGCTGCGCTGGAGCCTCAACTACGGGACCGCCACGATCTGGGACTACCGCTCGGGCCTCCTGCACGACCGGCAGCGCGACCTGCTTCCCCCGCACGGCTGGGCCGACTTCAAGAACATGGACTACCCGGGCGGCGGCAACTGGAACGACAAGGTCGACGCCTTCGAGGTCAAGCGCGCCTGACTGCCGCGCCCGACAGCTCCGCCCGACCGCCGTGAGCGGCCTCGGGGGGGGGGGGGGCCCCACCGGCCGGGGGGGGGGGCGCAGGCGGGTACGGGCCGACGCCCGCTGGGGGGGGCGGGGGGCCTTTAGACGTGGGGGGCGGTGTGGGGGGGGCGTTGGT
>NZ_JBHXDQ010000023.1:0-80481 GCF_042725875.1 Streptomyces sp. NPDC127038 | reverse complement strand
CGTCTGGGGCGCCGGCCCGGTCCCGCCACCGCGGCCCCGGCGCCGGGTCCTCAGCCTTCTCCGACGCTCCGCGCGATCCGGTCGCCGGTCTCCTTGTCCACGTTCCGCCAGTACTGGAAGGCGCGTTCGAGGACCGGGCGGCTGACACCGTCCTTCAGATGCCCGCTCACGTTGTCCACCAGCCGGTCCCGGGCCGCGTCGTCAAGGACCTGGCGGACCATCGTGCCCGCCTGGCCCCAGTCGTCGTCCTCCCGGTGGAGCTTGTACGCCTCGCGCACCAGCTCACCGGCGGTCCGCCAGCCCGCCGGGTCGCCGAACCGGCCCTCGTACTCCGCCGCGGGCCCGCCGTAGGAGTTCGGCGCGTACGGGCGGGCCGTCCGCGACGGCTCGTAGCGCATCGCGCCGTCCTTGGCGTACGAGTTCACCGGGGAGTGCGGCCTGTTGGGCGGCAGCTGGGCGTAGTTGGGGCCGATGCGGTGCCGATGGGTGTCGGGGTAGGAGAACAGCCGGCCCAGCAGCATCTTGTCCGGCGAGGGCCCGATGCCGGGCACCATGTTCGAGGGCTCGAAGGCGGCCTGCTCGATGTGGACGAAGTAGTCCTCGGGATTGCGGTCCAGGACCATGCGGCCCACGTCGATCAGCGGGTAGTCCCCGTGCGGCCAGACCTTCGTCAGGTCGAACGGGTTGAACCGGTAGTCCGCCGCGTCCTCGAACGGCATGATCTGGACCTTCAGCGTCCAGCTCGGCGCGTGGCCGGACGCGATCGACCCGTACAGATCGCGACGGTGCGCGTCCCCGTCCTCCCCCGCGAGGCGGTCGGCGTCCGCCTGGGTGAGGAACTCGACGCCCTGGTCGGTCTTGAAGTGGTACTTGACCCAGAACCGTTCACCGCCGCCGTTGATCCACATATAGGTGTGGGAGCCGTAGCCGTTCATGTGGCGGTACGTCTTCGGGACGCCCCGGTCGCCCATCAGCCAGGTCACCTGGTGCGCGGACTCGGGGGAGAGGGTCCAGAAGTCCCACTGCATGTCGTGGTCGCGCAGCCCCGTCACCGGGCTGCGCTTCTGCGAGCGGATGAAGTCCTGGAACTTGATCGTGTCACGGACGAAGAAGACGGGGGTGTTGTTGCCCACCAGGTCGTAATTGCCGTGCTCGGTGTAGAACTTCAGCGCGAAGCCGCGCGGGTCGCGCCAGGTGTCGGGCGACCCCTGTTCACCGGCGACGGTCGAGAAACGCGCCAGCATCTCGGTCCGCCGGCCCGGCTGGAAGAGGTCGGCCCTGGTGAACTGGCTGACGTCGTTGGTCACTTCGAAGAATCCGTACGCGCCGCTGCCCTTGGCGTGCACCACCCGCTCGGGCACCCGCTCACGGTTGAACTGCGCCATCTTCTCGATGAGGTAGTGGTCCTGGAGCAGGATCGGGCCGTCGGGCCCGACGGTGAGCGAGTGCTCGTCGCTCTCCACCGGGATGCCGGCGTTGTTCGTGGTGTACGGGGCGTTCCGGGATGCCTGCGTCACAAGCGTCCTCCCGTCGGAGATGAGGTCGTCAGGTCGCTCGCTCATCCAGCAGTCAACGCCGCCGACACCATGTCGGCAACACGGACCGTGACCCGGTGACGGCCGGGACGGCGGACACGGGAACACCGGCACGGCGCCGCGCGGCACGGGCCCGCCGGGCTGGCGGGCGCCACCGCACCGGCCCGGACACCGCGGGGAACCGGCCCGCCGGGGCGAGGCCGGACGAGTACCCCGTCAGTTCCGGTTCAACTCGAACCAGACGACCTTTCCCGTGCTCAGCCGGGTCGCCCCCCACCGCCGCGCCAGCCGGTTCACCAGGAACAGCCCGCGGCCGCCCTCGTCCGTGGCCCGCGCCTGCCGCAGCCGCGGCAGCTGGGGCACGTCGTCGCCGACCTCGCAGCGCAGCACGTCGGTGCGCAGCAGCCGCAGCGTCACCGGCCGCGAGGCGTACCGCACCGCGTTCGTCACGACCTCGCTGACCAGCAGCTCCACCGAGTCGGTCATGTCCTCCATGCCCCAGCGGGCCAGCGCCCGACGGGCCAGCCGCCGGGCCCGGCCGGGCGCCGCGTCCTCCGGCTCCAGGAACCAGTACGCGACGTCGCTCGGCGCGATCCCGTCGAAGCGCGCGGCGAGCAGCGCGATGTCGTCGTCCCGGTCGCCCGGGCCGAGCATGTCGAGCACCTCGTCGCACAGCGCTTCCAGCGGCGGCGGATGATCCGGTCCGGTCAGCGCCGCGACCGCCGCGAGCTTCTCCCGCAGCTGCTCTATCCCGGTCCAGACGTCACGCAGCCGCGACTCGACAAGACCGTCCGTGTACAGCAGCAGCGTCGCCCCGGCCGGCGCGTCCAGCTCCACCGCCTCGAAATCGACCCCGCCCACCCCGATCGGGGCGCCCGGAGGCACCCGCAGCACCTCGGCCCGCCCGCCCAGGTGCAGCAGCACCGGCGGCGGATGGCCCGCGTTGGCGATCGTGATCCGGTGCGACACCGGGTCGTAGACGGCGTACAGGCAGGTCGCCATGCGGTCGGTGCCGAGCCGCTGCGCCTGCTCGTCGAGATGGTGCAGCACCTCCTGCGGCGGCAGGTCGAGGCCCGCGAGAGTCTGCGCCGTCGTCCGCAGCTGGCCCATGATCGCCGCCGACGTCATGGAGTGGCCCATCACGTCACCGACGACCAGCGCCACCCTGCTGCCCGGCAGCGGGATCGCGTCATACCAGTCGCCGCCCACCCGGGCCGTCTCCGCGGCCGGCAGATAGCGGGACGCCAGCCGCACGCCCGTGGGCCGCGGCAGCGTCTCGGGCAGCATCGTGCGCTGGAGCTCGTCGGCGATGTACGCCTCACGGCCGTACAGCACCGCCTTGTCGATGCCGAGCGCGCTGTGCGTGGCGAGCTGCGCCGCGACCAGCAGGTCGTCCGCCTCGAACGCGAGCCGCTCGGGCCGGCGCAGGAACAGCGCGGCCCCGATCACCCGGCGCCGGCCGCGCAGCGGGGCGAGGATCGCGCGCTGCCCGCTCGGCACCGGCAGATCGTCCCCGAGCAGCTCGGGCAGCGCGGCCCGGGCGGCGGGCGCGTCCGCGAACACCGGCCGCACCCCGCGCAGCACCTCGGCGAGCGCGCCGCCCGGGCGCACCTCGCACAGCTCGGCCGTCAGCGCCGACAGTTCACTGGGCTCGGGCCGCAGCGCGGGCAGGAAACCGCTCTCGGTGTCCCGCTCCTCCGGAATACGGTCCGTACGCCGCAGCCGCAGCACGAGAGGACCCGTCGGCCGCTCGTCGCCGACCGGCAGCGGGTCACGCAGATAGACGAGGATCGCGTCGGAGAACGTCGGCACGGTCGCCCGGCACAGCCCCATCACGATCTCGTCGAGGTCGATGCCCCGGGCGATCCGCCGGGTCGCGGCGCCCACGAAGCGCAGCCGGTCCCCGTCCCGCCGCATCGGCATCGGACCGCCGTGCGGCACACCCTGCCCGGTGCGGCGCTCCTTGCCGCCCGAGGTCCGCGAGGACCGGCCCTGCTCGGCGTCCGGCTGGATCGGGATGCCCTCCGGCGCGGGCCGGGGGCGATGCGTGTCGGGCTCGGTCGCCGAGGGCTGGGAGTGCTCGGACCCGCGGCCGGAGGGGGCCGGCGAGGGCGGCGGCGCATCCGTGCCCGAGGACGCGGACATGCCGGCGTCGCCGGGCACCTGGCCGCCCGCCTTCCCGCGCTTGCCGCGCGGCTTGGACGCACCCGAACCCCTGGGCGCGTCGCCCGTGCGGGCCTGTACCGGTAAGGCGCCGGAACCCGGCAGCTGGGACGGCGGCTCCGAGGTACGCAGGAGCGCCCCGCGAGGGTCCGCGGGGCCGGCGCCGCTCTGCCGGCGCTCGTGCGAGGTGGGGTGCTCCGTCACGCGTGTCGAGTCCGTCCGTCCGGGGCTGCGCGCCGTGCGCGCAGTTCTTCCCGCAGCCCCGATACCCGGAATGTGTGCCCCGGGAACGGATTCTGCGTGTCGTCAGGGCCGGGACCGACGGCGCTCACGGCCGCCGCCCGGCTCGGTACGGCTCGCCCACGGCCGAAAACGGCCCCTGCCGGCAGCGGGGCGGTGGCCGAAAACCCGGGGCGCGGCCGCGAGGTCCCGCCCGCCCGGCGACGTCCGGCCCCTGCGGCCGGCGCGGCGGATGCGCGCGCTGCGACCGGTCTGCGGCCGGCCACGCCGCCGTACGCCTCGTACCCCTCGCTCACGTCCTGCCGCCCCTCGGTGACATATGGTCAAGCCCGGCTCATCCTGCGGGAGTTGTTTCTGCCGTGCGCCCTTGCGGAAGACGATCCTACGGTTGTACCACGGGGGCGCATCAAGGGTCTCATGAGGACACGTGCGCGGGCGTACGGTCCCAGTCATCCGGCAGAACGGGAACCGGCCAGCCCGGATCGGGCCTCCAGTGCTGCCAGCCGTCCGAGAACGGCGCACCCCAGGCACGGATCACCTCCACCGCCGACCACCCCGCTTCCCGCACCTGTGCCGCCAGTTGAGCATCCATCAGACCGGCCCGCTGCGCCATGGCGAATTCGTCCTCGTCCAGCCAGCGCCAACTGCGGTCCGGGTGGACCGAGATGTCGAGGAAGTGGTCCTCGGAGTCCACTCCGCCCGCCCAGCGGGCCAGCGGAGCCTCCAGGTTCACGTACCAGTTCTTGAAACGCCAGCCCTGTTCCCAGAACAGCCACACCGACCAGGGCTCGCCCGGCCGGGCCAGCTTCAGCACGCCGGTGCCCGACCAGCGGCCGCGCCGCACCGCGCGGGGCTTCGTGTAGCGCGACTCCAGCGGCTCCGCGTGCACCGGAGAACCGTCGGCGAGCACGGGTTTGACGCACTCCGTGCCCGGCGCCATCCACACCGCCAGCAGTTCGGCGTCGTCCCGGGCGACCGTCACCGGACGGCAGATGTGGACCTGCTCCCCGGCGTTCTCCCGGTACCGCCACAGGATCTGGCTTCCGGGCTCCCAGAACGCCGTCCGTCCGCCCGCTTCCGCTCGTCTCACCGCTCCACCCTCTGCCATGACCAGATATTAGGTGCCCCGGGCACACGACGCTGCGGTTCGCGCCATGGTTCGCGCCAACGGCGACCCGCTGTTACGGAGCCGTCATCAGGCGTTTCTCCTCGTGCGCGCGCTGTTACGGGTGTGTCATCCGCAGGACATCCAGCGCCTCGTCCAGCTGCTCGACGGTCAGGTCCCCGCGCTCCACGTACCCCGAGTCCAGCACCACGGCCCGGATCGTCCGGCGCTCCGCCAGCGCCTTCTTCGCGACCCTGGCGGCCTCCTCGTATCCGATGTACTTGTTCAGCGGCGTCACCACGGACGGCGAGGACTCCGCGTACTCGCGGGCCCGTTCGCGGTGGGCGACGATCCCGTCGACCGTGCGGTCGGCCAGCAGCCGTGAGACGTTCGCGAGCAGCCGCACCGACTCCAGGACGTTCTTGGCGATCACCGGCAGCATCACGTTGAGTTCGAAGTTCCCGGCCGCGCCCGCGACGGCGACGGTCGCGTCGTTGCCCGTCACCTGCGCGGCGACCATCAGCACCGCCTCGGGGATCACCGGGTTCACCTTGCCCGGCATGATCGAGGAGCCCGGCTGGAGGTCGGGGAGGCTGATCTCGGCCAGTCCGGTGCGCGGCCCGGAGGCCATCCACCGCAGGTCGTTCGCGATCTTCGTCAGTCCCACGGCGACGGTCCGCAGCTGACCGCTGGTCTCCACGATCCCGTCGCGCGCCCCCTGCGCCTCGAAGTGGTCGCGGGCCTCGGTCAGCGGCAGTCCGGTCGACCGCGCCACCTCCGCGATCACCGCGGCGGAGAACCCGGGCGGGGTGTTGATCCCCGTTCCCACGGCCGTTCCGCCGAGCGGGAGTTCGGCCAGCCGCGGCAGCGAGGCCTGGAGCCGTTCGACGCCGTAGCGGACCTGGGCCGCGTAGCCGCCGAACTCCTGGCCGAGCGTCACCGGGGTCGCGTCCATCAGGTGCGTGCGCCCCGACTTCACCACATCGGCGAACTCCCGGGACTTGCGCTCCAGCGAGGCGGCGAGGTGCTCCAGCGCGGGCACGAGGTCACGGGTCACGGCGGCGGTCGCGGCGATGTGGATCGAGGACGGGAACACGTCGTTGCTCGACTGCGAGGCGTTCACGTCGTCGTTGGGGTGGACGTCCCGGCCCAGCCGCTCGCCGGCCAGCGTCGCGATGACCTCGTTGGCGTTCATGTTGGACGAGGTGCCCGAGCCCGTCTGGAACACGTCGACCGGGAAGTGCGCGTCCCAGCGGCCCTCGGCGACCTCCGCGGCCGCCTCCTGGATCGCCTCCGCGACCTCTTCGCCGATCACGCCCAGCTCGCCGTTCACCTTCGCGGCGGCCCCCTTGATCCGGGCGAGGGCCTCGATGTGGGCCCGCTCCAGGTGCTGCCCCGACACGGGGAAGTTCTCCACGGCACGCTGGGTCTGCGCCCGCCACTTGGCGTGCGCGGGCACCCGCACCTCGCCCATGGAGTCGTGCTCGATCCGGTACGCGCCTTCGCCCCGGCCATCCGTCATGGGTGACACCTCCATGGAGGACAGCATCCCGGAGCCCGCCGGTGTTCCCGCCCGCCACACGTCACCCGTACGGCGTCCACCCCGCGAGGTGGACGCCGTACGGCGGGTACTACGCCAGACCCGGGCCCCGCACCGGGATCGTGGTGAAGGTCGGGGCGGGGGCGGGGTCCTGGAAGAAGTCGTTGCCCTTGTCGTCGACGACGACGAACGCCGGGAAGTCCTCGACCTCGATCTTCCAGACGGCCTCCATGCCGAGCTCCTCGTACTCGACGACCTCGACCTTCTTGATGCAGTCCTGGGCGAGCCGGGCGGCCGGTCCGCCGATGGAGCCGAGGTAGAAGCCGCCGTGCGTGCCGCAGGCGTCCGTGACCTGCTTGCTGCGGTTGCCCTTGGCGAGCATCACCTTGGAGCCGCCCGCCGCCTGGAACTGCTCGACGTAGGAGTCCATGCGGCCTGCCGTCGTCGGGCCGAAGGAGCCGGACGCGTAGCCCTCGGGCGTCTTGGCCGGGCCCGCGTAGTACACCGGGTGGTCCTTCAGGTACTGCGGCATCTCCTCGCCCGCGTCCAGCCGCTCCTTGATCTTGGCGTGCGCGATGTCGCGCGCCACGACGAGCGGGCCGGAGAGCGAGAGACGGGTCTTGACCGGGTACTTCGACAGCTCGGCGAGGATGTCGTCCATCGGCTGGTTCAGGTCGATCCGCACGACGTCACCGGCCTCGTCCAGGTGCTCGTCCGTGGTCTCCGGCAGGAAGCGCGCCGGGTCCGTCTCCAACTGCTCCAGGAAAACGCCCTCGGCGGTGATCTTGGCGACGGCCTGGCGGTCGGCCGAGCAGGACACGGCGATCGCGACCGGGCAGGACGCGCCGTGCCGGGGCAGGCGCACCACGCGCACGTCGTGGCAGAAGTACTTGCCGCCGAACTGCGCGCCGATGCCGATCTTCTGCGTCAGCTCGAAGACCTTCTCCTCCAGCTCCTTGTCCCGGAAGCCGTGGCCGAGCTCGGAGCCCTCGGAGGGGATCTCGTCCAGGTAGTGCGCGGAGGCGTACTTCGCGGTCTTCAGCGCGTACTCGGCGGACGTGCCGCCCACGACGATCGCCAGGTGGTACGGCGGGCAGGCGGCCGTCCCCAGCGAGCGGATCTTCTCCTCCAGGAACTTCATCATGGAGCCCTCGTTGAGGACCGCCTTGGTCTCCTGGTAGAGGAACGACTTGTTGGCCGAGCCGCCGCCCTTGGCCATGAACAGGAACTTGTAGGCACCGCCGTCGGTGGCGTACAGCTCGATCTGGGCCGGGAGGTTCGAGCCCGTGTTCTTCTCGTCCCACATGGTCAGCGGGGCCATCTGCGAATAGCGCAGGTTCAGGTTCTTGTACGCGTCGTAGATGCCGCGGGAGAGCGCGGCCTCGTCGCCGCCCTCGGTGAGCACGTTCTGGCCGCGCTTGCCCATGACGATCGCCGTGCCGGTGTCCTGGCACATCGGCAGGACGCCCGCGGCCGCGATGTTCGCGTTCTTCAGCAGGTCCAGGGCGACGAACTTGTCGTTCGCCGAGGCCTCCGGGTCGTCGATGATGCGGCGCAGCTGGGAGAGGTGCGCCGGGCGCAGGTAGTGCTGGATGTCGTGGATGGCCTCCGCGGCGAGCTTGCGCAGCGCCTCCGGCTCCACCTTGAGGAACGTCCGCCCGTCGGCCTCGAAGGTGGAGACACCCTCGGAGGTCACCAGCCGGTACGGGGTGGTGTCCTCTCCCTGGGGGAGCAGATCGGTGTACGCGAACTCAGGCATCTCGCCCATTCCTCACTCGGCAGACAGCTTCGGGGCCTCGCCTCGGGCGCACCCCTTCGGCTCGTCGCCGGAGGCCGGCCGTCATCGGCAGCGTCCACCAGCGTAGAACCTGGCGCGGGCGCCGGGGCTGTGAGGTAAGGCTCAGTTCGGACACCGGACCGACGGTCACCGCCGAAGGGCGGGTTTCGGGCGGGTGGCGGAACAGGGGTAGTCGCGATCTATCGCGTTTGGGTACGCTGTTGCCGTGGACCTTCAAAAGAGCCCCGACGCGAGTGCCGCCACGGCTGCGAAGCCGGCCGAGCTGCGCGCCTCCGACGCCGACCGCGACCGGATCACCGACATCCTGCGCGAGGCCGTCGCCGAGGGGCGGCTGACCGCGGAGGAGCACGCCGAGCGGGTCGAGGGCGTGCTGGCCACCAAGACGGTCGGCGAGCTCGACCGGTTCGTCCGGGACCTGCCCGCCGCCCACACCGGCCGCGCGTCCTCCGCGTACGTCTCCGCGCCCAACCGTCCCGCCCAGGGCACGGTCCCGGTCGAGGCCGACGAGAACGTGGTGGCGGTCTTCAGCTCCGCCGTCCGCAAGGGCCGCTGGCGGGCGGGGCGGCGCATCCACGCGTACTCGGTCTTCGGCAACGTCGAGATCGACCTGAGCGAGGCGATCTTCGAGTACCAGCAGGTCGTGATCAAGGCGATCTCGGTCTTCGGCAACGTCGAGATCTTCGTCCCGGAGAACGTCTCGCTGCGCGGCAGCGGCGGCGGCGTGCTCGGCAACTTCGAGGTGGACACGCTGGATTCGGGCGACGCCGACGCGCCCGTGGTCTACATCGACGGTCTCGCGGTCCTGGGCAACGTCGAGGCGAGGCCCAAGCGCGGCAAGCTCGTCGCGGACATCCTGGAGCGGGTCACGAGCCGGGTGAACGAGCGGGTGGCGGACCGGCTGGACCGGAGTTTGCGCAAGCACCTCGACCGTTGACGCTCGTGAATATGCGGGCGGCGGATGCGGCGGCTCCGCGCGGACGATCGATCACGCGGGAGAACGGCCGGGCTTCGGCACGCAGTGCATAGGCGCGCGCACAGCGGGTAGGGCTTGCTGCATCGTCCCCTGGAGGGCGCCGCGGAAATTTCCCGGTGCCCGGCACGCTCGCGAAGCCGTCGTCAGGAGTAGACCGTGCTGCAACCGCCGCATCAGTCCCTGCAGGTAGCTGCTGTTCCGGCCCAGCGGGCGCCCGTGCGGGACAGGGATCAGGAAGCGCCATGGCACACGGAGGCGGTGTGCAGGCGTGACGAGGCCGGCCTGTTCTTCGCCCCCTCCAAGGAGCCGACCGCCTCACGGCTCTCCCGTGAGGAGGCGGCCAAGCGCGTCTGCGCCCGCTGCCCGGTCATGGTCGAGTGCCGCGAGCACGCGTTGCTGCAACCCGAGCCGTACGGCGTCTGGGGCGGACTGACCGCCGCCGAGCGCCGTGTGGTGCTCGCCCGGCGCCGCCGCCGTGACCTGGAGCTCAAGAAGGCCGCCCACGGCACGATAGCCGCGGCGGGCTGACCCGCCTTCCCCCGAACGCCCACCGGCCCGTGTCGGCTTGTCCGCGCCGGTACGGGACTCCGCGTCCGGCGGGCGCGCGAGTGCCCGGCCCGTGGCGGCGCAGGAGCCGGCCCCGGCGGCGTACGAGGCGTCGACCTGTTGCGAGGCAGGAAAAAGGGGCGCCCCTCCGCACAAGGGGCGCCCCTTCTCGCGCCTCGCGGGCGCCGGAGCGGTGGTTCTACTTGGCGCGGTCGAAGTCGATCGCGCTGTACGCCCGCAGCTTGCTCAGCCGGTGCTCCGACCGGATCTGGCGGACCGTGCCCGACTTGGACCGCATCACGATCGACTCGGTCGTCGCGGTCTCGGAGCGGTAGCGCACCCCGCGCAGGAGTTCGCCGTCGGTGATGCCGGTGGCGACGAAGAAGACGTTGTCGCCGGAGACCAGGTCGTTCGTGGTCAGGACGCGGTCGAGGTCGTGCCCGGCGTCGATCGCCCGCTGCCGCTCCTCCTCGTCCTTCGGCCACAGCTTGCCCTGGATGGTGCCGCCGAGGCACTTCACGGCACAGGCCGAGATGATGCCCTCGGGCGTGCCGCCGATGCCGAGCAGCAGGTCGATGCCGGTGCCCTCGCGCAGCGCGAGGATGGAGCCCGCGACATCGCCGTCGGAGATCAGCTTGATGCGCGCGCCGGTCTCCCGGATCTCCTTGATGATCCCGTCGTGGCGCGGCCGGTCGAGGATGACGACCGTGACGTCCTCGGGCGTGACACGCTTGGCCTTGGCGACCCGGCGGATGTTCACGGCCACGGACGCGTTGATGTCGACGAAGTCGGCGGCCTCCGGGCCGGTGACCAGCTTGTCCATGTAGAAGACCGCGGACGGGTCGAACATGGTGCCGCGGTCGGCGGCGGCGAGCACGGCGATGGCGTTCGTCATGCCCTTGGCGGTGAGCGTGGTCCCGTCGATCGGGTCGACGGCGATGTCGCACTCGGGACCGGTCCCGTCGCCCACGCGCTCCCCGTTGAAGAGCATCGGGGCCTCGTCCTTCTCCCCCTCGCCGATGACGACGACGCCGTTCATCGAGACGGTGGAGACGAGGGTGCGCATGGCCCGGACGGCGGCGCCGTCGGCGCCGTTCTTGTCGCCGCGGCCCACCCAGCGGCCCGCGGCCATCGCGGCGGCCTCGGTGACCCGGACGAGTTCGAGGGCGAGGTTGCGGTCGGGAGCTTCCGACGGCACTTCGAGTTCGGAGGGCAGATGATGCTCGGTCATCGACACGCACCTTTCTGATACGACGACGGCCGGATGAGGGTGATGCCCCGACTCTATCGCCAGGCTTACAAAATGAGCAGGGGGCCCCACGGATGAGCAGACCAGGGCACCTGCGACGATAGGTGCGTGGCAGGTATGAAAGGCAAGCAGTCGGTCCGGGACATGATTCTTTCCCTGGGCCTCATCGGGCTCATGGCGGGCGTCATCTACATCTTCATCCCCCATGACGACTCCAAGCCCGATATCAAGCGGGTCGACTACCGCGTCGAGCTGCTGACGGCTCGCCGCGCGGCGAGCTATCCCGTAGCGGCGCCCGAGGGGCTGTCCTCGGCGTGGAAGGCGACCTCGGTGCGCTACGACGGCAGCGAGTTCGACGCCTGGCATCTGGGTTTCCAGGCCCCCGACGGTCAGTACGTGGCGGTCGAGCAGTCGACTCAGCGGCCGGCCGTGTTCATCGACGCGGCGAGCCAGGGCGCGCAGCAGACGAAGGCCACCGAGCGCATCGGCGACCGGACCTGGCAGCGCTACGAGGGCGATCACTACGACGCGCTCGTCCTGGAGGGCAAGGGCTCCACGACGGTGGTGACCGGCACGGGATCGTTCGGCACGCTGGTGAAGATGGCCGAGGCCCTGAAGACCTCGTGACGGCGCCGGGTGCGCCCGCGCGGAACACCCAAGGCATGGAGAAGGGCCCCCGGCGGCGTGCCGGGGGCCCTTCCTCGTTCGCTGGTGCCGTCGGTCAGACGGTCGTGATGACCTGGTCGGCGTCCAGGCGGGGGGAACGCTGGAACCAGGCGTCCTCGCCCGGCTTGCCGATGTTGACGATCATCAGCGGGGTGTGGTCGTCGTCCAGGAACTCCTTCTGGACCCCGGCGAGGTCGGCACCGGTCATCGGGCCGGCGGCGAGGCCGGCGGCGCGGACACCGATGATGAAGTACGCGGCCTGGAGGGCGGCGTTCATCGCGGCGGAACCCTCACGGACCGGGCGCTCGGAGAAGAACATGTCCTTGGCGGCGGGGAAGTGGGGGAGGAGTGCCGGCAGTTCCTCGTGGAACTCGTTGTCCGCGGAGAGGATCGCGACCAGCGGGGCGGCGGCGGTCTTCGCGCGGTTGCCCTCGGCGAGGTGCTGCACCAGGCGCTCACGGGCCTCGGGGGAGCGGACCAGCGTGATGCGCAGCGGCGACTGGTTGAAGGCGGTCGGGCCGAACTTGACCAGGTCGTAGATCGCCTGAACCTGCTCGTCGGTCACCGGCTCGTCGGTGAAGGTGTTCGCGGTGCGGGCCTCGCGGAACAGCAGGTCCTGAGCGGTGGGGTCAAGGACGAGAGACATGAAGAACCTTCTCGGTATGTGCGGTGGATCCGGGGGGATCTGTTGGCGAGTACGACAGTACGCCGAAGAGGTTTAAAGTTCAATCAAAACCGGGGCGTGGTGATCCGCTTCACAGACGCGTACATCCGGGACACGGCGGTGGCCGGCCCCGCCGGGGCCGGCCACCGTGGTTCTCAGGGGTTACGCGGAGCCGCTCGTCACTCGGACCCGGCCCCGGTGTCCGTCTCCTCCGCCCGGGACTCCTCGGCGAGAGCCGCGTCCAGACGGGCCCGCGCGCCCTCCAGCCAGCGCCGGCACACCTTGGCCAGCTCCTCGCCGCGCTCCCAGAGCGCCAGGGACTCCTCCAGGGTCGTACCGCCCGCCTCCAGACGGCGTACGACCTCGATCAGCTCGTCCCGCGCCTGCTCGTACCCGAGCGCCTCGTCCACCTTGCTGGTCATGCGCCCACCCTATGCATCGACTCGGACAGTGAATTCACCCTCGGCGACCCGCGCCCGCAGCGTCTCGTCCGCCGCCACCTCCGCCGGGTCCCTGACCACATGACCGTCGGCCCGCTGGAGCACCGCGTACCCGCGCTGGAGTGTCGCCGCGGGGGAGAGGGCCACCACGCGCGCGTGGGTGTGCGTCAGCTCCGAGTCCGCGCGGTCCAGCAGATGCCCGAGGGTGCGCCGGCCCCGGCCGAGCAGGGCCGAGACCTGGTCCGCCCGCTCGTCGATCATCCGGTGCGGATCCTCCATCGAGGGCCGGGCCAGCGTGTGCGCCAGGCCCCGCTCCTCGCGGTCGACGAGCGTCCGCACACAGCGCCGCGCGCGGTCCCGCAGCAGCCGCACCCGTTCGTACTCCTCGCCCACGTCCGGCACCACCTTCTTGGCGGCGTCCGTCGGTGTGGAGGCCCGCAGGTCGGCCACCAGGTCGAGCAGCGGGCTGTCCGGCTCGTGCCCGATCGCCGACACGACCGGTGTACGGCAGGCCGCGACCGCGCGGACGAGCTGCTCGTCGGAGAACGGCAGCAGATCCTCCACGCTGCCGCCGCCGCGCGCCACGACGATCACGTCGACCTCGTCGAGCGCGTCCAGCTCCTGCACCGCCCGGACGACCTGCGGTACGGCGTGGACGCCCTGCACGGCGACGTTGCGGACCTCGAAGCGGACGGCGGGCCAGCGGTGCCGGGCGTTCTCCAGCACGTCACGCTCGGCCGCCGACGCGCGCCCGCACACCAGCCCCACGAGCTGCGGCAGGAACGGCAGCGGCTTCTTGCGGCCGGCCGCGAACAGTCCCTCGGCCGCCAGCGACTTCTTCAGCTGTTCGAGGCGGGCGAGCAGTTCCCCGACCCCCACCGGCTTGATCTCGGCGGCCCGCAGGGACAGCTGGCCGCGTGGCGCGTACCACTCGGGCTTGGCGTGGACCACCACGCGGGCCCCCTCGCTGACCACGTCGGCGACCGCGTCGAAGACCTGGCGGTAGCAGGTCACGCCCACCGAGATGTCGTGCGAGGGGTCGCGCAGCGTCAGGAAGACGACGCCCGCGCCGGGGCGCCGCGACAACTGGGTGATCTGCCCCTCGACCCACACCGCGCCGAGCCGGTCGATCCATCCCCCGATGAGCCGCGACACCTCGCCGACGGGCAGCGGGGCGTCCGCGGACGTGTTGAGAGCCATGCGCCGAGCGTAGTGGCCCCCACCGACAACACCCGGCTCCCGTGCGGACGCCCACGCATGGGCCCCGGTATGCCCCGGCGCGCCGGCGGGCATCACCGGCGGGCCCGGCTCGCGGGCGAGCACCGCTCACCGCCCCGGCTCGCGGGCGAGCACCGCTCACCGCCCCGGCTCGCGGGCGAGCACCGCTCACCGCCCCGGTACGCCCCGGCTCCTGGGGCCGATGCCACCGGCGGCCCCGGTACGCCCCGGCTCCTGGGCGGGTGCCACACATGGCCCCGGCACACCCCGGCGCGCGGGCGAGCACACTCATGGGCCCCGCCACGCCCCGGCTCGGGGGCGAGCACCGCTCACCGCTCCGGTACGCCCCGGCTCCTGAGGTCGATGCCACCGGCGGCCCCGGCTCCCGGGCGGCCCCGCACACCCCGCCCCCGGCGCGTACTACCCCGCCGCCCCCGTCCGCCTCCGCTGGGCCAGCAGGATCGTCAGGCCCGTCGTCAGCCAGATCAGGCCCGTGACCTGGGCCGTCGTCGAGGCCTCGGTGATCACCGCGATGGTGATCGCGGCCCCGAGCACCGGCATCAGGACGTGCCGCCACCACACCACGGGCCCGCCGCGGCGCCGTACGGCGAACCAGCCCACCACCGAGGCGTGCAGCAGCGTGAAGGCGGTCAGCGCGCCGATGTCGACCACCGAGACCAGCTTGTCCAGGCCGTCGTCGCGCCGCGCCGCCCAGACCGCCGCGACCAGCGTGATCACGGCCGCGCACAGCAGGGCCGCCCGCGGCACCCCGGAGCGCGTCCGCGCCAGCGCCCCCGGCAGCCGCCCGTCGCGGGCCATCGCGAAGACGATCCGCCCGGCCGCGGCCTGCCCGGCCAGCGCGGCGAAGGCCGCTCCCACCGCCTTGCTCACGGCCACCAGATCGTGCAGCCACGGGCCGACCGAGGCGTCCACGGCGTCGTAGAAGGCCGGCCCCTGGAGCGCGGGGTCGGCGGCGAGACGCGCGGACGGCAACGGCTCCAGCAGCGCCGCCAGATACGTCTGCGCCACGAACAGCACACCCGCCAGCGCCAGACAGAACAGCACCGCGCGGGCCACCTTCTCCGAACCGCCCGTGACCTCCTCGGCGAAGGAGGCGATCGCGTCGAAGCCCAGGAAGGACAGGACGGCGACCGACACGGCGCCGATCACCGCCGAGAGCGCGAACGCGCCCTGGGTGCCGTCACCCGTCAGCGGGGACAGCCAGCCGCGCTGCGCGCTGTCGCGGGCCAGCACCACGGCCGCCGACACCGCGAACACGGCGAGGACCACGACCTCCGTCGCGAGGACCAGGAAACCGACGCGCGCGGCCGTACGGACCCCGTAGAGGTTGAGGAACGTCGTCACGACGACGGCCAGCGTGGTCCACACCCACCGGGAGACCTCCGGGACCAGCGAGTTCATCGCGATCCCGGAGAACAGATAGGCCACCGCGGGAATCAGCAGATAGTCGAGCATCACCATCCACCCCGCGACGAACCCGGCCTCCCGGCCGAGCCCCGCGCGCGCGTAGGCGAACACCGACCCCGCCTGCGGGACCACCCGGACCATCTGGGCGTAGCTGAACGCGGTGAACGCCATGGCGGCCGTCGCGACCAGGTAGACCAGGGCGACCGCGCCGTGGGACCTCGCGTCGAGCGTCCCGAAGACCCCGACCGGCGCCATCGGGGCGATGAACAGCAGCCCGTAGACGACCAGGTCCCGGAAGCCGAGGCTGCGCCGCAGCTCCCGCTCCGCCGGATCCGTGCCGGCGCCGGTCCGCGCCTCGGACATCGTGCCTCCCGGGAATCGCCTGGTCCCGCCCCCGGCTCCCCACAGTGTCCCCGAGGAGGCGATCCCCGACCCGCCGGGCGCGGCCTTACGATGGGGGGCATGACCGCTTCTCCTGGCCGCCGTGTCCTGCTCGCCGCCCCCCGTGGCTACTGCGCGGGCGTGGACCGCGCAGTGATCGCCGTCGAGAAGGCCCTGGAGCAGTACGGGGCCCCGATCTACGTCCGTCACGAGATCGTCCACAACAAGTACGTCGTGCAGACCCTGGAGAAGAAGGGCGCGATCTTCGTCGAGCGGACGGCGGAGGTCCCCGAGGGGTCCATCGTCATGTTCTCGGCGCACGGCGTGTCCCCCGTCGTCCACGACGAGGCCGCCGCCGGCAAGCTCGCCACCATCGACGCCACGTGCCCGCTGGTCACCAAGGTCCACAAGGAAGCCGTCCGCTTCGCGAACGAGGACTTCGACATCCTCCTCATCGGCCACGAGGGCCACGAGGAGGTCATCGGCACCTCCGGCGAGGCACCCGACCACATCACCCTGGTCGACGGCCCCGAGGACGTCGCCAAGGTCGAGGTCCGCGACCCCTCCCGGGTCGTCTGGCTCTCCCAGACCACCCTCTCCGTCGACGAGACGATGGAGACGGTCGACGCCCTGAAGGAGAAGTTCCCGCTGCTCATCTCCCCGCCGAGCGACGACATCTGCTACGCAACGCAGAACCGTCAGCTCGCCGTGAAGCAGATGGGCGCCGAGGCCGACCTGGTCATCGTGGTCGGATCGCGCAACTCCTCCAACTCGGTGCGGCTCGTCGAGGTCGCCAAGCTGGCCGGCGCCCGCGCCGCCCACCTGGTCGACTTCGCCGACGAGATCGACGAGGCCTGGCTGGAGGGCGTGAACACGGTCGGTGTCACCTCCGGCGCCTCCGTCCCCGAGGTGCTCGTCGAGCAGGTCCTGGAGTACCTGTCCGGGCACGGCTTCGAGGACGTGGAGATCGTCAAGGCCGCCGAGGAGTCCATCACCTTCTCGCTCCCCAAGGAGCTGCGCCGTGACCTGCGCGCCGAGGCCGCCGCTCTGGTGGAGGCACGCACGGGTGGTCCGTCCGGGAAGTGACGGTCAGCCGTACGACGTAACGTAGGGCCATGAAGATCTTCGGTGTGGACATTGGCGGATCCGGGATCAAGGGTGCCCCTGTGGACCTTGACCGCGGGGACCTGGCGGAGGAGCGCTGCAAGGTGCTCACCCCGCAGCCCGCGACGCCCGACGCGGTGGCCGACGGTGTCAAGGACGTCATCGACCACTTCGGCTGGACGGGCCCCGTCGGCATCACGTTCCCGGGTGTGGTGACCGGCGGCACGACCATCCGTACGGCGGCCAATGTCGACAAGTCCTGGATCGACACCGACGCGGGCGCGCTGCTCGGCGAGCGGCTCGGCGGTCTGCCGGTGACCGTGCTGAACGACGCGGACGCGGCCGGTGTGGCCGAGATGGAGTTCGGCGCGGGCAAGGGCCGTCGGGGCACGGTCATCCTGCTGACCTTCGGCACCGGCATCGGCAGCGCCCTCTTCACGGACGGCGAGCTCGTCCCGAACACCGAGCTCGGCCATCTGGAGCTCAACGGCCACGACGCCGAGAAGAAGGCATCCACCAAGGCCAAGGACGACCACGAGCTGACCTGGGAGCACTGGTCGCGCCGGGTCACCAAGTACCTCGCCCATGTGGAGATGCTCTTCTCGCCGGAACTGTTCATCATCGGCGGCGGCGTCAGCCGCAAGTCCGAGAAGTTCCTGCCGCTGATCCAGGGCATCAAGGCGGAGATCGTCCCCGCGCAGCTCCAGAACAACGCCGGCATCGTGGGCGCGGCGATGCGCGCGGCACAGCACTCCCGGTAGCGGCGGCGACCCCGCGGCGGTACGCGGGGTCAGCGGGCCTGCCGGTCGGACGGCAGGCCCCGCGCCCGGTTGCGCCGCTGCGCCGCCCGGCGGCCGATCAGCCGGATCCTGCGGACGGCCACGACGAGCACCGCGGCCAGCGTCCCCGCGTACAGCCAGCCCGCCTGGAGCGCCAGCGCGGTGACCAGGCCCATGAAGTGGCCGCCGAGACCGCCTCCGCCGTCGTCGGCGACCGGCGGCAGCCCGACGGCGAACGCGATCGGTACGACCACGGGGGCCGTCACCAGGTCCCCCGGCCGCACCCACAGCGCGGTCAGGACGCACACGGGCAGGAACAGCACCCCGTACACGGTCGCGGAGCCGCCGAACAGCAGGGCGTCCAGGCAGGCCAGCGCGAACATCGAGGCGCCGCAGAACAGGCCGCCGCCGAGCCCGGTCAGCCGGGGCCGTGACGCGCCCGGCCGCTGCCCGAGCCGTGCGGGCGCGGGGCGCCGCGCCGCCGGTCCGTCCCGCCGGACCCCGCCGCCCGCGGCCCGTCCGTTCGCCGCCCGTCCGTTCGCGGCCCTGCCGTCCGTGGGCCGGCCGTTCGTGGGCCGGCCGCCCTGTGCCGGGACCGGTGCCCCGCGTCGCGGTCCGTACTGAGGGGGACGCGTCCTGTGTTGCTCCACTGGACCAACTTAGGTCGTTTTATGTGTGGAACGGCTCATCGGACACGCCGAAGAACAGGGGAAGACGTGGCCGTGGAACGAGCTTGGCCATGCGTTCGATACCTCGCGGGCCGGGGGCGGTCCACGCCGTAGACTGGTGGATCGGCCCGCTCTTCTGGAGGGCCCTTCGCCCATCCTCTCGTACGGGAAGTCGCAACGTGTCGCTCACGATCGGAATCGTCGGTCTGCCCAATGTCGGCAAGTCGACCCTGTTCAACGCCCTGACCAAGAACGACGTGCTCGCGGCCAACTACCCGTTCGCCACGATCGAGCCGAACGTCGGCGTGGTCGGTGTCCCCGACCCCCGGCTGACCAAGCTGGCCGAAATCTTCTCCTCGCAGAAGATCCTCCCGGCGACCGTCGACTTCGTCGACATCGCGGGCATCGTGCGCGGCGCGAGCGAGGGCGAGGGCCTGGGCAACAAGTTCCTCGCCAACATCCGCGAGTCGGACGCGATCTGCCAGGTCATCCGTGCGTTCAAGGACGAGAACGTCGTGCACGTCGACGGCAAGGTCTCGCCGAAGGACGACATCGAGACGATCAACACCGAGCTGATCCTCGCCGACCTCCAGACGATCGAGAAGGTCCTGCCGCGCCTCCAGAAGGAGTCGCGCATCAAGAAGGACATCGGGCCCAAGGTCGCGGCGGTCGAGGCGGCCAAGGAGATCCTGGAGAAGGGCGACACCCTCTTCTCCGCGGGCATCGTCCAGGGCTCCGGCAACGAGGAGCTGCTGCACGACCTGCACCTGCTCACGACCAAGCCGTTCCTGTACGTCTTCAACGTGGACGAGGACGAGCTGGTCGACGACGACTTCAAGGCCGAGCAGCGCGCGCTGGTCGCCCCGGCCGAGGCGATCTTCCTCAACGCCAAGCTGGAGCAGGACCTCGCCGAGCTCGACGAGGAGGACGCCCTGGAGCTCCTGGAGTCGGTCGGTGCCGAGGAGCCCGGCCTCGCCACCCTGGCCCGCGTCGGCTTCAACACCCTCGGCCTCCAGACCTACCTGACGGCCGGCCCCAAGGAGTCCCGCGCCTGGACCATCAAGAAGGGCGCGACGGCCCCCGAGGCCGCCGGTGTGATCCACACCGACTTCCAGAAGGGCTTCATCAAGGCCGAGGTCATCTCCTTCGCCGACCTGGTCGAGACGGGCTCGGTCGCCGAGGCCCGCGCCAAGGGCAAGGCCCGCATGGAGGGCAAGGAGTACGTCATGCAGGACGGCGACGTGGTGGAGTTCCGCTTCAACGTGTAGCGGGTGACGTACGACCGTGCCGCCGATCCGGTGAACGCGCAGGTCGGAAGGGGCTCGACTCTCAGGGGTCGGGCCCCTTCGTCTTTTCGCGGTCCGTGGCTCCGCGTGTCGGCCGGCGAGATCTGCCTACTAACGTCAATGTTGCTAACATCGATGTTAGTTTCATGGCTGGGGGTGGGTGAGCATGGTGGACTTCGTGGGCCGTCGGCAGGAGCTGGCGACGCTGGAGCGAGAGCTGCGGAAGGTGGCGACAGGGGTCGGCGGGGAGCGTCCCGGTCGGTGCGTGATGCTGCGCGGGCGGCGCCGGGTGGGCAAGTCGCGGCTGGTCGAGCGGTTCGCGGAACGCTCCGGAGCCCCGTTCCTGTTCTACGCCGCGACCGGTGCGTCCCCCGAGGGGGATCTCGCACGGCTGGCCCGGGACGCCCAGGCGTCGACGCTGCCGCTGGCGGGGCTGGTGGCCGCCGCCCGGCCGGAGAGCTGGGACGCCGCGTTCGACGTGCTGGCCGCAGCGCTGCCGGCCGACCGGGCGAGCGTGCTGGTCATCGACGAGGTGCCCTATCTGATGGACGCCGACGGCGCCTTCGAGGGGATGCTGCAACGGGCCTGGGACCGGGTACTGGAGACCAGGCCGGTGCTGCTGGTCCTCATCGGGTCCGATCTGTCGATGATGGAGGCCCTGAACAGCTATGGACGCCCCTTCCACCAGCGCGGCCGGGAGATGGTGCTGGGCCCGCTCAACCCCGCCGAGGTGGGGCGGATGCTCGGGCTGGATCCGGCGGAAGCCTTCGACGCCGCGCTGGTCACCGGAGGGCTGCCGCTGATCTGCGCGGAGTGGCCCCGGGGCGCGGGGCTCTGGGACTTTCTCGGTGAGGCGCTGACCGACCCGGTCTCGGCCCTGCTGGTGTCGGCCGAACGTTCGCTGGCCGCCGAATTCCCGCCACAGGCTCAGGCGCGTACGGTGCTGGCGGCCATCGGCAGTGGTGAGCGGACCTTCACCAACATCGCCCGTGCGGCCGGCGGGATCGGGGCCACGCCGCTGCAACGAGCACTGGAGCTGCTCACGGACAAGCGGATCGTCGCCGCGGAGCTGCCCGTGTCGCCGCGTCCCTCGAAGGACCGCCGCTACCGCGTGGCGGATCCCTACCTGCGGTTCTGGCTGCACCTGCTCGGTCCGTCCATGGAGGAGATCGAGCGAGGGCGGGGCGATCTGACCCTGGCGCGCATCCGGGAGAACTGGACCAGCTGGCGCGGCCGGGCCGTCGAGCCGGTGGTCCGTGAGGCCCTGGCGCGGATACTGCCCGACGACCGGCTGCCCGCGGCCCCCGTGGTGGGTGGCTACTGGACCCGCACCAACGACGTCGAGATCGACATCGTGGGGGCGGACCGTGCCCCCGTCGCCAAGGAGCTGTTCTTCGTGGGCTCGGTCAAGTGGCTGGAGCGTGCGCCCTTCGACCGGCACGACCTGGCGGCTCTCCACCGCCACCGTGCCGCCCTCACCGACGAACCCGTTCCCGTCGTGGCGGTCTCGCGCGGCGGTGTCGACTGCCCGGGGCTCGACGCCGCCTACGGCCCCGAGGACCTGCTGGCCGCCTGGCCGCTGTGAGGGGCGGCCGGCAGGCCGGGCGCGTGCATCGGTGAGCGTCCGGGCGTCCGCTCCTCAGGCGCCCGCCATGCCCGTCTTCGCTCCCGCGCCGCACAGCGGCACCACCGCCTCGCGGCCCGACAGGGCACCCGCACGGACCGCCGCCCAGCAGGCCACCCCCGTCGACTCCACGTACAGCCCGCGGCCCGCGAGATCCGTCTGCGCGTGGCGGATCTCGTCCTCCGTGACCGTCAGGAAGCCGCCGCCGGAGGCGCGTACCGCGCGCAGGACCTGACGGGCGCGCGGCGGGTGCGGGATCGCGATGCCCTCGGCGAACGTGGGCGCCGCGGGGGTGACCCCGACGAGGTCGTCGGACCCCTCGGACCAGGCCCGGGCCAGCGGCGCGACGGCGGCGGTCTGGACGGCGTACAGCGCGGGTCTCCTGTCGATCAGCCCCGCCGCGTGCAGTTCGGCCACCGCGAGGGCGGCGCCGAGGAGCAGCGTGCCGTTGCCGACCGGCACCACCACGACGTCCGGCAGCCGTCCGCCGAGGTCCTCCCAGAGTTCGTGGACGTACGTCTTGGTGCCGTGCAGGAAGTACGGGTTGTGGACGTGCGAGGCGTAGAAGACGCCGTCCTCGTCCGCCGCCTCGCGCGCCGCGCGTGCCGTCGCCTCGCGGTCGCCCTCGACCACCCGCAGCCGGGCCCCGTGCGCGTCGATCTGCTCCAGCTTCTTCGCGGAGGTGCCCTCGGGGACGTAGACGGTGCAGGGCAGTCCGGCCCTGGCGCAGTACGCGGCGAGAGCCGTGCCCGCGTTGCCGCTGCTGTCCGCGATCACCCGCCGGGGCCCGAGCCGCAGTGCCAGTTCGGCCAGCAGCACGGCCCCGCGGTCCTTGAACGACAGCGTCGGCATCAGGAAGTCGAGCTTGGCGAGGACGCCCTCGCGCAGCGGGACCAGGGGAGTGCGGCCCTCGCCGAGGCTGACCGTGGGCGCGGCCAGCGGCAGGCACTCGGCGTACCGCCACAGCGAGTTCACCCGGCCGGCCAGGGAGGCGAGGGGAGCCGGCGTCGGGGCGAAGTCCAGGTCGAGCGGGCCCCGGCAGACCGGGCAGCACCAGGCGAGCGAGCCGGCGGGGACCCGCGTGCCGTCCGTCGGGCAGAAGCAGTCCGGCAGTGCAGTCATGGGTGCAGGTTAGACGCGCCACCGGGGGACGGGACGTTTCGCGCGTCCCGGGGCGGCCGGTGCCCCGGAGCTGCCCGACGGCCTCCGTCACGGCCGCGCCCGCGCCCCGCTTACGATGCGCGCAGCCATTCGGCAGTCGTACGCGCGTTCCGTCGCGTACGGATGATGAGGAGCAAGAGAAGACGTGGCCATACCCCCGCCGCCCGGCCCGCAGCAGCCCGAGGGGCAGTACCCGCCGCCGGGGACGCCGCCGTACCCGCACGCTCCGTATCCCCCGTACCCCCAGGGGCCCTCCCCCGAAGGGACCTCCCCGCAGGGGCAGTACCCGCAGGGTCCGTACCCGCAGTACCCGTACCCGGGCCCGTACCAGCCCTGGGGGCAGGGCTACTCCCCGTACAACCGGCCCGTCCCCTTCAACGGGCTCGCGATCGCGGCGCTGGTCCTCGGCATCCTCTGCTTCCTGCCGGCCGTCGGGCTGGTGCTCGGCATCGTGGCGCTCGTGCAGATCAAAAAGCGTGGCGAGCGCGGCAAGGGCATGGCCGTGGCGGGCATGATCCTGTCCTCGATCGGCGTCGTCCTGCTCGCGCTGATGGTCGCCACCGGGGGAGCCCGCGACTTCTGGGACGGCTTCAAGGAGGGGGCCTCCGGCAGCGGCAACACGTTCTCCCTGCACAAGGGCGAGTGCTTCGACGCGCCGAACGGCACCCTGGAGGGCGTCGCCTACGACGTCGACATCGTGCCGTGCTCCGGGAAGCACGACGCCGAGGTGTTCGCCGAGGCGACCGCCCACGACGGCTCCTACCCGGGCGACTCCGCGGTCTCCGCCGAGGCCGGGGACATGTGCTACACCCTCACGGACACGTACGCCATGGACGGCTGGGCCGTCCCGGACGACGTCGACGTCTACTACTTCACGCCGACCCGGCAGAGCTGGGGCACGGGTGACCGCGAGATCACCTGCATGTTCGGGAACACCGACGAGCACGCGAGCCTGACCGGTTCGCTGCGCAAGGACTCCACGACGCTCGACGCGGACCAGCTCGCCTACCTGGAGGCGGCGCGGATCCTCAACAGGGCGATGGACACGGCCCCCGACGCGCAGTACGTGGAGGACGACCTGCCGGGCCACAAGAAGTGGGCGACCAGGGTCTCGGGAGCTCTCGTGAAGCAGACCGGACTGCTCCGCGACCACACCTTCGCGCCCGCCGCCGGTGAGCGGGTCGCGGTCCTGGCCAAGGATCTCGACCGGGCCAGGAAGGAGTGGGTGAAGGCCGCCCAGGCGCCGGACGCGGACACCTTCTACGCCCACTACGACAAGGCCCTGAAGCTCATGGCCCCCGACCGGACGGTCACGACCCGCAAGGCTCTGGGGCTCGCCACCACCCCGCCGAAGGAGGACCAGGGCGGAAGCGGTGGTAGCGGCGGCGAAGACGGCTCCGGAATCGAGGTGTGACGGCAGCCACAGTGGGGAGAAAGTGCCTGCGTAATGCCCTCAAGCGGCAGACGTCATCACATCGAGTGATTCTCTGGCCTTCGCTTGCATGGCACAACCCACGGTTGCCACGCTGTTGCTGTCTGTACAACCTGATGGGAGCGGCTAAGTGACATTCGGTGAGCAGCCGGCGTATCTGCGCGTCGCGGGTGATCTCCGCAAGAAGATCGTCGACGGTTCGCTGCCACCGCACACCCGGCTCCCCTCGCAGGCCAGGATCCGCGAGGAGTACGGGGTCTCGGACACGGTCGCCCTGGAGGCGCGCAAGGTGCTGATGGCCGAGGGCCTGGTCGAGGGCCGCTCCGGTTCGGGCACCTACGTCCGCGAGCGGCCGGTGCCGCGCCGCCTCGCCCGCTCCGGGTACCGGCCGGACAGCGGCGCCACGCCCTTCCGCCAGGAGCAGGCCGACTTCGCCGTGCGCGGCACCTGGGAGTCGCACAGCCGCCAGGTCGAGGCGAGCGGCGCGATCGCCGAGCGGCTGGCCATCCAGCCGGGCGACCGCGTGATGTGCACGAACTACGTCTACCGCGACGGCGGCGAGGCGATGATGCTCTCCACGTCCTGGGAGCCGCTCGCCGTGACGGGGCGTACGCCGGTGATGCTGCCCGAGGAGGGCCCGCTCGGCGGCATGGGGGTCGTCGAGCGGATGGCGGCCATCGACGTGATCGTGGACAACGTCACCGAGGAGGTCGGCGCGCGCCCCGGCCTCGCCGAGGAACTCCTGGCGCTCGGCGGCGTCCCCGGTCATGTGGTCGTCGTCATCCAGCGCACGTTCTACGCGTCGGGCCGCCCGGTGGAGACCGCCGACGTCGTGGTCCCGGCGGACCGCTACCGCATCGCTTATCACCTGCCGGTGAAGTGACCCCGTGTCACGTTCGCGCGCGGCCCAACGGGGCGGACGCTGAACCCGGTTGGAATCCGGCCTTTCTCGCATGGCGGACAGGGGGCGACTTCGCCCTGCTCGACGGCGCGCGGGGAGTCATGAGCGGCGCGTTCGATGGCGTACGCCCCCCGGGTCGCCGTTCCTTACTGGCCGGTTGCGTACCTCTTTGTGTAAACCCGTGTTCGCTGCGTGAAGGTAAGGCGTACGCTCGGGCATATGCGTATTGCGGTTTCGATGGAATGCGGGGTTCGACGGGGGCCCGAGGCGGGAAGTGGAGGGGCTCGATGAACGACAGCATGATCACGCTTCCCTGGCTCGTCATACGGCAGGACGACAACGGCAATCGCTATCGCGTGGGCAGGTACGCGACCCGGGCCGAGGCCCAGAAGATCGCGGACAGCCTCGACAGCCGCGGCCACAAGCAGCTCTACTGGGTCGAGCGGGTCGGGCCGAACGGAGTCCGCTGAGTCGCCCGGCGCCGCACCCCCTCTCCGCTCCCGTAGGCTCCGGCGCATGACGGAACGGATCGTGGTGGTCGCGGGCGCCGTGGTGCGCGACGGACAACTGCTCGCGGCCCGCCGCAGCGCACCCCCCGAACTCGCCGGGCGCTGGGAGCTGCCGGGCGGCAAGGTCGAGCCCGGCGAGACCCCCGACCGCGCCCTCGTGCGCGAGTTGCGCGAGGAACTCGGCGTCGACGTGCGCGCGCTGGAGCGCGTCCCCGGTGAGTGGCCCCTGAAAGCGGGTTACGTCCTCGTGGTCTGGGCCGCCCGGCTGCTGCCCGGCTCCGCCGAACCGGAACCCCTCCAGGACCACGACGAACTGCGCTGGCTGACGCCCGGGGAGATCTGGGACGTGGACTGGCTCGACCAGGACGTGCCGGCGGTCAAGAGCGCACTGCCGTGGCTCGGTCCGGGCGCGTGACGATCCCGCTGCCCCCTCGTGCGCCGTTCGCGCCATAGCGTGCGCCCGGAGCGGTAAAGCTCCACCGATACCGGGTATGTGCCCATTAACCACCCGAAACCGGGCGTGGGTGGGTTTCTGGTCTGGGAAGTGATCGGCTTGATCGACACTGACGGCTACTGCGCCGAGTGGACCTTTCCCGCGGAGCCCGGTGCCGTCCGCACCGCCCGGGCCGTCGTCCGTGGACAACTGCGCGAGTGGGATCTCGAATCCCTCGGCGACATCACCGCACTGCTCGTCAGCGAGCTGGTGACGAACTCGCTCCGGCACGCGACGGGCCCGATCGGCGTCCGCCTCGTACGCCCCGAGGGCGGACCGGACGCGCCGGGCGGACAGCAGCCGGCGGGGGAACGCGACGCGCCGGGCGGTCCGGGCCGGCCCGGTGGCCCGGGGTCGCTGCGCGTCGAGGTCTCGGACCCGCTGCCGGACCCGCCCCGCGAACGGGCCGCGGACACCTCCGACGAGAGCGGCCGCGGACTCCAGCTCGTGGCCGGATCGTGCAGACGCTGGGGCACCTGGCCCGCGGACACCGGCAAGACGGTCTGGTTCGAACTGGCCGTCCCGGACTGAGGGACGGCGGCGCGTTCCGGCCGGGGGCCGCGGGCGCGTTCCGTTCCTGGGGGCGGTCGCGCGGCACGCGGCCGGATCACGCTCCCGACCGGAGTCCGCTTGTTTGGTTCGACGGGGCGCCACCTGGTTAGAAGACTGGGAGTATGTCGCGGCCGGTCCAAAAACCATCGGGACCGTGCTGTGATCGTGAACACCGTGTCGTGCGGCCCCGTAGTGCTGGATACTGCGGGCAGCCGCCCCCGGTGACCGGTGCCGGACGCGGTGAGCTGGAGGGGACGGTTCGCGTGAGCGAGATACCAGCGAAGGCCACGGAGTCCGAGGACCCGTCGGACGGCGCGAGGGCTGATGCGGCGGGCGATTTCGCGCGCGCGGTTCCGGGCGGGGCCGCGGTCGGCACGGACGCGGCGGACGGCACGGCGTCGGGTGCGGCGCCGGCGGCGTCGGGCGCGCCAGAGGACGAGACCGGTGGCGAGACCCGTGACGTGCCCCGTGACGCGACCGGCGGCGGGACCGGCGAGACACCTGCTGACGTGACCGGCGAGGTGCCCGGCGACCTGACCGGCGAGGTGCCCGGCGACGCGACCGGCGACGTGCCCGGTGACGCGATGTGGCAGAGCAGTCCGCCCGGTTCCATCTACGACTACATCAAGGCCGCCTCCTTCTCCATCGGCGCGGACGGACTCGTCGACCAGTGGAGCCTGCGCGCCGAGCAGATCTTCGGCATCCCGGCGGAACGGGCCGTCGGCCTCGACCCCATCGAGGCGTTCGTCCCCGCCGACCGGCGCGAGTCCGGCCAGCGGAAGATGGCCGAGATCCTGGACGGCCGTGAGTGGACCGGGATCGTGCCCTTCCGCACACCCGCCGCCGAGGGGGCGGGCGAGGGCGCCGAGGACTCCGCGGCCAGGGAGGGCCTCGCCGAGGTCTATGTGATGCCGACGACCACCGAACACGGCGAACGGGCCGCCGTATGCATCGTGGTGGACGTCCGGACCCTGCGGACGATCGAGACGGACCTCGCCGCCTCGCAGGCCATTTTCGGTCAATCTCCGTTCGGCTTCCTGCTGATCGACACCGAACTCCAGGTGCGGCGCGCCAACCAGCGGTTCGCCTCGATCTTCGGCGGCACGGTCGACGACCACCGCGGCAAGGGCGTCCACGACTATCTCCCGCACGCGGAGGCCGAGCGGGTGACGGCGGTCCTGCGCCGGGTCCTCGAAACCGGCGACTCCATCACGGACATGCACGTCACCGGGCAGGTCCCCGGCTCCGACGAGCGCCGCCACTGGTCCATCAACCTCTACCGGGTGCACAGCGGCAGCGGCCGTCCCATCGGCATCGCCTGGCTCGGAACCGACATCACCTCCCGCCGCGCCGCCGCCCGCGAAGCGGCCGCCGCCCGGCGCAATCTCGCCCTCCTGAACGAGGCCGGCGCCCGCATAGGCAACTCCCTCGACCTGGAGACCACCGCACGCGAACTCCTCGACGTCGTGGTCCCCGGCTTCTGCGACCTCGCGACGGTCGACCTGTACCAGGGACTGCTGGCCGGCGACGAGACCCCGCCCGGCCTCGCGGACGGCAGCGCCGAACTCCGCCGGGTGGCCTTCGCCAGCGCCGTCTCCGACGCGCCCTTCGCCGGCGGCCCGGCGCCCGTCGCGGTCGGCGCGGTCCACCACTACCCCTTCAACTCGCCCTGCGCGGACGCCCTGCGCACCGCGCGGCCCCAGCACCTCCCCGCCGACGACGGCGGCCTCATACAGTCCACGCTCGCCGTCCCGATGGTCGCCCACGACACGGTCGTCGGACTCGCCCAGTTCTCCCGTACGAAGGGCAGCGAACCGTTCGGGGAACGCGACCGGGCCCTGGCCGTCGAGCTCGCCGCCCGCGCCGCCGTCTGTATCGACAACGCGCGCCTGTACCGCCGCGAGCACGAACGCGCCCTCATCCTCCAGCGGTCCCTGCTGCCCCCGGGCGACCCCGAGGCCTCGGGTCTCGACATCGCGTGCCGCTATCTGCCGGGCAACGCGGCGACGGAGGTCGGCGGCGACTGGTTCGACGTCATCGAACTCCCGGGCCACCGCACGGCGCTCGTGGTGGGCGACGTGATGGGCCGCGGACTGCGCGCCGCCGTCGCGATGGGCGAACTGCGCACCGCCGTACGCACCTTGGCGCTGCTCGACCTCGAACCCGCCGAGGTCCTCTCGGCGCTGGACGAGATCGCGCGCGGCCTCGGCACCCCCGGAGGGGTCCAGCAGGCCACCCGCACCGGCCGCCAGTCCCGCGACGCCGACCTCTCCGAGGTGTACCTCGCGACGTGCGTCTACGCCGTCTACGACTCCGTGACCCGCCGGTGCACCTTCGCCAACGCCGGCCATCTGCCGCCCGTCCTCGTCGAACCCGGCGAGAACGCGCTGATGCTCGACGTGCCGCCCGGCATGCCGCTCGGGGTGGGCGGCGAGCCCTTCGAGGAGGTGGAGGTCGAACTGCCCGAGGGCGCCCTGCTGGCGCTCTACACGGACGGCCTGGTCGAATCGCGCGACCACCCCCTCGACGAGGGCCTCCAGGCGTTCGTCGGCGCCCTCACCGACCCCTCCAGGCCGCTGGAGGACGTCTGCGACCACGTCCTGAACACCCTCGACACCCACCACGGCGAGGACGACATCGCCCTGCTGATGGCACGCGTCCAGGGACTGCCCGCCGAGTCCGTGGGCGACTGGACCCTGCCGCGCGAGCCGCGCAGCGTGGGACGGGCCCGTGAGTACGCGCGCACCCAGCTCGTCGCCTGGGACCTCGAACCCCTCGTCGACACGACGGAATTGCTGGTCAGCGAACTGGTGACGAACGCCCTGCGCTACGGCGAGGGCGAGATCAGGCTGCGGCTCCTCCTCGACCGCACCCTCGTCTGCGAGGTCTGGGACGCCGGACTCGTCCAGCCGCGCCGCCGCCGCGCCCGCGACACCGACGAGGGCGGCCGGGGCCTTCAGCTGGTCGGTCTCCTCTCCGCCGGCTGGGGCTCGCGCCGCACCCCGCGCGGCAAGACGGTGTGGTTCGAACTCCCCCTCCCGGACGGAGGAACACCCCTCACGGACCCGGCGGAAGCACTCCTGAGCCTCTTCTGACCGGACCCCGTGACGTGGCCGGTCAGGTGAAGTAGGCCCCCCGGCGGCCCCGGGTGCGCGGGCCGCCGTAGCTCATCGGGCCGCCCTCGCCGTCGCCCGGCAGGATCCCGCCCAGCACCGCGCCACCCGCTCCCGCGCCGCCGCGGCCGCCCGAGGGGTTGCCGTACGCCCGTACGTCCCGTTCGGCGAGTCGGCGGGCCTCCCGGGCGAGGCCGTCGGCGCGCAGCACCTCGGAGAGCGGGACGGGGTCGGGCCCGAGCAGCCGCCGTGCCTCGGCCAGCCGGGTCCGCGCCTCGCTGCCGACCGCCCCGCGGTGGGTGCCGATGAAGCAGGCGGCCCCGCCGAGCGCGCTGTGGGCGGGGGCCAGCGCGTGGCCGCGCCCGTCGGGGACGTCACCGCCGCCCGCCGCGGCCAGGCCCGCGGCCGCCTCCGTCACCCGGCGCAGCGCCTCCAGCGGATCGTGGGGTCCGGCCGCCGTCTCGTGCCGTACGGCGGACAGCGCGGACTCCGTGTGCCCGAGGGCCCCGACGAGCCCGGCGCGGGCGTCCGGGGGGAGGGCCAGGGCCGCGTCCCGCGCCGCCTCCGCCGCCGCGACGGCCCCCGGCAGCCCGGCCGCCGCCGAGGCCAGTTCGCCGGCCAGCCGCTCCACGCCGTCCGCCAGGTCCGAGGCCTGCGCCAACGCTCCCTCCGCGGCCCGCAGATGGGCCGCCGCCTTGGCGCCGTCGCCCCGGTCCGCGTACTGGCGTGCCTGGTTGAGATGGGACGTCGTGAACAGCAGCCGGTCCTTGGCCTGTTCGGCGTGGCCCGCGACCGGGAGGAAGGCGGCGGGCGCGTACCGCTCGTGGAGACCGGCGAGCGTCGCCTCGGCGGCGCGGGTGCGCGCGCCGGCCTCACGGAAGCGGGCCTCCGCGGACTCCAGCGCGGCCACCGCGTTGCGCTCCAGGGCCCGGATCTGGTCGAACCCGGGAGCCGCGGTGTCCAGCCGCTCCCCGGCGTCCTGGCACAGGGCGACGATCTCCTCCAGGACGTCCCTGCGGTCGTCCTCGTCCCCGGCCGGGTCCGCGCCGGTGCCGCCCGCCTCCGCCTCGTCCAGGCGCTGGCGCAGCCGGAACGCCACGGCGAGTGCGGCCTGCGCGTGCCGCAGGTCGTACACGAACGGTTCGAGCGCGTCGCCCGCGGACCGTTCCGCGGCGACGTCGAGTTCCTCGGCGCAGACCCGGGTGCAGTCGTCCGTCTCGACGAGCAATCGCCGTGCCTGCCGGTCGAGTTCGGGCAGCGGGGTGAGCGCGGGGTCGCCGCCGGGTGTCGTCCGTGTCGTCGCCCGCCGTCTGCGGCGCCCGTACCCGTACACCGCGACCGCGCCCGCCGCGCCCGCCGCGACCAGTGGCGGCACCAGATCGCCGGTCGCCGTGGCGTCCTGCGCGGTCACGGCCGCCGGAGCACCGGCCGGGGTGCCGGCCCCCGCCTCCCGTGCCGCGCCCGCCGGGGCCTCGCTTCCCGCGCGCGCCAGCGGCAGCAGCAGCCAGCCCGTCGCGACCAGCCCCCCGAGCACGGCATGCGCCACCCGCACGGCTATGTGCGACGGGACCCGGCGCGACCGGCTTCGGCTCTGGGGCGACGTCACATTTGGGAGCGTATGGCCGTTCGATCGCCTCCGCGACCGGTATACGAGGAGTTGGGGGCAGTTGGGGTACGGGAGATACGGGTGATCGCGAGAGGGGTTCGAGGGGCCCGTCCGGGCCCTCCCCCGGTGCGCGAGGACCGGGCCGACGCCGTACCGCGGACGAGGGCTCATGGGAGGTGACCGACGCCTGTCCGCGTGTCATGATCAGGTCGTGTGCCCTTCCGGCACGCGGGGGAATGGGGGACCGATGCACCGGTATCTCGTGGGGATCGACGCGCTGCTCGTCGTCGCGTACGCCGGGTTCGGCGTCGCGGCCCTGACGGCCTACTGGATTCCGCCGTGGTTCCGGCGCCGGGTCGTGCGCCCGAAGCTGTTCGGGTGGGGCGCGCTGGCGGGAGCCGCGGGCCTGGCCCTGGTCGTGCTGCCCGGACCCTTCCGCGGCCCCGACGCCGACCTGACGCCCGCGGCCATGGTGGGGATCCCCGTGTTCATCGCGGCCATGGTGCTCCAGGGCATGTCGCAGCACCCCGGCAGGCGCCACCCGGCCCCGGCGGACACCGGGACCGAGTGAGGCGGGACGCGCCTACGTCCTCCGTCTGGAGATCTTCGAGCCCAGCCACACGAGCGGGTCGTACTTGCGGTCGACGGCCCGTTCCTTCAGGGGGATCAGCGCGTTGTCCGTGATCTTGATGCCCTCGGGGCAGACCTCGGTGCAGCACTTGGTGATGTTGCAGTAGCCGAGGCCGTGCTCGTCCTGGGCCGTGGCCTTGCGGTCGAGCCCGGACTCCGCGGCCGCGTCCAGCGGATGCATGTCCAGTTCCGCGACCCGCATCAGGAAGCGCGGACCGGCGAACGCGGGCTTGTTCTCCTCGTGGTCACGGACCACATGGCAGGTGTCCTGGCACAGGAAGCACTCGATGCACTTGCGGAACTCCTGCGACCGGTCGACGTCCTCCTGCATCATCCGGTACTCGCCCGGCCCGACACCGGCGGGCGGCACGAACGCCGGGACCTGCCGCGCCTTGTCGTAGTTGAAGCCGACGTCGGTCACCAGGTCCCGTACGACCGGGAACGCGCGCAGCGGGGTGACGGTGATCGTCTCCTCGCGGCCGAACACCGACATCCGCGTCATGCACATCAGCCGCGGCCGGCCGTTGATCTCCGCCGAGCACGAACCGCACTTGCCCGCCTTGCAGTTCCAGCGCACGGCGAGGTCCGGGGCCCGGGTCGCCTGGATCCGGTGGATGATGTCGAGCACCACCTCGCCGTCGTTGACCTCGACCCCGAAGTCCTCCAGGCCGCCGCCCTTCACGTCCCCGCGCCACACCTTGAAGCGGGCTTCGTAGCTGCTCACTCGTACAGCTCCTCTTCGGCGAGGTACTTGACCAGCTCCTCCTTCTCGAAGAGGGCGAGCAGGTCGGGACGGATGGGCCGGGTGGTCTCGTTGACCAGGTCGATCTGTCCGGCCACCGGGTCGGTGGCGGCCAGCCCGCCGGTGGGGTCGGCCAGCCGGCACAGCAGGTTGATCCGGCGCCAGGAACGCTCCATCGCCGGGTGGTCCTCGCGGGTGTGCCCGCCGCGCGACTCGGCGCGCTCCAGCGCCGCCCGGGCCACGCACTCGCTGACCAGCAGCATGTTCCTGAGGTCCAGGGCCAGGTGCCAGCCCGGGTTGAACTGGCGGTGCCCCTCGACCCCGGCCCGGCGCGCCCGTACCCGCAGCTCGGCCAGTTTCTCCAGGGCCTGCTCCATCTCGCCCTCCCGGCGGATGATGCCGACCAGGTCGTTCATGGTCTGCTGGAGTTCCTGGTGCAGGGTGTACGGGTTCTCGGGCGGCTGCGCGGCGGGGGCGCCGCCGGCGGCCGGTGGGACGGACTCGGGGCCCTCGGCCGAGAAGGGCCGCAGCGCCTCCGCGGCGGCCGCGTCGACCTGGACGTCGTCCACCGGCGGGCGGGAGCCGGGAGCGGTGAGACCGGCCGCGTACTCCGCCGCGTGCAGGCCGGCCCGGCGTCCGAACACCAGCAGGTCGGAGAGGGAGTTGCCGCCCAGCCGGTTGGAGCCGTGCATCCCGCCCGCGACCTCGCCGGCCGCGAACAGCCCGGGCACCCCGCGCGCCGCCGCGGTGTCGGAGTCGACCGCGATGCCGCCCATGACGTAGTGGCAGGTGGGCCCGACCTCCATGGCCTCCGCCGTGATGTCGACGTCGGCCAGCTCCTTGAACTGGTGGTACATGGAGGGGAGCCGGCGCCGGATGACCTCGGCGGGCATCCGGGTGGACACGTCGAGGAAGACTCCGCCGTGCGGCGATCCCCGTCCCGCCTTCACCTCGGAGTTGATGGCCCGCGCCACCTCGTCGCGCGGCAGCAGCTCGGGCGGACGCCGGTTGTGGTCCGGGTCCTCGTACCAGCGGTCGCCCTCGTCCTCCGACTGCGCGTACTTCTCCTTGAAGACGTCGGGGATGTAGTCGAACATGAACCGCTTGCCCTCGGAGTTGCGCAGCACACCGCCGTCGCCACGCACCGACTCGGTGACGAGGATGCCCTTGACCGACGGCGGCCAGACCATGCCGGTCGGATGGAACTGCACGAACTCCATGTTCAGCAGCGGCGCCCCGGCGAGCAGCGCCAGCGCGTGCCCGTCGCCCGTGTACTCCCACGAGTTGGACGTCACCTTGAAGGACTTGCCGATCCCGCCCGTGGCGATCACCACCGAGGGCGCCCCGAGGACGAAGAAGCGCCCGGACTCCCGCTCGTAGCAGAAGGCCCCGGAGACCCGGTCCCCGTCCTTCAGTATCCGGGTGACGGTGCACTCCTGATAGACCTTCAGGCGCGACTCGTAGTCACCGGTCTCCTTCATGTCCTCCTGCTGCAGAGACACGATCTTCTGCTGGAGCGTGCGGATCAGTTCGAGTCCGGTGCGGTCGCCGACGTGGGCCAGGCGCGGATACTCGTGGCCGCCGAAGTTGCGCTGCGAGATCCTGCCGTCCTTCGTGCGGTCGAACAGCGCGCCCCAGGTCTCCAGTTCCCAGACCCGGTCCGGTGCCTCGCGGGCGTGCAGCTCGGCCATCCGCCACTGGTTGAGGAACTTGCCGCCGCGCATGGTGTCGCGGAAGTGGACCTGCCAGTTGTCGCCGGAGTTCACATTGCCCATGGCGGCCGCGATGCCGCCCTCGGCCATCACCGTATGGGCCTTGCCGAACAGCGACTTGCAGATCACCGCCGTACGGGCGCCGCGCTCGCGTGCCTCGATCGCGGCGCGCAGTCCGGCGCCGCCGGCACCGACCACGACGACGTCCCACTCCTGTCGGTCGACCACGGACATCAGGGGGCTCCACCCAATCTAGAAGAAGCGCGGATCGTCGAAGGCTCCGGACGCCACCAGGTACACGTAGAAGTCGGCGAGCGCCACGCTCACCAACGACGCCCAGGCCAGCAGCATGTGACGGGCGTTCAGTTTCCCGACCCACTGCCACATCCGGTACCGCACCGGATGCCTGGAGAAGTGCTTGAGCTTCCCGCCGACGATGTGCCGGCAGGAGTGGCAGGAGAGGGTGTACGCCCAGATCAGCGTGATGTTCACCAGGAACACCAGGGAGCCGAGGCCCATGTGGCCCCAGGCGTAGTGCTCGTCGCGGAAGGAGAGCACCGTGTCGTACGTGAGGATGCCGGCGACGACGAGGGCCGCGTAGAAGAAGTACCGGTGGACGTTCTGGAGGATCAGCGGGAAGCGCGTCTCGCCCGAGTACTTCTTGTGCGGCTCGGCCACCGCGCAGGCCGGGGGGCTCGCCCAGAAGCCCCGGTAGTAGGCCTTGCGGTAGTAGTAGCAGGTCAGCCGGAAGCCGAGCGGGAAGACCAGGATGATGATCGCGGGGGAGATGCCCCACCAGCTCCCGAACAGGTCCGCGTTCGGGCCGGAGCGCATCGTCCCGCACCGCTCCGCCAGACAGGGCGAGTAGAACGGCGAGACGTAGGGCGCCGCGTAGTAGTGCGTGTCCGAGAAGGCCCGCCACGTCGAGTACACGACGAAGGCCAGCAGCCCGGCCGCGGTGGCGGCGGGCGCCAGCCACCAGCGGTCGGTCCGCAGATGCGGGGCGGCGATCGCGGCGCGCGTACCCGTTCGTACACCGCCGCTGTTCAGATGGGGTTCCGTACCAGTGGCCAACTTCGCACTCCGGTCGGGTTCGGGGGCGCGCCGCCGTCGGGGGCGCTAGTGGGAGGGACCGTGGTGCGCGCCGAGACCCTCGTCGTCGGAATCGGTCCACAGGGAGCTGTCGTACGGGGTGTCGGGGACCGGCACCAGGTCGGGCAGCCGGCCGTACCCCGGTGCCGCCGGTCCCGGCACGCCCGGCAGCCCGGCCGCGCCGCCGGTCGCGCAGTCGCGCAGCAGCGCGAGGCTCTCCCGCAGACGGTCGGCGTCGGCGCGCACGCGGCGCATCTCCAGACCGGTGCCCAGCTGCTGTTCCAGGCGCCGCACCGACCGGTGCAGATCGTCGAGACAGCGCTGGACTGACGTCAGGTCGTCGTGCACGGACATGACTTGCCCTCACTTCCGTGGGCCCAGCGGCCTTCAGGCGGCAACGTTCATGCGCCTGCGAGTGTTGCGCGTCACCCGTACCCGTGTGAAGGCGTGTGCACGGATTGGCGGCCCGCGCGCTCCAGAACGGGTTCCGTGCGCCGGTCCGCTCGCCCCCGCGCCGGCCGGCCCTCGCGCGCGCCCCGGAGCGGTCCCGAGGGCACCGCGGCAGGCCGGACGGCGTGCGGGGGGAGGGCGGCCCGCGGGGCGCTCCGGCGGGACGGGGGCGTGTTCCGGCCCCGTCGGCGGCCCGGGCGCGGTTCCGGATTGCGCCGCACGAGTGGGTTCCCCGCGCCCCTCGCCGTGTCTCCGCCGCCTCCCCGCCGCACTGCTCTTCAGTTGGCACGTAGATCGGATCAACTCACTAATACCGCCGAACGGGACCAGAAAGAGACCAGCCCCCGCGGCGGAGCGTCCCCCGGAGGTTGCAGTGATGTCCCACGAAGGCGTCGGACTGCGCGCGGTGATGCGCTCGGCCGCATTCCTCACCGCGGGCGTGCTCGCGGTACCCGCCCTCGCCGCGTGCAGTGCGGACGACGAGGCGGACAGACCCGTGGCCGTGCAGGACATCGCGCCCGCGTCCCGTGACCAGATCGCCGACGGCGGCACCCTGCGCTGGGCCGTGGACGCCGTACCCGCGACGCTGAACGCGTTCCAGGCGGACGCGGACGCGGGGACCTCGCGCGTCGCCGGCGCCGTCCTGCCCTCGATGTACCGGCTGGACGCGAACGGCCGGCCGCAGATCAACACCGACTACCTGGAGTCGGCGAAGGTCGTGGGCACCTCGCCCAAGCAGGTCGTGCTGTACAAGCTCAACCAGCAGGCCGTGTGGAGCGACGGACGCGAGATCGGCGCCGCCGACTTCGCCGCCCAGTGGCGCGCCCTGTCCGGCAAGGACTCCGCGTACTGGACGGCGCGCAACGCCGGCTACGACCGGATCGAGAAGATCGAACGGGGCAAGAACGACCTGGAGGTCCGGGTCACCTTCAGCCGGCCCTACGCCGACTGGAAGGCCCTGTTCTCCCCGCTGTACCCGAAGGACGTCATGGGGACCGCGGACTCCTTCAACGACGGCGCACGGCGCGCGCTCAAGGTCACCGCGGGGCCCTTCGCGGTGAAGACGGTCGACCGCAAGAGCGGCCAGGTGCGCCTCACGCGCAGCGCGCGCTGGTGGGGCCGCCCGAGCAAGCTCGACGAGATCGACCTGGTGGCCGTCGCCCGTGACAAGCGGGCCGAGGCGCTCGCCGACGACGAGCTCGACCTGGCCGAGATCGACCCCGCCGAGGCGGAGCGCGTCACCCTCGCGGCCCGGCACAAGGAGGGCGGCCCGCTGCTGGGCGCCTCCGCGACGGACGGTCGGCACTCGCCCGGGACCGGGAGCGAGAAGGGCACCTCCGGGAAGAAGGCCGCGACCAGCGAGTCCGAGGAGGAGGACGGCAAGAACGCGGCCGACGAGAGCTCCGGACACGAGAAGAGCGACAAGAGCGAGAGCTCGGGGCACCACGCGAGCGAGAAGAGCGACAAGAAGCACGAGAAGAGCGGCAAGCAGGAAGAAACCGATAAGAGCGACAAGCAGGACAAGAGCGACAAGGGCGAGAAGAAGAACGAGGACGAGAAGAGCGACAGCGGCGAGAAGGGCGACAGCGGAGACAAGAGCGATAAGGGCGACAAGAGTGACAAGAGCGACGAGAGCGGAAGGGGGGACGCGGGCGCGAAGGGAACCGGCGCGAAGGGCGACTCCGCCTCCCGGTCGGCGCTGAGCGACTTCGTGGTCCGCAAGTCCCTCGAACCCGCCTACACCCAGCTCGCCCTCAACGGCTCCGAGGGCCCCCTCGCCGACGAGCGCGTCCGCCGTGCGGTGGCCCGCGCCCTGGACCGCAAGGAACTCGCCCGGGTCGTCCTCCAGCCGCTCGGCCTGCCCGCCGAGCCCGTCGGCAGCCATCTCGCGCTGGCCGGACAGGCCGCGTACGCCGACAACAGCGGCGCCCTCGGCAACCAGGACGCCAACGAGGCGCGGGCCCTGCTCGCGGACGCCGGCTGGGTGCCGGGCGGACCGGTCACGGAGCAGAAGAAGACGGAGAAGGCCGCCGGGTCCCAGGGCAAGAAGGCCGGGAAGAGCGAGGACGACCGGCCGGGCGCGGGCGGGACCTACGACCTGGGCGAGGACGACAAGCCCGCCGGCGCCCCCCGCGGGCCCGCGCAGGACCCCAAGGACCACGCCGGCCGGCAGGAGCAGCAGGCCGGTGTGCGCCAGGGCGCCCACACCGACGACCAGGCCGCCCGGCACCTGGACGGACGGCAGTACGCCGGGCACGGCGGGCTTCCGGGGGCGTACGCGCCGAAGGGGACGGCCGCTCCGGCGGGATCGGCCGCTCCGGCGGGCGCCGCGTCCAACGTGCTCGCCAAGGACGGCAAGCCGCTGACGCTCCGCTTCGTCGTGCCCTCCGGATCGGGCTCGGAGTCCCTGCGGCTCGTGGCCGACCGGATCGCGCGGATGCTCCAGCGCATCGGCGTCCGTACGGACATCACGAAGGTCTCCGACGACAGCTACTTCAAGGACCACATCGCCTCGGGGCAGTACGACCTGGCGCTCTACTCGTGGCCCGCCTCCGCCTTCCCGGCCACCGACGCCCGGCCCATCTACGCCAAGCCCGTCCCGGCGGCGGACGGCTCGCTGAGCGTCGAGCAGAACTACACCCGCGTCGGCACCGACCAGGTCGACCAGCTCTTCGACCAGGCACTCTCGACGCTGAACGAGGACGAGGAGCGCTCCCTGGTCCGCAAGGCGGACGCCCGGATCTGGGCCGCCGCCGGCTCCATCCCCCTCTACCAGCGCCCCCAGCTGACCGCCGCCCGCATCGGCCTGGCGAACACCGGAGCCTTTGGATTCCAGACCCCGGTGTACGAGGACATGGGCTTTCTCAAGAAGGGCGTGAAGCCTTCGGCGAGCCCGTCGAAGAGCCGGTGACCTGCGAGTGAACGGCCCGGGCCCGTACCGTTGCGGGCCCGGGCCGCAGGGCCCCCCGGTAGCCCTGCGGAGGCCGCTTCTGTCAAGGCCCCGTACGATGGGGTAAGGCCGTGGCGTGTTCAGCCCGGCAGTGGCCCCGCGGATGCGGAGGCCGTCCACTCACTCCGGGAGAAGCGCCTCACTATGGCCACGCGCCACGACATCCGCAACGTCGCCATCGTCGCCCACGTCGACCACGGCAAGACCACCCTGGTCGACGCCATGCTCAAGCAGGCCGGTGCCTTCGCCGCGCACGCCGCAGAGTCGCTGGACGACCGCATGATGGACTCGAACGACCTGGAACGTGAGAAGGGCATCACGATCCTGGCGAAGAACACGGCGGTCAAGTACCACCCGAAGGACGGCGGCGACGCCATCACGATCAACATCATCGACACCCCCGGCCACGCCGACTTCGGTGGTGAGGTCGAGCGCGGCCTGTCGATGGTGGACGCGGTCGTCCTCCTGGTCGACGCCTCCGAGGGCCCGCTGCCCCAGACCCGCTTCGTGCTGCGCAAGGCGCTCCAGCAGCGTCTGCCCGTCATCCTGTGCATCAACAAGACGGACCGCCCGGACTCGCGGATCGACGAGGTCGTCAACGAGACCTACGACCTCTTCCTCGACCTGGACGCCGACGAGGACCAGATCGAGTTCCCGATCGTCTACGCCTGCGCGCGTGACGGCGTGGCCTCGCTGACCAAGCCGCAGGACGGCACCGTCCCGGCCGACAGCGAGAACCTGGAGCCGTTCTTCACCACGATCCTGGAGTCCGTCCCGGCCCCGTCGTACGACGAGACCGCGCCGCTCCAGGCCCACGTCACCAACCTGGACGCCGACAACTTCCTCGGCCGTATCGCGCTGCTGCGCGTCGAGCAGGGCGAGCTGCGCAAGGGCCAGACCGTCACGTGGATCAAGCGCGACGGCACGATGACCAACGTGCGCATCACCGAGCTGCTGATGACCGAGGCGCTCACCCGCAAGCCCGCCGAGGTGGCCGGCCCCGGCGACATCTGCGCCGTCGCCGGTATCTCGGACATCATGATCGGTGAGACCCTCGCCGACCCCGAGAACCCGATCGCGCTGCCGCTGATCACGGTCGACGAGCCGGCGATCTCCATGACCATCGGCACCAACACCTCGCCGCTCGTCGGCCGCGGTGGCACGGGCAAGGGCGCGGACGCCAAGGCCGCGGTCAAGGACCGCAAGGTCACCGCCCGCCAGGTCAAGGACCGTCTCGACCGCGAGCTGATCGGTAACGTCTCCCTCCGTGTGCTCGACACCGAGCGCCCGGACGCCTGGGAGGTCCAGGGCCGTGGTGAGCTCGCGCTCGCCATCCTGGTCGAGCAGATGCGCCGCGAGGGCTTCGAGCTGACCATCGGCAAGCCCCAGGTCGTCACCCAGGAGATCGACGGCAAGGTCCACGAGCCCGTCGAGCGCATGACGATCGACGTGCCCGAGGAGCACATGGGCGCCGTCACGCAGCTCATGGGTGTCCGCAAGGGCCGGATGGACAACATGTCGAACCACGGCTCCGGCTGGGTCCGCATGGAGTTCGTCGTCCCCTCCCGCGGTCTGATCGGTTTCCGGACCGAGTTCCTGACCCAGACCCGCGGCACCGGCATCGGCCACTCCATCCACGAGGGCCACGAGCCGTGGTTCGGCACGCTGGCGACCCGCAACAACGGCTCGCTCGTCGCCGACCGCGCCGGTGCCGTCACCGCGTTCGCGATGACGAACCTCCAGGAGCGCGGTGTGCTGTTCACCGACCCCGGCACCGAGGTGTACGAGGGCATGATCGTCGGCGAGAACTCGCGCTCCGACGACATGGACGTGAACATCACCAAGGAGAAGAAGCTCACGAACATGCGGTCGTCCTCGGCCGACTCGTTCGAGGCGATCGTCCCGCCGCGCAAGCTCTCCCTGGAGCAGTCCCTGGAGTTCTGCCGCGACGACGAGTGCGTCGAGGTGACCCCGGAGGCCGTTCGCATCCGCAAGGTCGTCCTCGACCAGCGCGACCGCGCCCGTACCGCGAGCCGCGCCAAGCACGGCTGATCCGCCCGGTCCGGCCGGCCTGATCCACTCGGTCCGGCCGGCCGATCCGACGGCGACTTGAGCCCGGGTGTCCCCGCATGGGGGCACCCGGGCTTTTTTGTCACCCGTTTTCCGCCCTCCCGTGTCCGAAATACGGTGTGCCCAGACCGATAGGCATGTAACACGTCCGTTTCGGGGGCTTCTCCCGCAGATCATTTTGTCCAGATAACGGAAGATGTACGCGGCAGCTGTGATGGAACCGAGACCTAAAGGCTGTGGTCGGTTATCTGGCTCATGTCAGATAGTTAGCCGCGTAACGCTCGGGTCAATGGGTCATGCGCTGTGGGGACAGCGCCGACTCACGAGCACAGTGGGGTGCTTGATCCTCCGTCAGGGGTGTCGGAGGTCAGCCAGTACCCCTCCTGTCCGTGCACCGGTTGAGTCATGAGGAGGTACCCATGTGCGGTGGCATCAGCGCCCTGTGGGTCACATCGTCCCCTGCGGTCCGCGACGACGGCGCGGAGTTCCGAACCCGGATCCGCGCCCGAGCGCACTGACGCGGGGCCGGCGGCGACGTCCGGCCCGACGGGACCGTGCCGTGGTTTCAACTACGCGCGTCCCGCTGGGGTTTCCGGTCGTCCTCCGGGTGATCGACGTCTCTTCTGAACCGAACGGTGGCCGGCACGCCAGGTGACGGCCGCCGGCTCGGCACACCCTGATCCGCTCCGGCGGACCGGCGGGTGCCGGGTACGGCACACCCACACTTGCGGAATGGGCGAATTGTGACGAGTCCTATCGAGACTGAGGACGGCGCGGAACCGGTCGTCGCGCACGGCGGGCAGGCGGCGACCACGAAGACCGAGGGCGATCCGCTGGTCGGCCGGTCTCCGGGCCAGTTGATGTGGGCCCGCTTCAAGCGGGACCGCTCGGGGGTCATCTCCGCCTACGTCGTGGGGTTCTTCTTCCTGATCGGGGTGCTCGCCCCGCTGATCGGCAAGCTGTACGGCAAGAATCCGTACACCGTGTACGCGGACGAACGCCCCGAGCTCTTCGACAGCGCCGGCGTGCCGCTCCAGCCCAACGGCGGTATCAGCAGCGACTTCTGGTTCGGCCTGGAGCCGGGCAACGGCTACGACGTCTTCACCAAGCTGATCTACGGCATCAGGACCTCGCTGATGATCTCCGTGGCGGTGACGATCACCGTCGTGCTCACCGGCATCCTGCTGGGAGTCACCGCCGGCTACATCGGCGGAAAGGTCGACTACGGCATCAGCCGGGTCATCGACTTCCTGCTGGCGTTCCCCTCGCAGCTGTTCTTCATCGCGAGCATGCCGGTCGTGGTCTCGCTCTTCGTGAGCCCGCGCGACGAGACGCCGACCTATGTGCGGGTGATCGCGCTGATCGCGGTCCAGTGGGCCCTCGGCTGGATGAGTCTCGCCCGCATCCTGCGGGGAACCTCACTCTCCCTGCGCGAAAGGGAGTTCATCGAAGCGGCCAAGGTGAGCGGGGCGTCCCCCTGGCGGATCATCCGCAAGGAGGTGCTGCCCAACGTGGTGACACCGCTCCTGGTGCAGACGACCTATCTGCTCCCCAACTTCGTGACGATCGAGGCGGGTCTGTCGTTCCTCGGCGTCGGCATCGTCGAACCGACGCCCGACTGGGGCCAGATGTTCTCCAAGGCCTCGACGGAACTCGTCCTGCAGAACGACATCACCTACATGTTCTTCCCGGGCGTCTCGATGATCATTTTCGTCGTCGCGTTCAACCTGCTCGGGGATTCGGTCAGGGACGCCTTCGATCCCAAGACGGCTCGCTGACCGCAGAGTTGTGGGCGCCTTCGCCCCGATCACGAACGGCAGTCTCCACAGCACCGCAATGTCCAGTCACAGGTCCGAAGACCGCAGACCGCAACTCACCGGCACCACAGGTGCACTTGTTCGCACCGGTGACAACAGATGGGTAGGAATCTGAGTGATGAGTAGGGGCGGACGCCACGCATACGCCGCAATCTCCGTGCTCGCGGCGGGAGCTCTCGTGCTCACCGGTTGCAGCAAGGGCGGCAGCGACAAGGGGAACAACAACAGCAAGGACAAGGAGAACGCGCAGCGGCAGCAGGCGTCGATCAAGTTCGGAAACGCCGCCGACTCCACCGGCCCCGCGGCCGACGTACCCGGCGCGAAGAGCGGCGGGACGATGGAGGTGCTCCAGCGCGACAGCTACGCGCACCTCGACCCGGCCCAGATCTACGTCTCCGACGAGGGCTCCCTGGCCACGCTGATCCACCGTGGTCTGACCGGCTACAAGGCCACGAGCAACGACGGCTCCAAGCACGAGGTCGTCGGCGACCTCGCCACCGACTCCGGCACCACGACGGACGGCGGCAAGACCTGGAAGTACACGCTCAAGGACGGCATCAAGTTCGAGGACGGCTCGGCGATCACGTCCAAGGACGTCCGCCAGACCTTCGAGCGTCTCTTCGCCCCGTTCATCAACCAGGGCCCGCCCTACATCCAGCAGTGGCTCGCCAACACCCCGGGCGCGGACTACCGCAAGCTGCTGAAGGACGGCCCCTACAAGGGCAAGCACCTGCCGGACAGCATCCTCCAGACGCCGGACGCGAAGACCGTCATCTTCAAGTTCCAGACGCCGCACCCCGACCTGCCGTACGCCCTCGCCATGGCGGGCTACGCGGTCGTCTCGGCCAAGGGCGACACGAAGACGAAGTACGACCGGGCGCCCGTGGTGACCGGACCGTACAAGATCCAGTCGTTCAAGTCCGGCAAGTCGATGGTCCTCGTGAAGAACCCCAACTGGGACCCGAAGACGGACCCGATCCGCCACCAGTACGTGGACCAGTTCAACATCACGTTCAACCAGCAGTTCGAGGCGTCCACCAAGACGCTGCTCGCGGACTCCGGGGCCGACCAGGCCGGCGTCAGCTTCAACAACCAGGTCGACGCGGGCAACCTCTCCAAGGTCCTCGCCGACCCGAAGATGAAGTCCCGTACGGTCTCGGGCTTCCAGCCCTACGTGGGCCAGATGAACATCAACATGAGCCACCCGGCCCTCCAGGACAAGAAGGTCCGCGAGGCCATCGCCTACGCCCTGCCGATCACCCCGTTCGTCCGTGCCTACGGCGGCACCGACGCGATGGAGGTCGCCGGCGGTCTCATCAGCCCGACCGTCAGCGGCTACGACGCCTCCTTCGACCCGTTCGGCAAGAAGAAGAAGCCGGCCGGTGACCCGGAGAAGGCCAAGGCCCTGCTGAAGGCGGCCGGCAAGGTGGGCATGAAGCTGACCTTCGGCTACATCAACACCCCCGAGGGCCAGCAGTACTCCACCGCCATGGCGGCGGGCCTCCAGAAGGCGGGCTTCAACGTCCAGCGCCAGGAGATCCCGGCGGAGACCTACTACGACCAGGTCGGCAAGGTCAACAACAACTACGACATCTTCCACACCGCGTGGGGTGCCGACTGGCCGTCCGCCTCGACCGTGATCCCGCCGCTGTACGACGGCCGCGCGATCGCCGACGGCGCGCAGAACTACTCGCACGTCAACGACCCCAAGGTGAACGCGGACATCGACCGCATCAACAAGATCACCGACCCGGTCAAGGGCGCGGCCGAGTGGGAGAAGGTCGACCAGTACCTGGTCAAGGACGTCGTCAACGTCGTCCCGACCGCGTACTACAAGCAGTCCCAGATCGCCGGCTCCAAGGTCGGCGGCCTGGTCTACGACGACGTGATCGGTGGCGTCGACCCGCGTCGCCTGTTCGTCAAGTAACCGTCGCCCTGACGGGGCCCGCTGACGTCTGAGAGCTGCCCCTGCCATGCTGCGCTTCCTCATTCGCCGGACACTCGGCGCCGCCGTCATTCTCTTCCTGCTGAGCATCGTCGCGTTCCTGCTGTTCTTCGGGATGCCGAGAGACCCGGGCCTGCTGATGTGCGGCAAGACCTGCACGCCCGCCAACCTCGCGAACATCCACCACGTGCTCGGGCTCGACAAGTCGATCCCCGAGCAGTACTGGATCTTCCTGCACAACCTCGTGCTGGGCAGCAACGGCTTCGACCAGGGACCGTGCCCCGCACCCTGTTTCGGGTACTCGTACCACACCAACGAGGCGGTCTGGGGCACGCTGATGGACCGCCTGCCCACGACGGTGTCGCTGACCCTGGGTGCCGCGGTCTTCTTCCTGATCGTGGGCCTCGGCACGGGCATGCTCTCCGCGTGGAAGCGCGGCACGCTCGTGGACAAGACGGTGACGGCCGGCGCGATGGTGCTCAGCTCGATGCAGATCTACTTCCTCGGCCCGCTGGCGCTGGCGGCCCTCGTCTACCAGAGCCACCTGTTCGACAAGCCGGCCTACAACGACTTCACCGCGGACCCGGTCAGCTGGTTCACCGGACTGATCATCCCCTGGGTGATCCTGTCCACGATCTTCGCCTCGCAGTACACCCGTATGGCGCGCTCGTCGATGATCGAGCAGCTCCAGGAGGAGCACGTCCGCACCGCGCGGGCCAAGGGCATGTCCCGCAAGTACGTCTTCTTCCGCTACGCCTGGCGCGGATCCCTGATTCCCATCGTCACCATCTTCGGCATCGACCTCGGCTCGCTGCTGGGCGGCGCGATCATCACCGAGTACACCTTCGGACTGCCGGGCCTCGGCCAGCTCGCCGTGCAGTCGGTCAACTTCAGCGACCTTCCGCTGCTGCTGGGCGTGATGCTCTTCTCCGCCGCCATGATCCTTCTGTTCAACATCATCGTGGATGCCTGCTACGCCTTCATCGACCCGCGCGTGCGGCTGTCCTAGGAGCAATCCGTGACCACTCTGACCAAGGAATCGGGCGCCGGCACCCCCGCGGACCCGGGTGCCTTCCTCTCGGTGCGTGACCTGTACGTCCGGTTCAAGACCGAGGACGGTGTCGTCAAAGCCGTCGACGGGCTCTCCTTCGACCTCGAACGGGGCAAGACCCTCGGCATCGTGGGCGAGTCGGGCTCCGGCAAATCGGTGACCAACCTGACGATCCTCGGCCTGCACAACCCGATGTTCACGAGCATCGAGGGCGAGATCGTGCTCGACGGGCAGGAGCTGATCACCGCCCGCGAGTCGGAGCTGGAGAAGGTGCGCGGCAACAAGGCCGCGATGATCTTCCAGGACCCGCTGACGGCCCTGTCCCCGTACTACACGGTGGGCCGGCAGATCGCCGAGCCGTTCTGGAAGCACACCGGGGCGTCGAAGAAGGCCGCGTGGGACCGGGCGGTGGAGATGCTCGGCAAAGTCGGCATCCCCAACCCCAAGGAGCGGGCGAAGGACTATCCCCACCAGTTCTCCGGCGGTATGCGCCAGCGCGCGATGATCGCCATGGCGCTGGTCTGCGACCCCGACCTGCTGATCGCCGACGAGCCGACCACCGCGCTCGACGTCACCGTGCAGGCCCAGATCCTCGACCTCCTGAAGAACCTCCAGCAGGAGTTCGGTTCGGCCATCATCTTCATCACGCACGACCTCGGCGTCATCGCCGACATGGCCGACGACATCATGGTGATGTACGCGGGCGGGGCGGTGGAACGCGGCACGGTGAACGAGGTGCTGCGGTCGCCCCAGCACCCCTACACCTGGGGCCTGCTGAACTCGATGCCACGGCTCGACTCGGACCTCGACACCCCGCTGGCGCCCATCCCGGGCGCCCCGCCCTCCCTGCTGCGGCCGCCGTCGGGCTGCCGGTTCCACCCCCGCTGCACCTTCCAGGGCGAGGTCGGGGGCGCGCGGTGCGTGGACGAACTCCCGACGCTGCCGGCGGGCCGGGGCGGCGCGTGCCACCTCACGGCCGAGCAGAAGCAGACCATTTTCATCGAGCAGATCAAGCCCCGGCTGCGGTAGGGAGAAGAGCGTCATGAAGGAAGACGTCGAGAAGGACGTCACCGCGGGCGCCGCCACGCTGCCCGCCCCGCGCGCCGCCGGTGCCGACGGTTCCGCCGAGCCGCTGCTGGTGGTCGACGGCCTCGTCAAGCACTTCCCGGTCAAGGGCGGCTTCCCCGTCCGCCGCACCATCGGCGCGGTGCAGGCCGTGGACGGCATCGACCTCACCGTGAACGTGGGCGAGAGCTTCGGTCTGGTGGGGGAGTCGGGCTGCGGCAAGTCGACGACCGGACGCCTGATCACGCGCCTGCTGGAGCCGACCGGCGGCAGCATCAAGTACCGCGGCCAGGACATCACGCACGCCAGCCGCAAGCAGCTCGCGCCGATCCGCTCCGAGATCCAGATGATCTTCCAGGACCCCTATTCGTCGCTGAACCCGCGGCAGACCGTCGGCAAGATCATCTCCGCGCCGATGGAGGTCAACGGGATCGACCCGCCCGGCGGCCGCGAGAAGAGGGTCCGGGAGCTGCTGGAGATCGTCGGTCTCAACCCCGAGCACTACAACCGCTTCCCGCACGAGTTCTCCGGCGGCCAGCGCCAGCGCATCGGCGTCGCCCGCGCCCTGGCGCCCGAGCCGAAGCTGATCGTCGCGGACGAGCCGGTCTCCGCCCTCGACGTCTCCATCCAGGCGCAGGTGGTCAACCTCCTCCAGGAGGTGCAGAAGGAACTGGGGATCGCGTTCCTGTTCATCGCCCACGACCTGGCGGTGGTACGGCACTTCTCGCAGCGGGTCGCCGTGATGTACCTCGGCAAGGTGATCGAGGTCGGTGACCGCGGCTCGATCTACACCCGGCCCCGGCACCCGTACACCCACGCCCTGCTGTCCGCCGTCCCCGAGGTCGAACTGGAGGAGTCCGACAAGGCTCCCCGGGAGCGCATCCGGCTCGCCGGCGACGTGCCGTCCCCGATCTCCCCGCCCTCCGGCTGCCGCTTCCGCACCCGCTGCTGGAAGGCGCAGGACAAGTGCGCCCAGGAGGAGCCGCCGCTGGTCCGTCTGTCGGGCAACCGCGAGGGGCATCTGACGGCGTGCCACTTCCCGGAGGACCCGACCACCGAGGCCCGCGACGAGGACATCGTGCTGGACCCGGCCCTGGTGGCCCTGGAGGACACCCCCTGAGGCCCGCCCGCCGTACGTGAGGGGCCCGCCGCCGTCGCGCGCGGGCCCTTTCGCGTACGGTCCGCGGCACCGCCCGTGCACGGTCCGTGGCGCCGTTCGCCCGGGTACGGCCGGGGGCCGCCGGCGCACGGTCCGTGGCTCCGCCCGCGTACGCGCCGGGGCGTCCGTCCGGTCAGGCCCGGCCGGCGACCGTGATGATCTCGGGCGCCGTGGGGGAGAGCGGGCGGCGGCCCCAGTCCCCGTACTGCTCGCGCACCGCGAGGCCCGCCTCGGCGAGGAACCCCCGCAGGGCGTCCGCGCCCAGGAACCGCAGCGTGCTGCGGCTGACCCGAGGGCACCCCCAGCGCGCGTGCTCGAACGTCTCGCTGAACGTCACGCGGTCCCCGAGCACCGGCGTCTCCACCGCGTGCCGGACCCGTACGGTGTCGCCGTGGGCGTCACGCACCTCGCGCGCCCGGTCGGGCCGCCAGGTCTCCCACGCCCGGGCGCCGGGATTGCGGGTCTCGAAGACGAAGCGCCCGCCGTCGCCCAGGGCCTGCCGTACGGCGGCCAGCGCGGAGCGCACCTCCTCGTCGCCCAGGAGCACCTGGAACGCGTGGCCGGTCATCACCACGAGGTCGAACTCCCGCTCCCAGCGCACCGAACCGAGGTCCCCGAGCACCCACTCGACGTCCGCGCGCCCGCGCGCCTGCACCAGCATGGCCGCGGCGGGATCCAGCCCGCACAGGCGCCCCTCGTGCCCCTCCTCGCGGGCACGCGTGAGCAGCCGCCCCGTCCCGCATCCGACGTCGAGCACGGACCGCGCGGACATCACCAGATCCAGGTAGAACTCGTCGCTCGGACCCCACGGATTCAGCGCGTCGTACAGGGCGGCGAGCGAGACGTCACTGAACGATCGGTCAGCCATCGCAGCAGTCTCTCAGCCCGCGGGGCCATCCGAAACCGTTGATCGGGATGGAATCCGGTGAGCAAGTGGCCGGAAAGAATCGCAGGTTGAACGGGTGGTAGAAGAGAGCCGGGACCCGGGAAGTCGGTAGGCCCGGGAAGCCGGGAAGCCGGGAAGCCCGGGACATCGGTAAGCCGGTAAGCCGGTAGGCCGGGATCCGGCGCACTCCGGACCCGCTCACGAGAATCGAGGCGCGAGATGCTGCACCACGTCGAGCTCTGGGTACCCGACCTGGGGCGGGCCGTGCGCTCCTGGGGCTGGCTGCTGGAGCGGCTCGGGTACACGCCGTACCAGGACTGGCCGGACGGCCGCAGCTGGCGGCTGGGGGAGACCTACCTGGTCCTGGAGCAGTCGCCCGCGCTGACCGGCGACCGCCACGACCGGCTGCGCCCGGGGCTGAACCACCTCGCCTTCCACGTCACGAGCCGCGCCGAGCTCGACACCCTCGTCACGGAGGCTCCGGAGCACGGCTGGACCCTCCTGTTCCCCGACCGCCACCCCCACGCGGGCGGCCCCGCCCACTACGCGGCCTATCTGGAGGACGACGACGGGTTCGAGGCGGAACTCGTGGCACGGCCGGACGCGCCGTCGCAGGCCGGGCCGGACGGGCAACGGCCGCCCTCCTAGCGCTGGTTGGTCCCGGCGTCCCGGTGGACGCTCCGGTGTCCTTATTCGCTCGACATCGGCCGTACGGGCCGGAATGCTTCACCCCGATGACTTCACCGAAACGAACGGACAGGCCTCCGGCCCGGGACGAGCGCACCCAGCTGGCCACCTTCCTCGACTACGCCCGCGCCACCGCCCGCGCCAAGTGCGAGGGCGTGTCCGCGGAGGACGCCCGCAAGGCTCCGCTGCCCGGATCCCCGCTGATGACGCTGAGCGGGGTGATCAACCATCTCCGCTGGGTCGAGTACTACTGGTTCCAGGTGGTCTTCCTCGGCGAGGAGGACAAGGGACCCTGGACGGACGAGGACCCCGACCGCGAGATGCGCATCGCCGTCGACTTCCCGCTGTCGCAGCTCCTCGACGAGTACGAGGAACAGAGCGTCCGCTACCGCGAGTTGGTGGCCGCGCACGACCTCGACGCCAGGTCCGAGCGGCCCGGCCGCGACGGCACGCTCTTCGACCTCCGCTGGATCGTCCTCCACCTCGTGGAGGAGACCGCCCGGCACAACGGTCACCTCGACATACTGCGGGAACTGGCCGACGGCCGGACGGGAGACTAGCCATGACGGAACCTCAGCCGTCTTACCCCACCATCCGTACGATCACCTTCGACTGCACCGGAGACCCGTACGACGTCGGGCTGTTCTGGAGCCAGCTGCTCGGCCGGCCGCTCCACGAGGACGACAAGCCCGGTGACCCGGAGGCCGTGATCGAGGACCCGTCCGGCGGCCCGACGCTCCTGTTCGTGCAGGTCCCCGAGGGCAAGACGGTGAAGAACCGGGTGCACCTCGACCTGACCCCGCACGGCCGCACCCGCGACCAGGAGGTCGAACGGGTCCTGTCCCTCGGCGCCCGCCGCGTCGCGGACCACATCCGCCCCGACGGCGGCGGCTTCGTCGTCCTCGCGGACACCGAGGGCAACGAATTCTGCGTGGAACGCGGCCCGTTGGAGATGGGCGGGGCCTGAGGGCGAGATCCGGTGCGGTCGCCGTCCGTCAGCTCCGGGGCGTGTCTCCCGCCTTGCCGTACCGGCGGAAGGCGTCGGTCCTGACGGTCCACGGGCCGAACGGGACGGCGTCGCCGAAGATGTACGAGGACTTCTCCCGGTAGCGGTCCCCGCAGGGTTTCGAATGCACCTCGATGGTGCCGGTGCGGGGGTCGACGATCATGTAGTCGGCGATGCTCATGGCCGGGTACTCGGCGAGCTTCTCACCGTAGTCGTTGTCCGGGTTGGACGGGGAAACGATCTCGACGACCGCCAGCACCTAGGTGGCGTCGACGGAGAGTCCCTCTTCGTCGAGTACGTCCTCGGGGATGACGACCGCGTCCGGGCGCCGCATGCGGCCGATTCCCGGATGTTCGATCTCCGGGCCATTCTCGCAGACATGGCCGGGGTGGGTTGCCGGGAGCTGCTCGTTGAGCTGGTTGCGGATACGGCGGACGGTGCCCTCGTGGCGCTTCGAAGGGCTCACCATGGCAAGAAAAGGCCCAGAGGGACCGATCTCGACCTCCCACGATCCCTCGAGCTGCTCGGCGTACGCCGTCAGCTCCTCGGCGATCGCGCGCATCTTGGCGTAGTCCATGTCTCGAGCCTATCGAGGTGGACAACGGAGTGCAGTCGGCAGAAGAAGGGGCCCGCGCCTCCCGGAGCAGGGAGCGCGGGCCCTTTCGAATCGGCCGATGTGCGTTCCGCCGACAGGCGGCTCGGCTCAGTACTTGATGATCCAGGTCATCTTCTTCCGCCCGGGCTCACTGCCGACGCCGGTCCGCTTGCCGCACATCACCTGTCCGCCGACCACCTTGAGGTAGCTGCACTGGGGTGAGGCGATCGACGTCTTGGCGTTGTTGCGGAGGCTCGTCCACATCCAGTCCTGCGCGTCGATGCACAGGCGGGCGTACACGGGCTTCTCCCTGCCGCTGTGGGTCAGGCACCAGGCTCCGCGGTTGTACTCCGTGTAGAGCTGGCCGTTGATGTGTCCCCACCACTGCTTCTTCGTGTTCTTGCACGTGGCCTGGGTGACCTTCTCGTCCCTCCAGTTCATCTGGGCGGAGGACCTGCCGTGGTCGGGGACGGAGTCGCACCCGTCGTAGGTGCCGGGATGAGCCCGGCGGAGGCGCGCGCCCTTCGCCAGGGCAGGAGCAACGCGCTGGCCATGCACAGCAGGCCGGCGATGAGCAGAGCACCACGCACTCCTGTCGCGGCAGCGATCAGGCCGCCGGCGATCATGAAGATGGCCTGGCACGTCCTGGAGCCGACGGACCACGAGGTGCCGACGCGGGACATGAACGCGTCCGGGGTGGCAGCCATGCGGTACGTGGTGAACGCAGGGCCGAAAACCCCGGCCGAGAAGAGCAGGCCGAAGTCGGCGGCCACGATGACGAACACGCCGAGGGCACCGGAGGGCGTCAGTGGCAGAAGGATCGTCCAGAGCGTACGTGCAACACCGGACATCAGCAGGACACGATGCACGCCGATGCGCCGGGTGAGCAGCGGAGTCAGACGTGAGCCCAGCACTCCGCCCAGGCACGGCAGTCCCAGGGCCAGTCCGTACTGCCACGGTGTCAGGCCGAGATCATCCAGCATGAGGACGGCCATCAGCGGTGACGTCATCATGATGGATCCGCCGAAGAGAAGCGCGTTGAAGAACAGCGGCCGCAGTCCCGGGTGCCGGAGGAGGTACTGCCAACCGGCAGCGATGTCACGGCCCAGGTGAGAGGCGGCGGAGCGCTTCGGCGGCGTGGATTCGGGCTCCCGGATGCTACGGATCCCGAGGGCCGACCCGAGGAAGGAGAGCGCGTCGACGACCGGCGTCGCAGCCGCGCCAAGGACCGCGATCAGCAGCCCGCCGACGGGCGGGCCCGCGCTGACGGTGATCCAGCCGGTCGTCTCGAAAAGGCTGTTGGCACGAAGGCGGTGCTCGGCCGGGACGAGCGCCTTCAGGTGCGCCCCACTAGCCGCGTCGAAGGCGACGGACGCCGCAGTCTGGAGAACGCCGACCGCACACAGCTGCGTGAAGGTGAGTCCGTCGAAGGCCATGGCAAGGGGAATGCTTGCCAGAGCCGCGCACCGGACCAGGTCGGTGGTGATCATGACCGGCCGCTTGTACCGGTGTTCGATGCGCACGCCGAGCGGCAGAGCGATCACCCCACTGGCCACCGCGGACAGCGCGGCGAGCAGAGAGACCTGAAAGGCCGAGGAATCCAGGACCAGGAGGGCGATCAGCGGCAACGCCCCCATGCCGACGGCGCTGCCCGCCGCGCTGACCGCGTAGGCGACCCATAGCCTCCGGAAGTCCTGCCCGAGCGCAGTTCTCCGTACCAACCGAACCTCCGAAGCGTGAAGGCGGCCAGCGTAGTGGCGGTCGTGCGCCGGGATACGGCGCACCTATGAAGAGGTGCACTCCAGGCCGATATCGAGGAAGGCCCGCACTCGTTCGAGTGCGGGCCTTCGTTCCCCTGGAACCGGCGTTCACGGGCTCGGGTCAATGGGCCGGGACGGTCGGTTCCTGGAAGGGGGCGGCTGACGGAAAGGGGTGTGTCAGACCGCCGCCTCGGGGTCCTTGGCGAGACGCGGGGCCGGGACGGTCTCCGTCGTCTCCGGGTAGTGGCAGGCCGTCAGGTGACCGTCGTTGCTGCCCGAGATCTGCACCAGCGGCGGAGCCTCGGTCGCGCACTTCTCCGTCGCCTTCCAGCAGCGGGTGCGGAAACGGCAGCCCGACGGCGGGTTGAGCGGCGAGGGGACGTCACCCTTGAGCAGGATGCGCTCACGGGCCGGGACGTCGTCCGCGGTCGCCTCGGGAACGGCCGACATCAGCGCGCGCGTGTACGGGTGGCGCGGGTTGTCGTACAGGTCCTCGCGGTTGGCGATCTCGACGATCTTGCCGAGGTACATCACCGCGACGCGCTGCGAGAAGTGCCGCACGATCGCGAGGTCGTGGGCGATGAACAGGAACGCGATGCCCAGGTCCCGCTGGAGGTCCTGGAGCAGGTTGACGACCTGCGCCTGGATGGAGACGTCGAGCGCCGAGACCGGCTCGTCCGCGACGATCAGCTTCGGCTGAAGGGCCAGGGCGCGGGCGACGCCGATGCGCTGGCGCTGGCCGCCGGAGAACTCGTGCGGGAAGCGGTTGTAGTGCTCGGGGTTGAGACCGACCGTCTCCAGCAGCTCCCGGACGCGCTTCTCGTGACCGCCGGGCGGGTTGATCCCGTTGATCTCCATCGGGCCCGAGATGATCTTGCCGACCGTCTGCCGCGGGTTCAGCGAGGCGTACGGGTCCTGGAAGATCATCTGGATCTCGGAGCGGACCGGCGCGAGCTGCTTGCGGTTGGCGTGCGTGATGTCCTGGCCGCGGTACTTGATGCTGCCGCCGGTGGGCTCCAGCAGACGCGTGACCAGCCGGCCCGTCGTCGACTTGCCGCAGCCGGACTCGCCGACCAGACCGAGGCTCTCGCCCTCGGCGACCTGGAAGTCGAGACCGTCGACGGCCTGGACCGCGCCGATCTTCCGCTTGAAGGGGAAGCCGCCCATCACCGGGAAGTGCTTGGTCAGTCCGGTGACGTCCAGGAGGGGGTTCGTGTTGCTCATGATCGTGAAGTCCCGTCTCAGTTACGTCAGTGCGACCGCGTCGCGGCGAAGTCGGCGAAGAAGTCGCGGCGCTGGTCCGCCGTGAGGTGGCAGGCGGCACCGCGTCCGTCGGTGACCTGGAGCGGCGGCTGCTCGGTGGAGCAGAGACCACCGGTGACCTTCTCGGCGAAGGTGCACCGCGGGTGGAAGCGGCAGCCGGTCGGCGGGTTGAGGAGCGAGGGCGGCGAGCCCGGGATCGGCGACAGCGGAACGTCGACCGGCCCGTCCAGGCTCGGCATCGAGCCCAGCAGGCCCCAGGTGTAGGGGTGCTGCGGCGCCCGCAGCACCTCCTTCTTGGTGCCCCGCTCCACGCACCGGCCGCCGTACATCACGAGCACGTCGTCCGCGATGTCGGCGATGACGCCGAGGTCGTGCGTGATGAAGATGATCGCGGTGCCGAACTCCTGCTGGAGGTCCTTGAGCAGGTCCATGATCTGGGCCTGCACGGTGACGTCGAGCGCGGTGGTCGGCTCGTCGGCGATCAGCAGCTCGGGGTCGCAGACCAGCGCCATGGCGATCATCGCGCGCTGGCGCATACCGCCGGAGAACTGGTGCGGGTAGTCGTCCACCCGGACGTCCGGCTGCGGGATGCCCACGCGCCGCAGCATCTCGATCGACCGCTCCCGGGCCTCCTTCTTGGAGGCACCGGTGTGCTTGCGGTACGTCTCGCCGATCTGCCGGCCGATGGTGTGGTACGGGGACAGCGAGGCCAGCGCGTCCTGGAAGATCATCGACATCTTGTTGCCGCGCAGCTTCTCCAGCTCGCGCTCGGAGGCGGTCAGCAGCTCCTTGCCGTCGAGCAGGATCTCGCCGTCGATGGCGGTGCGGTCGCGGTCGTGCAGGCCGAGGATCGTCAGGTTCGTGACGGACTTGCCCGAGCCCGACTCGCCCACGATGCCGAGCGTCTTGCCCTTGGCCAGGTCGAAGGTGAGACCGTCGACGGCCTTGACGACGCCGTCCTCGGTGGAGAAGTGGACCTTCAGATCCCTGACGGACAGGAAGGGCTGCTGATCGGTGCTCGTCACGGGGACGCTCCTGGGGGGTGATGCGAGGGGTAGCTTGCGGGTCGGCGGGGGGAACGGCGGCGGGGCGCCGGGGTCAGGCGAGCCGGATCCGCGGGTCGATGAACGCGTAGACGGCGTCGACGACGATGTTGAAGAAGACGATCGCTCCGGAGGCCACCACGGTGACGGCCAGCAGCATCGGCAGGTCGTTCGCCTCGACGGCGGACACGGCGAGCTTGCCGATGCCCTGGAGGCTGAAGACCGACTCGGTGATGATGGCGCCGCCGATCAGGGTCCCCAGGTCGATGCCGAAGATCGTGACGATGGGGCCCATGGCTCCGCGCCAGGCGAAGCGGAAGAACACCGCGCGCCGGGACAGACCCTTGGCGCGGGCGGTGCGCACGTAGTCCTCGCTGAGCTGTTCCACCAGCTGGGAGCGCGTCATACGGGTGTAGTTCGCGGTGAAGATGATGGAGAGCGTCAGCCAGGGCAGCAGCAGACCGCCGGCCCAGGCGGCCGGGTCGTCGGTGAACGGCGTGTACGAGGGCTGCTCGAGGATGCCGAGCTGCTGGACCAGGAAGTACATCGCGATGTAGCCGACGAAGTAGATCTGGAGCGAGGAGCCGATCAGCGAGAACGAGCTCGCGATCTTGTCGGCGGCCTTGCCCTGCTTGACCGCGGCGATCATGCCCGCACCGACGCCGATGATGAGGAAGAAGACCGAGGCGCCGAGCGCGAGGGAGATCGTGGTCGGCATGCGGTCCATGATCGTGCCCAGGACCGGCTCGCGGTTGGTGAACGAGAAACCGAGGCAGGGCGCGTTGCAGTTGCCCAGGCCGCCGTAGTCACGCCCGATGAAGATGCCCTCCAGCCAGTGCCAGTACTGCACCGGAAGCGAGTCGGCGATCCCGAGGTTGTGCCTGACCTGCTCAAGGAGCTCCTTGGTGCAGACCTTGCCGCACGCCATGCGGGCGGGGTCACGCGGGAGCGCGTAGAAGAGCATGAAGGTGACGGCGCTGATGATCAGCAGAATCACAAGTGCGCCGACTACACGGCGGACTAGAAAACGGAGCATGGCGTGACTTTCCGGACGGGGCGCCGTCGCCGGGAGTGTGGGGTGGGGGTGAGAGAGACCGGGGCGGCGGCACGTGGCCGCCGCCCCGGAGCAGGGTCAGGCCTGGGCGGCGTAGACCTTGCCGAGTGCGATGCAGGTGTTGCCGGAGTCGTAGATCACGCCGCCGACCTTGGAGCCGTGGAAGTAGTTGCGGATCGGGTTGTAGTCCGGAACCACGGCGGCGAGCTGCATGATCTGCTCGTCGATGTCGCCCCACATCTTGGCGGCCTTCTTCGCGTCGGGCTCGATCGTGGCGGCGGCGATCGCCTTGTCCACGCTCGCGTCCTTCAGCTGCGGCCAGTTGACACCGCCGTCGGCGATCTGGCTGCTGTCGAAGCAGGGCTGGATGACGGCGTAACCGGCCGGCCAGTCCGGGCCCCAGCCCGCGGCGAACATGTCGTACTGGTTGTCCAGCTGACCGATCTGGCTGTAGAAGGAGGTCTTGTCGACCTGCTTCACGACCGGGGTGAAGCCGGCCTTGGTCAGCGCGGTCTTGATCGCGACGGCCTGCTTGACCGCGTTGTCCGACTGCTGCATGGCGACGACGATGCGCTGGCCCGTCTTGCCGGCCTCCTTCAGGAGGGCCTTGGCCTTGTCCGGGTCACCCAGCGGCTTGGTCTTCTTGCCGTAGAGGTCGAAGTCCTTGTGACCCGGGGTGAGCGGGCTGATGATCGTGGTGGCGGTCGCCGTGGAGAGCGAGCCACCGCGGATCTGCTGGAGCTGCTTCGAGGGCCACGCGAAGTTGAGCGCCTGGCGCACCTTGACGTCGGTGACGCGCTTGGTGTTGATCGCGAAGTAGTAGCAGGTGGTGTCGACCTGGGTCAGGACGCGCTTCTTGAGGGTCGGGTCCGTCATGACCTTCTGGATGCGCTCCGGGGCGACCTCGTTGAGCAGCGACAGCGTGAACTGGTCGTTGCCCTGGTCGGCGATGTAGCGGTCCGTGGAGGCCAGCGGCTGGAAGCCGAACTGGAACACGAACTTGTCCGGGTACGCGTTGCGCAGCGGGTCCGTCTCGGCGACCCAGTGGGTGTTGCGGACCAGGGTCGCGCCCTTGCCGATGCTGCGGCTCTCGATCTTGTACGGGGCGCAGGAGAGCGGGTGCTTGTCGTACTTCTCCTTGGTGTCGTGCTTCTTGGGCACGATGGAGAAGCCGCGCATGGCGACCATGAAGTTGAAGTCGGCGTGGGCCTCCTTCAGCTTGAACGTGATGGTCTTGCCGCTGACCTCGATGGAGTCGAGGTGCTTGCCGCCGTAGGGGCCCTTGTACTTGTCGCCGCCGATGAGCCAGCCCTGCGGGTAGCGGGGGCCCTGGGTGACGAAGGAGGCGAAGAGGCGCTCGAAGGTCCAGCGCACGTCCTCGATCGTGACGTCGGAGCCGTCCTCCCACTTCACGTTGTCCTTCAGCGTGAAGGCCCAGGTCTTGCCGCCGTCGGTCGCGGTGCCGGCGTCCGTGGCGAGGTCACCCACGAGGGTGGTGCCGCCCTTGGAGTCGATCTTGTAGCCGGTCAGGCCGCGCAGGAACAGGACCGAGCAGGCGCCCTCGTAGGAGGAGTACAGCTGCGCCGGGTCCAGGTGGTCCCAGTCGATCTGGTCGAGCGTGTAGATCGTGCCGCCCTTGACCGCGCCGGCGACCTCGGGGGCCGGGCCGGTGGAGTCCGCCTTGGTGCCGACCGCGATGGTGGCCGCCTTGGCCTTCGCCACGGACGGGGCCTTGTTGCTGCCGCTCCCGCCGCCGTTGCCGCTGCTGCACGCGCTCAGAACCGTGGTGGCACCGGCGGCCACACCAGTGGCTATGAGGAAGTTTCTGCGGGAAAAGGACATGGCTTACCTGCCTAGTGGTGGGTGAGTGTGAGACGGGTAACCAGCCGGACGGCTATGACCGGTACTGGGGGAAGGAAGTCAGCGCTTGGACTTCGGGTCGAGTGCGTCGCGGACCGAGTCTCCGAGCAGGTTGAAGGCCAGGACGAAGATGATCATCGAGACGCCCGGGAAGATCATGAAAGTGATGTCTTCCGTGTAGAAGCCGGCACCGCGCTGGATCATGACGCCCCAGTCGGGGGTCGGGTCCTGGATGCCCGCGTTGAGGAAGGCGAGTCCCGCCTCTGCCGTGACGTACGCCGGCAGCATGAGGGTGGACTGGATCAGGATCGGCGTCCAGAGGTTGGGCAGCAGTTCCTTGAAGACGATGCGGCGCGAGGACGCGCCGGTCACCTTCGCCGCCTCGACGAACTCACGCTCCCGCAGACCGAGGACCTGACCGCGCAGCAGACGCGCGATGGAGGCCCAGCCGAAGGCGGAGAGGACGAGGATCAGGCAGGTGGCCCGCAGCCAGGTCGGGACGTCCTCGTCGAAGGGCACGAAGAGCGCGTAGACGACCGGCATGAAGGCGATGAAGAACAGGGTGGACGGGAACGACAGCAGGATGTCGATCACCCGGCCGACGAAGTAGTCCAGTCGGCCACCGAGGTATCCCGCGGTGATGCCGATCACGACACCGACCACCGTGGTGAGCAGGGTGGCGGCGGTGGCGATCATCAGCGAGGTGCGGATGCCGTACAGCAGGAACGTGAAGACGTCACGGCCCAGCTGGGGCTCGATGCCGAACCAGAAGTTGCTGTCGATGCCGCCGTTGGGCTTCACCGGGAAGGCGAAGTCGTTCAGCAGGCCGTCCTTCTCCTGGCCGTACTGCTCGTACGGGTTCTTCCCGTACAGCTTGGCTATCAGCGGCGCGCAGATCGCGATCACGAAGAAGAAGATCACGATGTACGCGGACACGACGCCGGTGCGGTCGCGCCGGAAGCGCTTCCAGGCGAGGCGGCCCGGGGAGCGACTCTCTGAGCCCTTGGTGGTGGAAGACGGAGCCGGGGTCTTGCCGGTCTCGTCGGTCACCTCAAGTGGGGCGGCCGCGGATGGAGTAGGGGGGGTCATGATGCTCCAGGCCCGAGGGGTCAAGGGCTCCGCAGGGCGCTCCCTACGGGCTACGCCGGACTTTTTCAACGCAATTCATGCAAGGTCAATAAAATCTCGGTCGCCTTGGTTTTCTCTTTACTTTCTTTGCCTTGGGTTGACCTCAGCGTAACTACGCGTGTAGCGCACTGTGGCCGTTCTGTGTCCGGATTCGGGCCAATGTGGCGAAACGGGCAATGAGTTCGTTATCCGGACGCCGGAGTCTCGGAATGCGTACATCTCGTGCACTGGAATGAACAGTTCCGCATCGATGCGTGAAGATCTGTTGCGCCGAAGGTCAAGATCGTCTTGAGCCGAGGTCAAGATCGTTTGACGGAGCGTCCGGAGTGCCCCCTTCCGGAGGACTCGCCACCCGGAAGGGTGGGGTAAATGTGCGATGTGCCCCGTATGGACAGATATTGGGCCCCATAGGCACACCGCACCGGAGCCGGGCGTCCGACCCCGACCCGGCGCCGGCGGCACAGCGCACTCTCGAGGAGGCACTCCATGCGTGGAGCCACGCACGCCAAATGGGCCGCATGCGCGGCGGCGGTAGCCCTGGCGGCGTCCGCCTGCGGGGGCGGAGGGGGTAGCAGCAGCGGCTCCGGCACGGTCAGCGCCTCCTGGGGCGATCCGCAGAACCCGCTCGAACCGTCCAACACCAACGAGGTGCAGGGCGGCAAGGTCCTCGACATGATCTTCCGCGGGCTCAAGCGCTACAACGCCAAGACCGGCGCGGCCGAGGACATGCTCGCGCAGAAGATCGACACCACCGATTCGCAGAACTTCACGATCACCGTCAAGAGCGGCTGGAAGTTCAGCAACGGGGAGGCCGTCACGGCCCAGTCCTTCGTCGACGCCTGGAACTACGGCGCCAGCCTGAAGAACAACCAGAAGAACGCGTACTTCTTCGGGTACATCCAGGGCTACGACAAGACGCACCCCGACACGGGCAAGCAGACCGCCGACACCCTCTCCGGGCTCAAGGTGACCGGCACGGACACCTTCACCGTCGCGCTCACCCAGAAGTTCTCGACGTTCCCCGACACCCTCGGCTATGCGGCCTTCTCGCCGCTGCCCAAGTCGTTCTTCAGCGACCACGCGGCCTGGGTGGCGAAGCCCGTGGGCAACGGTCCCTACACCATCGACTCCTACACCAAGGGCTCGCAGATGGTGCTGAAGAAGTGGGACGCCTACCCCGGAGACGACAAGGCCAAGAACGACGGGGTGACCCTCAAGGTCTACACCGACAACAACACGGCCTACAACGACCTGCTGGCCGGCAACCTCGACCTCGTCGACGACGTGCCCGCGGCCCAGCTCAAGAACGCGAACTCCGACCTGAACGGCCGGTACATCAACACCCCGGCCGGCATCATCCAGACCCTCGCGTTCCCGTTCTACGACCCGAAGTGGAACACCAGCGGCGCCACCAAGGTCCGTCAGGGCCTGTCCATGGCGATCAACCGCCAGCAGATCACCGACACCATCTTCCAGAAGACGCGGACCCCCGCGAGCGACTGGACCTCACCGGTGCTCGGCGAGAAGGGCGGCTTCCAGAAGGGCCTGTGCGGCAAGTACTGCGACTACAACCCCTCCGAGGCCAAGAAGATGGTCCAGGAGGGCGGGGGTCTGCCCGGCGGCCAGGTCAAGATCTCGTACAACGCGGACACCGGCTCTCACAAGGAATGGGTCGACGCCGTCTGCAACTCGATCAACAACGCCCTCGGCAACGACAAGGCCTGCGTCGGCAACCCGATCGGCACCTTCGCCGACTTCCGCAACCAGATCGGGCAGCACAAGATGCCCGGTCCGTTCCGGGCCGGCTGGCAGATGGACTACCCGCTGATCCAGAACTTCCTCCAGCCGCTCTACTACACGAACGCCTCGTCGAACGACGGCCAGTGGTCGAACAAGCAGTTCGACAGTCTCGTCAACCAGGCGAACGCGGAGACCGACACCAGCAAGGCCATCTCGCTCTTCCAGCAGGCCGAAGGCGTCGTACGGGACAACATGGCCGCCATTCCGCTCTGGTACCAGAACGGCAGCGCCGGCTACTCGGACAAGGTCTCGAACGTGGCCCTGAACCAGTTCAGCGTGCCCGTCTACAACGAGATCACCGTCAACTGAGCCGCCCGGGGCGGTCCGCCCGCAACCGGGCCGCCCCTCTATCTCCGGAGCACTCATGGGACGGTACGTCATCCGGCGACTGCTACAGATGATCCCGGTCTTCATCGGCGCCACCCTGCTCATCTTCGTGATGGTCAACGTGATGGGCGACCCCATCGCGGGCCTCTGCGGCGAGCGCAAGTGCGACCCCGCCACGGCCGCCCAGCTGCGCGCGGAGTTCGGCCTCGACAAGCCCCTGTGGCAGCAGTACCTGACCTACCTCGGCCACATCTTCACCGGCGACTTCGGCACCGCGTTCAACGGACAGCCGGTCACCGAGCTGATGGCCTCCGCGTTCCCGGTCACCATCCGGCTGACGATCGTCGCGATCTTCTTCGAGATCATCATCGGCATCACGCTCGGCGTCATCACCGGTCTGCGCCGCGGCCGGCCCGTCGACACCGGCGTCCTGCTGCTCACCCTCGTGGTCATCTCCGTGCCGACCTTCGTCACCGGTCTGCTGGCCCAGCTGCTGCTCGGCGTCAAATGGGGCTGGATCAAACCGTCGGTCTCCGCCGACGCCACCTTCGGCGAGCTGATCGTGCCCGGCCTGGTGCTGGCCTCGGTCTCCCTCGCGTACGTGACGCGGCTGACCCGGACCTCCATCGCGGAGAACAAGCGGTCCGACTACGTGCGCACCGCCGTCGCCAAGGGGCTGCCGCGGCGCCGGGTCACCATCCGGCACCTGCTGCGCAACTCGCTGATCCCCGTCGTCACCTTCATCGGCACCGACATCGGGGCCCTGATGGGCGGCGCGATCGTCACCGAGCGGATCTTCAACATCCACGGTGTCGGCTACCAGCTCTACCAGGGGATCGTGCGCCAGAACACCCAGACCGTCGTCGGCTTCGTGACCATCCTCGTCCTCATCTTCATGGTCGCCAATCTGCTCGTCGACCTGCTGTACGCCGTACTCGACCCGAGGATCCGCTATGCCTGAGCAGCCGCCGTACGAGGAAGAGGAATTCCACCACGGTCCCGAAGGCCCGCCGCCGGAGGACCTCGCCATCGCCCCGACCGGCTTCGGAGGCACGATGGACCTCGGGTCGAGCGAGGCGGAGACCCTGGAGAGGACCCCGGGAGGACCGGAGGGCACCGGGCCGAAGGAGAAGCCGCGTTCCCTGTGGTCCGACGCCTGGCGCGACCTGCGCCGCAACCCCGTCTTCATCATCTCCGGGCTGGTCATCCTCTTCCTGGTCGTCATCTCGATCTGGCCCTCGCTCATCACCTCGCAGAGCCCGCTCAAGTGCGACCTCTCCAAGGCCCAGGAGGGTTCCCAGTCCGGACACCCCTTCGGCTTCGACGGCCAGGGCTGCGACGTCTACACCCGGACCGTGTACGGAACCCGGGTCTCGATCAGCGTCGGTGTCCTCGCCACGATCGGGGTCGCGCTCCTCGGCTCGTTCCTCGGCGGTCTGGCCGGCTTCTACGGCGGGGTGGGCGACTCGATCCTGTCCCGGATCACCGACATCTTCTTCGCGATCCCCGTCGTGCTCGGCGGTCTGGTGCTGCTCTCCGTGGTGACCAGCAACACGATCTGGCCGGTCGTCGGGTTCATGGTGCTGCTCGGCTGGCCACAGGTCTCCCGGATCGCGCGCGGCTCCGTGATCACCACCAAGGAGAACGACTACGTCCACGCGGCCCGCGCGCTGGGCGCCTCCAACTCCCGGATGATGCTGCGGCACATCACCCCGAACGCGGTCGCGCCGGTGATCGTCGTCGCGACCATCGCGCTCGGTACGTACATCTCGCTGGAGGCGACGCTGTCGTACCTGGGCGTCGGTCTCAAGCCCCCCACGGTCAGCTGGGGCATCGACATCTCCTCGGCCTCCGCGTACATCCGCCAGGCCCCCCACATGCTCCTGTGGCCGGCCGGCGCGCTCGCGATCACCGTGCTCGCGTTCATCATGCTCGGCGACGCGGTGCGCGACGCCCTCGACCCGAAGCTGAGGTGAGTGCCGTGCTGCTCGAAGTACGCGATCTGCACGTGGAGTTCAGGACCCGGGACGGAGTCGCCAAGGCCGTCAACGGGGTCAACTACAGCGTGGACGAGGGCGAGACGCTCGCCGTGCTCGGCGAGTCCGGCTCCGGCAAGTCGGTCACCGCCCAGGCCGTGATGGGCATTCTCGACATCCCGCCCGGGAAGATCACCGGCGGCGAGATCCTCTTCCAGGGCAAGGACCTGCTGAAGTTCAAGGAGGAGGAGCGGCGCAAGGTCCGGGGCGCCGAGATGGCGATGATCTTCCAGGACGCGCTGTCCTCCCTGAACCCCGTGATCAGCGTCGGCGACCAGCTCGGCGAGATGTTCATCGTGCACCGCGGGATGAAGCGCAAGGAGGCCCGCGCCAAGGCGATCGAACTGATGGAGCACGTACGCATCCCGGGAGCCGCCGAGCGGGTGCGGGACTATCCGCACCAGTTCTCCGGCGGTATGCGCCAGCGCATCATGATCGCCATGGCGCTGGCCCTGGAACCCGCCCTGATCATCGCCGACGAACCGACCACCGCGCTCGACGTCACCGTGCAGGCCCAGGTCATGGACCTGCTCGCGGAACTCCAGCGCGAGCTCCACATGGGGCTCATCCTCATCACCCACGACCTCGGCGTGGTCGCCGACGTCGCCGACAAGATCGCGGTGATGTACGCGGGCCGGATCGTCGAGACGGCCCCGGTCCACGACATCTACAAGGCGCCCGCCCATCCCTACACCAAGGGTCTCCTGGACTCGATCCCCCGGCTCGACCAGAAGGGCCAGGAGCTCTACGCCATCAAGGGCCTGCCGCCCAACCTGATGCACATCCCGCCGGGCTGCGCCTTCAACCCGCGCTGCCCGATGGCCCAGGACATCTGCCGCACCGAGGTGCCGCCGCTCGCGGAGGTCGACGCGGACCGCGGGAGCGCCTGCTTCTTCTGGAGGGAGTGCCTCGATGACTCAAGCCGCAACTGAGCCGCTGCTGGAGGTCAGCGGACTCGTCAAGCACTTCCCGCTCACCCAGGGGATCCTGTTCAGGAAGCAGATCGGGGCCGTCAAGGCGGTCGACGGCGTCGACTTCCACCTCGATCGCGGCGAGACCCTCGGCATCGTCGGCGAGTCCGGCTGCGGCAAGTCCACCGTCGCCAAGATGCTGGTCAACCTGGAACGGCCGACCGAGGGCGCGATCAAGTACAAGGGCGAGGACATCACCAAGCTGTCCGGCAAGGCGCTCAAGGCGGTGCGCCGCAACATCCAGATGGTGTTCCAGGACCCGTACACCTCGCTCAACCCGCGCATGACCGTCGGCGACATCATCGGGGAGCCCTACGACATCCACCCCGAGGTCGCGCCGAAGGGCGACCGGCGGCGCCGGGTGCAGGACCTGCTGGACGTGGTCGGGCTCAACCCGGAGTACATCAACCGCTATCCGCACCAGTTCTCCGGCGGCCAGCGCCAGCGCATCGGCATCGCGCGGGGGCTCGCGCTGCGCCCCGAGATCATCGTCGCCGACGAACCGGTCTCCGCGCTCGACGTCTCCGTGCAGGCGCAGGTGATCAACCTGCTGGACCGGCTCCAGGCCGAGTTCGACCTCAGCTACGTCTTCATCGCGCACGACCTGTCGATCGTGCGGCACATCTCCGACCGGGTCGGGGTGATGTACCTCGGGCGGATCGTGGAGACCGGCAAGGACGTCGAGATCTACGACCATCCCACCCACCCCTACACCCAGGCGCTGCTCTCCGCGGTGCCCGTGCCCGACCCGGAGGCCCGCGAGCACCGGGAGCGGATCATCCTGCACGGGGACGTGCCCTCGCCCGCGAACATCCCCTCCGGCTGCCGGTTCCGGACCCGCTGCTGGAAGGCCCAGGAGCGCTGCACGCTGGAGGTGCCGCTGCTCGCGGTGCCGGCCGAGTTCCGGCTCGCCGAGGGGCCGGCCGCCCACGACTCGGCCTGCCACTTCGCGGAGGAGAAGCAGGTCGTGCCGCCGGAGGAGCCGACCGACGGGACGGCATAGCGGAACAAATGTGAACGAACGTCGTTAACACGCAGGCAACTTGACGGAAGCGGTACCGATATACGGACGCGGCAGGGTGAACACCGTACGGCCGTGCGGGTGCCGTGAACGAGCCGGGGTGCAGCCATGTCACCCCGGCTCGTTGTACTCCGGCCGGTCAGTTCATACCGAGGGCGCGTCGCAGGAAGTCCACCTGGAGCAGCAGCAGGTTCTCGGCGACCGTCTCCTGCGGGGTCATGTGCGTGACCCCCGACAGGGGCAGCACCTCGTGCGGGCGGCCGGCGGCCAGCAGGGCCGAGGACAGCCGCAGGGCGTGCGCCACCACCACGTTGTCGTCCGCGAGGCCGTGCACGATCATCAACGGCCGGTGGGTGTCCGCGGGTTCGGACAGCCCCTCGTCGGTGACCAGGGAACTGCGCTCGTACGCCGCCTGGTTCGCCGCGGGGTCGCCGAGGTACCGCTCCGTGTAGTGCGTGTCGTACAGCCGCCAGTCCGTCACCGGGGCACCCGCGATGCCCGCGTGGAAGACGTCGGGGCGGCGCAGCACGGCGAGCCCCGCGAGCCAGCCGCCGTACGACCAGCCGCGGATCGCCACCCGGGACAGGTCGAGCGGGAACCGGTCGGCGAGCCCGTGCAGCGCCTCCACCTGGTCGTCGAGCGAGAGGGTCAGGTCGTCGCGGATCGCCTTCTCCCAGGCGGGGGAGCGCCCGGGGGTGCCGCGGCCGTCGGCGACGACCACCGCGAAGCCCTGGTCGGCGAACCACTGCGAGGTGAGGTGCGCGTTGTGCGCGGCCAGCACCCGGGGGCCGTGCGGACCGCCGTAGGGGTCGAGGAGGACGGGCAGGGGGCCGTCACCGTCATAGTCGGTGGGCAACAGCACGGCGCATGGGATTTTCCGTGCGCCCCCTTGTGTGAGCGTCACGCGCGGGGACAGACCGGGATCTTCCGCGTACGAGGGGATGGTCGCCAGCTGCTTCCCCTCGCGCAGCACCCGCACCTGGGCGCCCGGCCGGTCGAGCGCCGACGACACGAGCACGGTCACGCCCCCGGCGCGCACCGCCGTGTGCACGCCCGGCTCCTGCGAGACGCGTTCCAGGCCGAGTTCGTTCACCCGGTACACATGGACTTCACCCGTTTCGGGTGAACTCGCGTCCTCGCCCGCCGAGGCCGAGACCAGCACGTCGTCGGCCGAGACGTCGAGCACCGCGCGGAGGTGCAACTGGGCCCCGGTCAGCGGGCGTTCACCGAACGCCAGGACCCGCGCGCCGCCCTCGTCGGCGATCCGCACGAGCTGTCCGCCCGGACTCCAGCACGGCACTCCGGGGAAAAGATCGAGCCAAGTTGGATCTTCGTCGGCGTGCACCATCCGGGTCGCCCCGGTGTCCGGGTCCACGGCAAGGAACAGCTGGCTGCGCTGGTCCCTCGCCTGTACGAGCAGCAGCGGCGCACCGGCGGCTGACCAGTGCGCATGTGCCAGATACGGGTAGCGCGCCCGGTCCCAGGACACCTCCGTGCGCACCCCGTCGAGCCCGAACACGAAGAGCCGGACGTCCGCGTTGGCGCTGCCCGCCGCCGGATACGCGACCCGCTGCGGTTCGGCGTCCGGGTGTGCCGGATCGGAGATCCACCAGCGCCGTACCGGCGTGTCGTCCACCCGCGCGGCGAGCAGCCGGTCTCCTTCGGGTGACCACCAGAAGCCGCGCGAACGCCCCATCTCCTCGGCCGCGATGAACTCGGCCAGCCCGTAGGAGACGACACCGGGACCCTCGTTCCGCTCCGGCTCCGCGACCGCGCGGTCGCCCTCGCCCTCGGCGCCGACGACCCGCAGCGCGCCCCCCGAGACATACGCCACGAGCGTGCCGTCCGGGGAGGGGCGCGGGTCGATCACCGGCCCGGGGACCGGGAGTTCGCGTGCCGTGCCGGCCCGCAGCTCCGCCGTGAACAACCGCCCTGACAAGGTGAAAGAGGCCAACTCGGCGGCCGCGTCGGTGGCGTAGCCGACGATCCCCGCGCCGCCCTCGCGGCTGCGCTCGCGACGCGCGCGCTCCTCCGGGGAGAGATGCTCGACGGCGCCGCCGAGCAGGGCCGCGGGGTCGGCCACGACCCGCTCGCGGCCCTCCGGCACGTCGAGGACCCACAGTTGGTTCGCCCGCTCCGTACCGGAGGGGGACCGCAGGAACACCACGCGGGAACCGTCGGGGGACACGGTGAACGCGCGCGGCGCGCCGGAGCTGAACCGCTGGGTGCGGGCGTACCGGCGCGGGAAGGAGAGAGGCTCGGTCGTCATGGCTCGACCATATTGGCCATGCGCCCCCTTGTGCGGCCGTGCGCCGATCGATGCGCGCGTACGGATAGTTATGATCACTAGCGCTGTGTGGGTAGGAACCTGCTGGCTGCTGTTTGGAACGACCGACCCCCCATGTCCGACCCCGTACCGGACCCCAGGTCCCTGGGAACTTTGGAGGTGAACCGCCGTGGCACTCTCGATTTCGGCGGTGGTGCTGCTGGCGATCATCGTCTTTCTCCTGATCAAGAAGTCAGGGCTGAAAGGCGGTCACGCGGTTGTCTGCATGCTGCTCGGCTTCTATCTCGCCTCCTCGACGATCGCACCCACGATCAGCGATCTGACCACCAACATCGCGGGCATGATCGGCAGCATCAAGTTCTGATCCGCGCCGCGGCCGGCGGCGGGGAGGGCGTCCGACTCCCGCTCCCCGCCTGCCCCGTCCGGCGTCCTCGAAACGGCCCGGTTCGTACGCGCCCGCGATCCGCCGGTCCGGCGGCCTCACGGGGCCGTGCGGCGCCCGGCGCCCGCCGGAGTGCCACGGGGCCCGGCGGGCGGCCCGCGGGCGTCCGGCGCCTCGTAGGGTGGGCTCCATGACGGAACTGCCCGACCGGCGTCTGCTCCTGGTGCACGCGCACCCGGACGACGAGTCGATCAACAACGGCGCGACCATGGCCCGCTACGCGGCCGAGGGCGCCCAGGTGACGCTGGTGACCTGCACCCTCGGCGAGGAGGGCGAGGTCATTCCGCCCGAACTCGCCCATCTCGCCCCCGACCGCGAGGGCGGGCTCGGCCCCTACCGGACCGGTGAGCTGAGCGCCGCCATGAAGGAACTCGGCGTCACCGACCACCGCTTCCTCGGCGGCCCCGGGCGGTTCCGCGACTCCGGGATGATGGGCGCCGAACAGAACCACCGCGCCGGCGCCTTCTGGGCCGCCGACGTCGACGGCGCCGCCGACCACCTCGTACAGGTGATCCGCGAGGTGCGCCCCCAGGTGCTCGTCACCTACGACCCCGACGGGGGCTACGGGCACCCCGACCACATCCAGGCCCACCGCGTGGCCGTGCGCGCCGCGGAGCTGGCCGCCGACCCCGCCCACCGCCCCGATCTCGGCGACGCCTGGCGGATCGCCAAGACGTACTGGAACCGGGTGCCCCGCCCGGTCGCCGAGGAGGCCTTCGCCCGGCTGCGCGAGGCCCTCCCCGGGCTGCCGTTCGACCGGAGCGCCGCCGTCGACGACGTACCGGGCGTGGTGGACGAGGCGCTCGTCACCACCGAGATCGACGGCACCGCGTACGCGGCCGCCAAGGCCGCCGCGATGCGCGCGCACGCCACCCAGATCACCGTGGACGGGCCCTGGTTCATCCTCTCGAACGAGCTGGCCCAGCCGCTCTTCACCACCGAGTACTACGAACTGGCCGACGCCCCGCGCCCCGCGGCGCGCGAGCGCGACCTCTTCGAGGGGACGGAACAGCGATGAGCACGAACGGACAGCGCGGCGGAAGCATCCTCGCCCAGCCGCTGACGCGCCCCTCGGGCGGGCGGATCGCCGCCTACCTGGGGCTCTTTCTGCTCGGCGCCGTCGTCGGCGTCGCGGGCGCCCTGGTGCAGCCGGGCTGGTTCCCGTTCGGGCTGCTGCTCGCCCTGGCGGGCGCCGCCGGACTCTTCGTCGGCGGCGCGCGGGCCGCGGAGTCCCGGGCCGGTGCCGTCGCCCCCGCCGCCGGCTGGATGGTCGCCGTCGTCCTGCTCACCGCCAGCCGCCCGGAAGGGGACTTCCTCTTCGGCGCGGGAGTCGGCTCCTATCTCTTCCTGCTCGGAGGCATGGCGCTGGCTGTGATGTGCGCCACTCTCGGCCTGGGGCGGCAACCAGGCCCTTCCGGCGCCCGACTTGGCAAGTGACGTACCACTTCGCCGTATCGGTCCCGTGCCGGTCCGGTGCGAGATTCCTGGACGGGCGAGGTTTGCGGGCCGGACATGGCCAGTATGGTGGTGCGCGCCGCCGAGCTGCCCGAGATGAGGTCGAGTAAACGGGCGGCGGAGCCAACCGGGAGAACCTGCCTTGAGTCGTGAAACTGACAGTTCGTCCTCCGGGCCCAACGGGCGCGGTGGAGCCGCGTACCCGTCGGGGACGCCGCCGTACGGCACCCCCGCGGCTTCCGAGAACGGTGCCGACACGGGCCGTTCGGCCGCCGGGCGGCCGACGGAGGAACGCAAGACCGAGACCACCCTGACGACACGGATCCGGATCAACATCCCCGGATCGCGGCCCATCCCGCCCGTGGTCGTCCGTACGCCCGTCGCCGACGCCGACGCCTCGCCCGAGGGCGGCGACGGCACGCAGACCGGCACACCGGCGCCGCAGGGCATGAGTTCGCCCGCCGGCGCGACGGCCTCCGTCCCGGCCCCGTCCGCACCCGCGGCCGCGCCCGTGGAACCGCAGGCGCCCGCCGAGGAGAAGACCAGCGACTGGTTCGCGCCGCGCAAGGCCGGCGCGCCCCCCAAGGGCGCGCAGGGCGGCGGCTCGACCAACGGAGCGGGCATCCCGGGCGCTTCGGCTCCCGCCGGAACCGCGCCGTCCGCGCCCGCGGCGGGCACACCGGGCACCGGACGGCCCGCGCCGTCCACCGGCGCCGGACCGCTGGGCATCACCGGCGGCCGCCCCGGCGGCGCGAACGGCGCCCCGCTCCCCGGTGCCACCGGCGCCGGACCCGTGGCCCCCGGCCACGGCGGCGGTACGGGCTCCTTCGACGTCTCCGGAGCGCTGCGCGACACCGGTTCGTTCCCGGCCATCGGCCCGTCCGGCGGTTCCGGCGCCCCCACGGGCTCCGGCGAGCCGCGCCGCGACGACCTCCCGTACTTCTCCGAGAACGGCGGGGGCGGCCCGGCCGGTCCGACCTCGGGACCCACCACGGGCGACGGCCCGCTGCGGCCGCCTGCCGGCCCCGGAGCGGCCCCCGGCAGCCTGGCCGCGCAGCCCGGCCCGGCCGGCGGCAACCGCGGCACCGGCCGTGGCTACCCCGCCGCCGGCACCGGCACGCGCGGCGGACTGAGCGGCGGTCTCAGCGACGACACCGCGATCCTGACGCCGCAGAAGCCGGCACCCGACCCGGGCCCCGGCGGCTACGGCGCCCCCGCGGAGAACGTCTCCGGACACACGCTGACCAGCGGCATGCCCGTCGTGTCGCCCAGCCACAACTTCGCGTACGAGGGCGAGCGCAACGACGGCCCCCGCTCGCACACCCCGCCGAAGCTCCCCGAGCCCGTCCGCCAGCCCGCCGCCCCGGCGAAGCCGGCGAAGAAGAAGGGCCGCAACAAGCCGGCGCTCCTCGGCGCCCTCGTCGTGGTCCTGGCCGGCGGCGCCTACGGTGCCGGCCTCCTGATGAACCACTCGGACGTGCCCAAGGGCACCACGGTCCTCGGCGTGGACATCGGCGGCGGCACCCGCGACGACGCCGTCAAGAAGCTCGACGCGGCCCTCGGCGACCGCACCGACAAGCCGCTCACGCTGTCCGTCGACGGCGACACCGTTCAGCTCAGGCCCGACCAGGCCGGACTCCAGCTGGACGACCAGGCCACCGTCCGCGCCGCCGCGGGCAGCGACTACAACCCGATCTCCGTGATCGGTTCGCTGTTCGGCCAGGGCCGCGTGGTGGACCCCGTCATGCCCGTCGACAAGGAGAAGCTCCAGGCCGCCCTGGAGCGCGCCGCGAGCACCTCGGGTTCGGCGAACGACGGCACGATCAAGTTCCAGCCGGGCAAGGCCGTCGCCGTCTACGGCAAGGTCGGCAAGGGCATCGACGTCGGGCCCTCGCTCCAGGCCGTCCAGGACGCCTACCGCGCCCAGGTGGAGAGCGGCACGGCCACGCCGGTCAAGGTCGCCACCACGACCCGTCAGCCGACGATCAGCAAGGCCGAGGTCGACCGGAAGATGTCGACGTTCGCGACGGTCGCCATGTCCGCGACCATCGTCATCCGCACGGACGCCAACCACGCCATCCCCTTCAGCCCGCAGAAGTCCATCTGGAAGTTCCTGAGCGTCCGGCCGGTCCAGGGCAAGCTCGTCGAGCACTACGACCTGAACGTGCTCCAGTCGCTGTACGGACACGCCTTCGACGGGGTGACGATCACCAAGGGCGACGGCAGCCAGAAGGCCGTCAGCCCTCAGGACGTTGCCTCCGCCATAGGAAAGGCACTGCTCGGGAAGACGACCGCCGAACGCGACGTGACCATCCCCACCAACCCCAACTAGCGGGCGCAGCCAGCAGCGCACGGAGGGCACCCGGCCGGATCTCCACCGGCCGGGTGCCCTCCTGTCGTGGAGCCGGGACCGGGGCGCAGACATGACATCTGTCATCCGCGGTCCAGGACGCAGCACACTGCCGCGCGCACCCCCCTGACCGCCACCATGGACGACATGACAACGACTGCGGCGACCACCACCCCACCGGTGGTCCGGTTCGAATCGGTGACCAAGAGCTACGGGAACGTCCGGGCCGTGGACGGCCTGACGCTCGACCTCCACCCCGGCGAGACCGTCGCCCTGCTGGGCCCCAACGGCGCGGGCAAGTCGACCACGCTCGACCTGCTGCTCGGCCTCAAGAACGCCGACAGCGGCACCGTCCGGGTGTTCGGCACCGGCCCGCGCGAGGCGATCGTCGCCGGCCGGGTCGGCGCCATGCTCCAGAGCGGCGGCCTGATGGACGAGGTCACCGTCGGCGAACTCGTCAAGCTCGCCTGCGACCTGCACCCGAGGCCCCACCGCCCCAGCGAGGTCCTCGCCCGCGCGAGCATCACCCAGATCGCCGACCGCAAGGTCAACAAGCTCTCCGGCGGCCAGGCGCAGCGCGTCCGCTTCGCCCTCGCCACGGCCGGGGACAGCGACCTGATCGTCCTCGACGAACCCACCACCGGCATGGACGTCTCCGCCCGGCAGGCCTTCTGGGCCACCATGCGCGAACAGGCCGACCAGGGCCGTACGGTCCTGTTCGCCACCCACTACCTTGAGGAGGCCGACGCCATCGCGGACCGCGTCCTCGTCCTGCACCGGGGACGGCTGCTGGCCGACGGCACCGCCGCCGAGATCAAGGCCAAGGCCGGAGCGCGCCGCGTCTCCTTCGACCTGGAGGGCGTGATCGACGAGGCCCCGCTGCGCGCGCTGCCGTTCCTCACCTCGGTCGACGTCTCGGGCCAGACCGTCCGCATCCAGTCCTCCGACGCCGACGCGACCGTCCACGCGCTGTACGGGCTGGGCGTCTACCCGCGCAACCTCGAAGTCGCCGGGCTCGGCCTGGAGCAGGCCTTCGTCGCCATCACCGAGGCCGAAGAGGCCACGCTCACCGCCGCCGAAGAGGCCACGATCACCGCCGCCGGTGCCGAAGAGGCCACCGTTGCCCAGGAGGCCACGTCCAAGTGAACAGTCTCATCAAGCTGGAGATCACCCGCGCCCTGCGCAACCGGAAGTTCCTGTTCTTCTCGGTGATCTACCCCTCGGCCCTGTTCCTGCTGATCGCCGGCAGCGCCGACGACCACACCAAGGTCCCCGGCACCGGCCTGACCCTGCCGACCTTCTTCATGGTCTCCATGGCCTCCTTCGGCGCCCTGACCGCCGTCCTGATGGGCAACAGCGAGCGAATCGCCAAGGAGCGGGAGAGCGGCTGGGTACGGCAGTTGCGGCTCACCCCGCTGCCCGGCCGCGGCTATGTGTTCGCCAAGACGGCCAGCGCCGCCGTGATCAGCCTGCCGTCGATCGTCATCGTCTTCGTCGTCGCCGCGGCCGTGAAGAATGTACGCCTGGACGTGTGGCAGTGGTTCGCGCTCACCGGCGTGATCTGGGCGGGCAGCCTGGTCTTCGCCGCGCTCGGCGTCGCCATCGGCTACCTCGCCAGCGGGGACGCGGTACGCCCCATCACGATGATCGTCTACTTCGGTCTGTCCATGCTCGGCGGCCTGTGGATGCCGACGACGACCTTCCCCGACTGGCTCCAGAACATAGCCAAGTGGCTTCCCACGCACGCGTACGCTGCCCTGGGGCAGGCCATCGAACTGGGGAACGCCCCGCACGCCAAGGACATCGCCATCCTCGCCGTGTCCTTCGCCCTCTTCGCGGGCGGCGCGGCCTGGCTGTACCGGAAGGACACGCTGAAGGCGTGAACGCCATGACGGAAGACCCGCTGCCCGACGGGGCCCGCACGGACCGGATCGTGAGGATGGGGGAGTCCCCGCGCAACCTCCGCGAGGCCCTGCGCAAGTCGGTGTGGATCGTCATCTGGCTGGTGTTCCTCGGTTCACCGGTCCACGACCTCGCCTCCGGCGCCCACACGCCCGCCGCCACCGCGGCCGGCTGGGCGGGCCTCGCGGCCTTCGTCGCCGTCTATCTGACGCTGGTCTTCCGGCACATGGGCCAGGCCTTCACCGGCACCCTGGCCGTCACGCTCATGGTGCTCGCACTCGGCGTGCTGGCCGTCGTCCTGTGTCTGACGCTCGGCGCGCCCTGGCTCGGCCTGTTCGTGTACGTCTCGGTCGCCTGCGGGACGACGTTCCCGCTGCGGGTCTCCTACTGGACGATCCCGCTCACCGCCGTCGTGATGCTGCTCGTCGGCCTGCACGGCGGCGAGGACGACGCCCGCAACCTGGTCCTGCTCGTCGTCCTCATCGGCTTCGCGATGACCGGCGTGCGCCAGCTCGTCCGTACGACGGTGGAGCTGCGCAAGGCGCGGGCCACCGTCGCCCAGCTCGCCGCCAACGAGGAGCGCCTGCGGCTCGCCCGCGACCTGCACGACCTGCTCGGCCACTCGCTCTCGCTGATCACGCTGAAGAGCGAACTGGCCGGGCGGATGCTCCCCGGCCACCCCGAGAAGGCGGCCCAGCAGGTCGCCGACATCGAACAGGTCAGCCGCCAGGCCCTGGTCGACGTGCGCGAGGCGGTCACCGGCTACCGCAGGCCCCGGCTTGCCGGTGAACTCGCGGGCGCCCAGGTCGCGTTGACCGCGGCGGACGTGGTCGCCGACCTCCCGTCCGAACCCGATCTCGACGGCGTCCCCGAGGAGAGCGAGTCGGCGCTGGCCTGGGCGCTGCGCGAGGCGGTCACCAATGTCGTACGGCACAGCGGCGCCCGGCGCTGCACCGTGGAGCTCGTCCGCCGCCAGACCCTGGACGGCCCCGTGCTCGAACTCTCCGTGGAGGACGACGGGTCGGGCGGCACCGCGGGCACGGCACCAGGCAACGGGCTGACCGGCCTGACCGAACGCCTGGAGAAGGCGGGCGGATCGATGGAGGCGGGCCGGGTGCGGCGCGGATTCCGGCTGGTGGCGCGGGCGCCCGTGGAGGGCGGCCGGACCCCGGAGGGCCCGGCGGAGGACCCCGTAGGATCCGGTGCATGAGCCGCACGATCAAGGTCCTGCTCGCCGAGGACCAGTCGATGGTCCGCGAGGCGCTGGCCGCCCTGCTGGGACTGGAGCCGGACATCGAGGTGGTCGCCCAGGTGGCCCGCGGCGACGAGGTGCTGGCCGCGGCCCGTGCCCACGACGTGGACGTGGCGCTCCTCGACATCGAGATGCCCGGCATGACGGGCATAGAGGCGGCGGCCGAGGTCCACAAGGAACTCCCGGGCATCAAACTGCTCATCCTCACCACCTTCGGCCGCCCCGGATATCTGCGCAGCGCCATGGAGTCCGGCGCCGACGCCTTCCTGGTCAAGGACGCCCCCGCCGCCCAGCTCGCGGCGGCCGTACGCAAGGTGCTGGCCGGCGAGCGGGTCATCGACCCCACCCTGGCGGCGGCCGCGCTGGCCGAGGGCGCCAACCCCCTGACCGACCGCGAACGCGAGGTCCTGCGGGCGGCGGCCGACGGCTCCACCAACGCCGAACTGGCCAAGGCCCTCCATCTCTCCCAGGGCACCGTCCGCAACTACCTCTCGACCGCGATCCAGAAGCTGACGGCCCGCAACAGGGCCGAGGCGGTACGGATCGCGCGGGAGAAGGGGTGGCTGTAGCCCGCGGGCCACAGGCCGTGGACCGGGGCACCGGCGCCGATGCGCGAGGATGTGCCCATGGCGGAAGACACTCTTGAGGCCGAGGCCGAACGGCAGCGCGCGGCGGGAAACCCCGGCGCGGCCCTGACCCTGTACCTGCGGGCGTGGGCCGGCCCCGACGACGAGGTCGCGGAGCGGATCCTGGACCTCGTGGAGGAGTGGGGCGACTTCGACGCCGCGCTGGAGCTGACCTCCGCGGCGGCCGAGGCGGGCGACGCCGGGGCGTACGAGGTCCTGGCCGATCTGCTGCTCCGGCTCGACCGGCCCGAGGACGCCCTCGCGGCCCTGGAACGGGCCGCACGCGGCGGCCGTGACGTGACCCTGTGGACCGCGGCCGTCCTGGCCGACGAGATCGGCGACCGCACCCGTGCCGAGGAGTTCTACCGGCAGGCGCTGGCCGAGAAGAACCCGAGGGCCCTCAACGACTACGGCGTCTTCCTCAGCATGGACGACGAACGGCTCGACGAGGCCGCCGAACTGCTGGGCCGGGCGATCGGCGAGGGCGACACCAAGGCGGCCGGGAACCTCGGCAGCCTCCTGGCCGACCAGGGGGAGTACGAGGAGGCCCTCCCCTGGCTGCACAGGGCCCTGGACGCCGGACACCGGTTCGTCCTGGTCGTGCTCGGCGAGGCCGAGAACGCCACCGGCGCCATGGAGGCGGCCGGCGGGCACCTGCGCGAGGCGCTCGCCGAGGAACTGCCGGGCGCGCACTTCGCCTACGCCCTGCACCTCGTCGACGGCGGCGCCGAACAGGAGGCCGTGCCCCACTACGAGGCCGCCATCGACCGGGACGGCGAGGTCAACGCCTACCTGAACCTGGCGCTCCTCCACGAGGACCTCCAGCAGTGGGAGCAGGCCGACCGCCGCTACCAGGAGGCGATCGGACACCAGGACGGGGACGCGTACCTGCACTACGCGCAGTTCCTCGTCGAGCAGGGACGGACCGGGAGGATCGGCGAACTGCTCGCCGAGGCCGTGCGGCTCGACGTCGACCCGGAGGACATCGAGGAGCTGCGGGCCCTGGTGGACCAGGAGGGTCCCGCGCCGGTCAGTTGAGCATCGCCCGTGCCGCGTGGGCCTGTTGACGGATCCGGGACGCGGACGGTTCGTCGACCGCCGCGACCACGTCGGCGTAGGCGTCGAGTTCGGTCGCCCCGGTCAGGAAGTCTCCCCGCTGGACCAGCAGTTGGGCCCGCTCGTACCGCAGCCGCGCCGGGTGCGAGGGCAGCAGCAGGGAGAGTTCCACCGACCACAGGGCCACGTCGGAGCGTTCGGGCCGGGCGGCGGCCCAGGCCCGGACGTTGTTCAGGACCCGCTGGACGACGTCCAGCGGGTCGGCCGGGGAGAGCATCGACGGGTCGAGCGGGGCGCCGGTCGCGCCCGCGACGAGGAGCTCCGCGTCGGTGCCGGTCAGCACCCGCCCGCCGTCGAAGGGGTCGGCGAGCACCTGCCGTTCGGGCGGCCCGAACCCGACGACGAAATGGCCGGGCAGCGCGACCCCGTGGACCGGGGCGCCGGCCCGCCGCGCGACCTCCATCCACAGCACCGAGAGCAGGATCGGCAGCCCGCGCCGCCGGCGCAGCACCGCGTGCAGCAGCGAGGACTCCAGCCGCTGGTAGTCGCCGGGCGAGCCCCGGTATCCGTGGCGCCCGCCGAGGAGTTCGGCCAGGGCGGTCGCCCACGCCAGGGGGCCGCCGGGACGGAAGGGCAGCTGTCCCGCCAGCTCGTCCAGCAGGATCTGCACCGCGTCCGTCCCGGCGTCGTCCAGCGTTCCGTCGGCCGCGGCGCCCACGAGCAGGCACAGCTCGGCCAGGTCGGGCCGCTCCGCCCGCGCCTCGTCGGCGAACCGCCGCCGCACCTCGTCGGCCCGCTCCCGCCGCGGTGGCCGGGGGGAGGACATGGGCGGCCCGTTCCCCGTCACGTCGACCGATTCGACTCGGCACCCGCACCGGCGCCGCCGCCCGTATGCGCACCGCCGCCGCCCGTATCCGCACCGGCGCCGCCGCCCGCACCCGCACCGGCGCCGCCGTCCGCGCCGCCCGCACCCGCACCGGCACTCGCCGCGCCCGCCTCCGTGGCCGGTTCCGACGGGGACCGGTAGTGGTGGTAGGCGTGATGCGGGGCGAAGCCCATCCGGGCGTACAGCTCCCGTGCCCCGGTGTTGTCCGCCTCCACCTGGAGCCACGCCGCCGAGGCGCCCTCCTCCAGGGCCCGGCCAGCCAGCGCGGCCATCACGGCGGTGGCGAGGCCCCGGCGGCGCAGGTCCGGGTCGACCTCCACGGCGGCGAAACCGGCCCAGCGGCCGTCCACCACGCACCGCCCGATCGCCGCCGGAGCGGCGCCCTCCGCGCCGGGCACCGTCGCGAACCACACCGAGGGACCGCCCGACAGCACCTTCAGGGCCGTCTCGCCGACGCCCTTGCGCTGGTAGCGGCCGAGCCAGGCCTCGTCCGCCGTGCGCGAGAGCGTCACCCCGGGGGCCTCACGGTCGGCGACCGGCGCGAGCGCGCCGGTCCACAGTCCGGCGCTCACCTCGCGCGTCCAGCCGCGGTCCTCCAGCTCCGCGCACAGCAGCTCCTGGGTGCCCTCGGCGCCGGTGGCGGTCTGGACGTAGGCGGGCAGGCCGCGCGCCGCGTACCAGTCCCGTACGTACGCCAGGGCCTCGTCGAGCGGCACGCCGGGGGCGGTCAGAGGCAGCACCGAGTTGGCGCGCCGGGTGAACCCGCCCGCCGCGCGCAGCTCCCAGCCGCCGAGCCGCTCGCTCTCCACCGGGGGCCAGGCCCGTGCGGCGACCCGCGCCAGCTCGTCGTAGGACGCCGAAGGACCACGCCGCCGTGCGGGCGCGGACGGTACGACCTTGGCCGCGACCAGGGAGGATTCCTCGATCCGGACACGCTCCCCGGTCCGTCGTGTGATCAGCAGCACACCGTCGTCCCATGATGTGAGAACACCGACCGTATCGGTGAACTTCTCCACCGTGTCTCCATTGTCCGTCAGGCGCCGCACGGAGACGCGTTTACCCACGTCAGCAGCGGTGACACGGACCTCAAGGCGGCCGGCGGCAGAGAATTCCACAGGTCAGTTCACCCCTCCTGTTCGGATCATGCCCAAGAACGGAGATACTAGGGGCGGGCATCGACGAGCCGCGCTCCCGCGCGCCAGGCGGCGGAGCCTACGACAGGCCCGCCAGCGCCCTATCGAGGAGGAACGACAGCGTGACCTACGTCATCGCGCAGCCTTGTGTCGACGTCAAGGACAAGGCGTGCATCGAGGAGTGCCCGGTCGACTGCATCTACGAGGGCTCCCGGTCCTTGTACATCCACCCGGACGAATGCGTCGACTGCGGAGCCTGTGAGCCGGTGTGCCCGGTCGAGGCGATCTTCTACGAGGACGACACTCCGGAGGAGTGGAAGGACTACTACAAGGCGAACGTCGAGTTCTTCGACGAGCTCGGCTCGCCCGGCGGCGCCAGCAAGCTCGGCCTGATCGAGCGCGACCACCCGTTCGTCGCCGCACTGCCGCCGCAGAACCAGTAGGCGGTCCGCTGGGCCCCGCCCAGCGGCAGCCGGCGGAGCGTCGCCCCGGTCCCGTACGGCCCGATCCTTCCGGTCGCTGTACGGGACCGAGGCGTTTGCCGTGCCGGCGCGCCCGCCGCCGCGCAGCCGCCCGTACCGCGTGTACGGGGCGTACGTCGAGAAAGTGAGCCTGATCCCGTGTCCGCAGTCTCCGACCGGCTTCCCGTCTTCCCCTGGGACAAGCTGGAGCCCTACAAGGCGACGGCCGCCGCTCACCCGGGCGGCATCGTCGACCTGTCCGTCGGCACCCCGGTCGACCCGGTGCCCGAGCTGATCCAGAAAGCCCTGGTCGCGGCCGCGGACTCGCCCGGCTATCCGACCGTGTGGGGCACGCCCGAGCTGCGGGACGCGCTCACGGGCTGGGTGGAGCGGCGGCTCGGCGCGCGGGACGTCACCCACCACCATGTCCTGCCCGTCGTCGGTTCCAAGGAACTGGTCGCCTGGCTGCCGACCCAGCTCGGCCTCGGCCCGGGCGACAAGGTCGCCTACCCGCGCCTCGCCTACCCGACGTACGAGGTCGGCGCGCGGCTCGCCCGTGCGGAGCACGTGGTCTACGACGACCCGACCGAGCTGGACCCGGCGGGCCTGAAGCTGCTGTGGCTGAACTCCCCGTCGAACCCGACCGGCAGGGTCCTGTCCGCCGCCGAGCTCACCCGGATCGTCGCCTGGGCCCGCGAGCACGGCGTCCTCGTCTTCTCCGACGAGTGCTACATCGAGCTCGGCTGGGAGAGCGACCCGGTCTCGGTGCTGCACCCCGACGTGTGCGGCGGCTCCTACGAGGGGATCGTCTCGGTCCACTCGCTGTCCAAGCGCTCGAACCTGGCCGGCTACCGCGCTGCCTTCCTCGCGGGCGACCCGGCGGTGCTCGGCGAGCTCCTCGCGATCCGCAAGCACGGCGGCATGATGACGTCCGCGCCGACCCAGGCCGCCGTGGTCGCCGCGCTCTCGGACGACACCCACGTCCGCGAACAGCGTGAGCGCTACGCGGCCCGCCGTACCGCCCTGCGCGACGCCCTGCTGGGCCACGGCTTCCGGATCGAGCACAGCGAGGCGAGCCTCTACCTCTGGGCCACCCGGGACGAGTCCTGCTGGTCCACGGTGGCCCGTCTGGCCGAGCTGGGCATCCTGGTGGCCCCCGGCGACTTCTACGGCGAGGCGGGCGAGCGGTTCGTCCGTGTGGCCCTCACCGCCTCGGACGAGCGGGTGGCCGCGGCGGTCGAACGCCTGCGGTAGGACACGCGCCGACAGCACGACGGGGGTCCGGGGAAGCGAGTTCCCCCGGCCCCCCACGCCCTACGGGCCCCCGCCCCCGTCGC
>NZ_JBHXDQ010000022.1:46043-119432 GCF_042725875.1 Streptomyces sp. NPDC127038 | reverse complement strand
ATGCACCACCCGGGCACGGGGGGGGGGGGGGGGGGGCCCCGGGGTGCGGGCGGGGGGGCGGGGGGGGGGCGCCCCCCCCGCACGGCCGGCGGATCAGCCGCCGGAGGTGTCCAGTTCGGCGTCCTCGGACACGCCCGCGCAGTCGTAGGGGTCCTTCAGCCAGCCGTCCGGCAGGACGACCCGGTTGTTGCCGGAGGTACGGCCGCGGGGGCCGTCGGCGCCCGCGGGCCACGGCTGGTCGAGGTCCAGCTCGGCGAGTCCGTCGGAGAGCTCGGCGAGCGAGGAGGTGATCGCGAGGCGCTTGCGCATCTCGGAGCCGACCGAGAAGCCCTTGAGGTACCAGGCGACGTGCTTGCGGAAGTCGATGACGCCCCGCGCCTCGTCGCCGATCCACTCGCCGAGGAGCGTGGCGTGGCGGACCATGACCGCCGCGACCTCGCGCAGCACGGGCCGCGCGTAGTCGCCGGGGCGGCTCTCGAAGGCGGCCACGAGGTCGCCGAACAGCCACGGCCGGCCGAGGCAGCCGCGTCCGACGACGACGCCGTCGCAGCCGGTCTCGCGCACCATGCGCAGCGCGTCGTCCGCCGACCAGATGTCGCCGTTGCCGAGGACGGGGATCTCCGGCACGTGCTCCTTCAGCCGGGCGATGGCGTCCCAGTCGGCGGTGCCGCCGTAGTGCTGGGCCGCGGTCCTGCCGTGCAGCGCGATGGCCGTCACGCCCTCCTCGACGGCGATCCGGCCCGCGTCGAGGAAGGTGATGTGGTCGTCGTCGATGCCCTTGCGCATCTTCATGGTGACGGGCAGGTCCCCGGCGCCGCTCACGGCCTCGCGCAGGATCGCGCGCAGCAGGTTGCGCTTGTACGGGAGGGCGGAGCCGCCGCCCTTGCGGGTGACCTTGGGGACCGGGCAGCCGAAGTTCAGGTCGATGTGGTCGGCGAGGTCCTCCTCCGCGATCATGCGGACGGCCTTGCCGACGGTGGCGGGGTCGACTCCGTACAGCTGGATCGAGCGCGGCTTCTCGGTCGCGTCGAAGTGGATCAGCTGCATGGTCTTCTCGTTGCGCTCGACCAGCGCCCGCGTGGTGATCATCTCGCTGACGAACAGGCCCTTGCCGCCGCTGAACTCGCGGCACAGCGTGCGGAACGGCGCGTTCGTGATCCCGGCCATGGGGGCCAGGACGACGGGCGGCTGCGCCGTGTGGGGGCCGATCGAGAGCGAGGAGTTCACCGGGGGGTTCACCATGGGGTTCACCGTGGACGTGGGCGTGGGCATTCCCCCATTGTGGCGTACGGCGCCGGATGCTCGCGCGGAAGATCATGTAGTGGTCATTAGTTAGACACACTATCGACAACGACGTACGCTGACTCCATGCCTGAGCTCAGCCACCGTCACCGGATGCTGGTGCTCGCGATCTGCTGCATGAGTCTGCTGATCGTGAGCCTCGACGTCACGGTTCTGAACGTCGCCCTCCCCTCGATGCAGCGGGAGCTGCACGCGAGCGTCGCGGGCATGCAGTGGACCATCGACGCCTACACCCTGGTGCTGGCCTCACTGCTGATGCTGGCGGGCTCCACCGCCGACCGCATCGGCCGGCGCAAGGTGTTCATGGCGGGCCTGGTGCTGTTCACCATCGGCTCGGTGCTGTGCTCCCTCGCCCCGAACCTCGACACGCTCATCGTCTTCCGGATGGTCCAGGCCGTCGGCGGCTCGATGCTGAACCCGGTGGCGATGTCGATCATCACCAACACCTTCACCGACCCCCGCGAGCGGGCCCGCGCGATCGGGGTCTGGGGTGCCGTCGTCGGTATATCGATGGCCGCCGGACCGATGGTGGGCGGACTGCTCGTCGACTCCGTCGGCTGGCGGTCGATCTTCTGGATCAACCTGCCCGTCGGCCTCGCCGCGCTCCTGCTGACCCTGCGGTTCGTCCCCGAGTCCCGTGCCCCGAAGGCCCGCCGGCCCGACCCGGTCGGCCAGCTCCTCGTGATCGTCCTGCTCGGCTCCCTGACGTACGCGATCATCGAGGCGCCGACCTCGGGCATCGCCCACACCCTGTCGTTCGGCGCCGTCGCCCTCGCCGCGCTGGCCGGCCTCCTGTGGTACGAGCCGCGGCGCGACGAACCCCTCATCGACCTGCGCTTCTTCCGCTCGGTTCCGTTCAGCGGGGCCACCGTCATCGCGGTGAGCGCGTTCGCCGCGCTGAGCGGCTTCCTGTTCCTGTCGACGCTGTACCTCCAGAACGTGCGCGGTCTGAACGCCCTGCACGCGGGCCTGTGGATGCTGCCCATGGCGATCCTGTGCTTCGTCTGCGCGCCGATATCGGGACGTCTGGTCGGCAGCCGGGGCCCCCGGCCGTCGCTGCTGATCGCCGGGCTCGCCATGACGGTCAGCGGGGTGCTGTTCGCCGCCTTCGAGGCGGAGACGTCGAACGTCACGCTCGTCGTCGGCTATGTCTTCTTCGGCCTCGGCTTCGGCTTCGTGAACGCGCCGATCACCAACACGGCCGTCTCCGGCATGCCCCGCGCCCAGGCGGGCGTCGCCGCCGCCGTCGCCTCGACCAGCCGGCAGATCGGCGGCACCCTCGGTGTCGCGGTCATCGGCGCGGCCCTCGCCTCCGGCATCCAGGCCTCCGCCTACCGGGAGACCTTCGTCGCCGCGTCCCGCCCCGGCTGGTGGGTGATCACCGCCTGCGGTGTCGCGGTCCTCGCGATCGGTCTGCTCAGCAGCGGGGCCCGGGCCCGCGCGTCGGCCGAACGCACGGCCCGCCTGCTGGAGTCCCCGGAGATCCGGGACGCGGCGGGCGTACGGGCCCAGGACCCGTCGGCGGCCTGAGCCACCCGGCGGCCGGTGCGACGCCGGCCGCCCGCCGGACCGTCGGACCGTCGGGTCGGGTCTCCCCCGGTCAGCGGGCTCGTGCCGCCGCCGCTCGGAGGCCCGCTCCGGGCCGGTCCGCGACCTCCGCCTCCTCGCAGAGGCCCGCTCCGGGCCGGTCCGCGACCGCCTCCGCCGCCCCTGCCCCGGCCTCCGCCTCCGCCTCCGCCTCCGCCCGCAGCGCGATCGCGTGCAGCTTCTCCAGCCGCTCGCGGCTCTCCTCGTCCTTGGGCGGGTACGTCACCATGCGGGCGCCCAGGTCGGGGGCGAGCCACAGGTCCGTGTGGTCGACGGTGACCAGGCCGACGTACGGGTTGAGGAACTGCTTGGTCTTGCCGAGGGCGGCGGCGACCTCGTACCGGTCCCAGTTCTCGCGGAACTCCGCCGACTCGGCCCGCAGCCGCTTCAGCAGGGTCTTCCAGGCCGGCTCCCCCAGGTGCCCGGCCATCGACGCCCGCAGCTTGGCGGCCATCAGCCGCGTGGTCTCGTCGCGCAGGACGATCGACTCGCGCCACTCCGCGTTCGTGTAGGCGAGCAGGACGCAGTTGCGGTCGGCGGGCGGGACCGCGTCGAGGTCGCGCATCATCAGCCGCCCGTAGGTGCGGTTGTACGCCAGGATGTCGTACCTGCTGTTCTGGATGCAGGCCGGGACGGGCTCCAGCTGTGCCAGGATCCGGCGCAGCGCCGGGGTGATCACCGGGCACTGCGCGGCGGGCGTGGGATCGACCGCCCCGGCCAGCTGGAAGAGGTGGGCGCGCTCGCTGGGGTCCAGCAGGAGCGTGCGGGCCAGCGCGTCGAGGACCTGCTCGGAGACCTGGATGTCGCGGGCCTGTTCCAACCAGGTGTACCAGGTGACGCCCACGGCGGAGAGCTGGGCGACCTCCTCGCGGCGCAGGCCCGGCGTACGGCGGCGGCGGCCGCGGGGCAGCTGGACCTGCTCGGGCGTGATGCGTTCGCGGCGGCTGCGCAGGAAGGTGGCCAGCTCGTGCCGGCGGATCTCCCCCGTGCGGGTGCCGGAGGCCCGGGGCGGCTCGGGCACTGTTCCGGGGCGCGTCTCCTGTGCCATCGTCGTCATTCCTCCAGCCTGCCGCTCACCGCAGCCTGTTGCCAGGTAGTGCTTGTACCAGGATAAGGAGACTCTGGTACCCGTCTGGGCCGAGGAGAAGTCTTGGGGACGTGACCGAAACCGGAACCCTCACGACCACCGTCCGTGCCCCCACGGCGCCACCCGCGCTCGGCGGCCTCGGACTCTTCACGGTGCTGCTCGGCGCGGCACTGCCCCTGATCGACTTCTTCATCGTCAACGTGGCCCTGCCGACCATCGGGCGGGACCTGAACGCGAGCGAGGCCGTCCTCGAACTCGTCGTCGCCGGCTACGGAGTCGCGTACGCCGTCCTGCTCGTCCTCGGGGGACGCCTCGGCGACCTCTTCGGGCGGCGCCGGCTCTTCCTCGGCGGCATGGCGGCCTTCGGCCTGACCTCGCTCGCCTGCGGCCTCGCGCCCACCGCGTGGACCCTGGTCGCCGCGCGCGTCGCCCAGGGCGCGGCGTCCGCGGCGATGCTGCCGCAGGTCCTGGCCACCATCCAGTCGGCGACCTCCGGACAGCGCCGCGCCAAGGCGATGGGCCTGTACGGCGCCACGGCCGGCCTGTCCATGGTGGCCGGGCAGATCCTCGGCGGCCTGCTGGTCGCGGCCGACATCGCGGGCACCGGCTGGCGCTCGGTGTTCCTGGTGAACGTGCCCGTCGTGGTGCTCGGCCTGGTGCTGGCCCGCCGCGCGGTCCCCGAGACCCGCTCGCAGCGCCCGGAGCCCGTCGACGCCCCCGGCACGGTCCTGCTCGCGGTCGCGCTGCTGGCTCTGCTGGCCCCGCTCACCGAGGGCCGGGCCGCGGGCTGGCCGCTGTGGACCTGGGTGTCCCTCGCCCTGTTCCCGCTCGCGGCCGCCGCGTTCTACCTCGTGGAACGCCGCGCGGACCGGCGCGGCCGCACCCCCCTGGTCCCGCCGAGCCTGTTCGAGCTGACCTCGCTGCGCCGGGGCCTGATCATGATCGTGCCGTTCTCGATCGGGTTCAGCGGCTTCATGTTCGTGATCGCGGTGGCCCTGCAACGCGGGGAGGGCCTCGGGCCCGTCCCGGCGGGGCTGGCCCTCGCGCCCATGGCGGTCGTCTTCTTCGTCACGTCGCTGTGCGGACCGCGGCTGATCGCCCGCTTCGGCACCCGGGTCGTCACCGCGGGCGGACTGCTCCAGGCGGTGGGTCTCTGCCTCATCGCGCTGGCCGCCTGGCGCTCCTGGCCCGATCTCGGGATCGTGGAACTGCTGCCCGGAGCGGCCGTCGCCGGCGCGGGGCAGGCGCTCCAGCTGCCCGTCCTCATCCGGATCATCCTCTCCGAGGTGCCGGCCGCGCGGGCGGGCGTGGGCAGCGGCGTGATGGCCACGACCCAGCAGGCGGCGCTCGCCGTCGGTGTGGCCACCCTCGGCACCCTGTTCCTGTCGCTGGCCCCTTCCCACGGCATGCGCGACGCCCTGGTGACGACCCTGCTGGTCCAGCTGGCCGGCGTGGTCCTGACCACCGCGCTGAGCCTGCGGCTGCCCCGCACGATCAGTTGAGGGACGGGTCCGCCCACAGGATTCGACTCCCGTGCGGCCAGCGGCATATGCCCAGGCCATGAGGCTGCCGCCTTACCCCCAGGGGCTGTTGACACCAGTGGTGCGCCATGTCGTACTGAGTCGCACCGAAGTCGAACGGAACGTGCCCGGCGATGGCCCGGCGCGTTCCGTCCGGCGGACCCGCGACCGGCGATCCACGATCCGAGGAGACTCCGTGGCCGAGATCAAGATCCGCGCGCTGGACCGGAGACGGACCCGGGACGACAGCGGATCCGGACACTGAGCTATCCCACACCCGCCGACGTCACCCGCACCGCCGAGGCCCTGACCGCCCGGTATCCCGGCCTGTGCCGGCTGAGCACGATCGGCCACTCCCGGCACGGCGTCCCGCTGCGGATGCTGAGCGTCGGGAAAGGGTCACGGCACGCCCTCGTGGTCGCGGGCGCACACCCCAACGAGTACGTCGGCGGGGGCACCCTTCTGGCGCTGGCCCACCGGGCACTGGGCGGCGAACGTCCCGGCACCGTATGGCATCTGGTGCTGTGCCTCGACCCGGACGGAGCGCGCCTCAACGAGGGCGGGCACCGGGCCGACACCCTCTTCGGCCACTACCGGTCCTTCTTCCGGCCCACCGCCGACGAACAGCCCGAATGGGCACCGGCCCTGCCCCGCCCGAGGGTCCTGCCGGAGAGCCGCGCCCTGCTCGACGTCATCCACCGGCTGCGGCCCTACATCCAGATCTCCCTGCACAGCACGGACATCGGCGGCACCTTCGCCCAGCTCACCCGGGACGTCCCCGGTCTCGACCGGACCCTCGCCGCCTCCGCCGAACGGCTCGGCATCCCGGTCGAACGGGCCCCGCTGGACGCCCTGCACTGGCCCACGAGCGCTCCCGGCGTCTTCGTCCTGCCGCCGCCCGGTGCGCCCGAACGCCCCACCGCCTTCCCGGAGAACGCCCATCGCTCGACCTGGCTCGCCCCGCACGCCCACGGCGGTGTCACCGCGGTCCTGGAGGTGCCGGTCTGGGCCGCGGCCGGGTTCGCCGACCTCGCCCCGCACCCCGCTCCCGAACAGCGGCTGCGGCACTGGGCGGAACGGCTGCGGGACTACGCCCACACCGTCCGCGTCCACTACGAGCGGGCCCGTCCGCACCTCCCGGCGCCCGGTCCCGAGCCCGCCTTCAGCATGCGCCGGGCCGTGGCCGAGACGCTGGGTGTGTGCGGCCCGCTGGCCGACAGCTGGGATCCCGCGCATCCGTCGTTCACCCCGCTGCCCGGTCTCACCCGCGCCCGGACGGCCAGCATCGAGGGCTTCGCCCGCCGCACCCCGCTGCGGGCCGCCGCCATGCTGCTGCGCCTGCTGGAGGAGTACGCGCCGGCCCCGGGGACAGCGTCCCAGCGCGCCGAGCTCGAAGCCCTCGTGGCGCGTTGGTGCGCCGCCTACTCGGCCAGCTTCACGGCGACCTGGGTGCCGGTGGACCGGCAGATAGAACACCAGGTCAACGTCACCACGGCCGCCGTCGAGGCCGCCGAGGGCCATCTCGCCCCGTCCTGACCCGCGACCGCCGCCGCTCGGGCGTCCGCGAACTCACGGCCCAGGAACCCCCGTTGATCTTCGCCATGCTGCACACTCCTTGCTGCGCAGGCGAAGCGGGAGAACCAGGAGGCGTCATGCTTCAGATCAACGCGAGCAAAGTGAGCCGCTGGGACCAGCACGGCCGCGAACACACCGTCCATGTGCAGCGGTCGGGCGTCCAGCGGACCATCCGGTGCGAGACGTGCGGCTGGCGCAAGAACACCCAGTTCCTGCCCTGGCTGAAGGCCGAGGAACACCTGGCCGAGAAGCACCAGGCGACGGTCGACCCCAAGGAGGCGTGAGCCGGTCCCCCGCGGGGGCGCCGGGGCACGCCGGTGTCGCGGGCGCCCGGACCCCCGGACGCCTCATGGTCCGGGACGACGCGAAGCCCCCGCCTCCCTGACCGGGAGACGGGGGCTTCGTGCTTCGTGCTTCGTGCGGAGCTCGGGTCAGCAGCCGACGAGGCGGGCGGCCAGGTAGCCCTCGATCTGGTCGAGCGAGACACGCTCCTGCTTCATCGAGTCGCGCTCGCGCACCGTGACGGCGTTGTCGTCGAGGGTGTCGAAGTCGACGGTGACGCAGAACGGGGTGCCGATCTCGTCCTGGCGACGGTAGCGGCGGCCGATGGCGCCGGCGTCGTCGAACTCGATGTTCCAGTTCTGGCGCAGCGCGGCGGCCAGGCCCTTGGCCTTCGGGGACAGCTCCGGGTTGCGGGACAGCGGCAGGACCGCGACCTTCACCGGGGCCAGACGGTGGTCGAGGCGCAGCACCGTGCGCTTCTCCATCTTGCCCTTGGCGTTCGGGGCCTCGTCCTCGACGTAGGCGTCGAGCAGGAAGGCGAGCATGGCGCGGCCGACACCGGCGGCGGGCTCGATGACGTAGGGGGTCCAGCGCTCCTGGGCCTCCTGGTCGTAGTACAGCAGGTCCTGGCCGGAGGCCTTGGAGTGCGCGTTGAGGTCGTAGTCGGTGCGGTTGGCGACGCCCTCCAGCTCACCCCACTCGTTGCCGCCGAACTGGAAGCGGTACTCGATGTCGGCGGTGCGCTTGGAGTAGTGGGAGAGCTTCTCCTTCGGGTGCTCGTACCACCGCATGTTCTCCTCGCGCATGCCGAGACCGGTGTACCAGTTCCAGCGCTGCTCCATCCAGTACTCCTGCCACTGCTCGTCCTCGCCCGGCTTGACGAAGAACTCCATCTCCATCTGCTCGAACTCGCGGGTGCGGAAGATGAAGTTGCCGGGCGTGATCTCGTTGCGGAAGGACTTGCCCATCTGCGCGATGCCGAAGGGCGGCTTCTTGCGCGAGGCGACCTGCACGTTGGCGAAGTTGGTGAAGATGCCCTGGGCGGTCTCGGGGCGCAGGTAGGCGACGGAGCCGCTGTCCTGCGTCGGGCCGAGGTGGGTGGAGAGCAGGCCCGAGAACTGCTTGGGCTCGGTGAACGTGCCCTTGTTGCCGCAGTTGGGGCAGTTGAGGTCGGCGAGGCCGTTCTCCGGGAGGCGGCCGTGCTTGGCCTCGTAGTGCTCCTCCAGGTGGTCGGCGCGGAACCGCTTGTGGCACGAGGTGCACTCGGTCAGCGGGTCCGTGAAGGTGGCGACGTGACCGGAGGCGACCCACACCTCGGGGGCCAGGATCACGGACGAGTCCAGACCGACCACGTCCTCGCGCGACGTGACCATGTAGCGCCACCACTGGCGCTTCAGGTTCTCCTTGAGCTCGACACCGAGCGGGCCGTAGTCCCAGGCGGCCTTCTGTCCTCCGTAGATCTCACTACAGGGGAAAACGAAGCCACGGCGCTTGCTCAGGCTGACGATGGAATCGATCTTGTCGGCGGCCACGGTGCTCTCTTCATTACGAACGGACGGCAGCGAATGCTTCAGGTTACCGGCGTCGGCCACCCCTGTATCAAATCGGTTCCCGCGGTGGGCCGCTTCCTGCCGATTGGATCCACTTGATACCCGTTGCCGGGAGCCGCGCGGGTGCCGATCCGTGGGCTTGTTGACAATCGTTTCCAGATTTGTTGAAAATGACTGTCATGAACGTACGACGACGCCTCATACCGGGCTCCGCCGTGGCGGCCGCCACCGCCCTCGGCCTCGGCGCGCTCACCGCCTGCTCGGGCTCCGCCGCGGCCGACGCCCGCGACGACGGCAGACTCGACGTGGTCGCGTCGTTCTACCCGCTCCAGTACCTCGCCGAGCAGATCGGCGGGACGCACGTGGACGTCACGAACCTGACCCGGCCGGGCCAGGAGCCGCACGACCTGGAGATCAGCGCCCGGGAGACCGCGCGCCTCCAGGACGCGGACGCCGTGTTCTACCTCAAGAACCTCCAGCCGGCCGTGGACGACGCGGTGGCCCAGTCCGGTGTGCGGACCAAGGTCGACGCGGCCTCGCTGACGACCCTGGAGAAGCACGGCAACGAGGTCGGCGGGCACGCCGCCGCCCACGACCACGGCGAGGGCGAGGACGCCGGCGCCCCCGACCCGCACATCTGGCTCGACCCCGTGCGCTTCGCCCAGGTCGCCGAGGGCGTGTCGGCCGCGCTGAAGAAGGCCGACCCCGGGCACGCGGCGGACTACGACAAGAACATGGCGGCGCTGCGCAAGAAGTTCGCCGCGCTCGACGCCGAGTTCCGCGACGGGCTCGCGAACACGAGGACCAGGACCTTCATCACCACCCACGCCGCCTTCGGCTACCTCGCCGAGCGCTACGGGCTCACCGAGGAGGCCGTCAACGGCCTCGACCCCGAGTCCGAGCCCAGCGCGAACCGGGTGAAGGGGCTGGAGAACCTGGCGAAGGCCGACGGCGTCACGACGGTGTTCTACGAGACGCTCGTCAGCGACAGGACGGCCGGCACGATCGCCCGGGACATAGGGCTGCGGACGGACGTCCTCGACCCCCTCGAAGGCATCACGGACAAATCCAGGGGCGACGACTACATGCAGGTCATGCGGTCGAACCTGAAGGCGCTCCAGACGGCGCTGGGAACGAAGTGACCACTGTGGAGGACGTCATGAGCGAGTCCGTCGTGTCCCTGCGCGGCGTCCGGGCGGAACTGGGTTCACGCCCGGTCCTGCGCGGCATGGACCTGACCGTGCGGCGCGGGGAGGTCGTCGCGCTGCTCGGCGCGAACGGCTCCGGCAAGTCGACCGCCGTACGCAGCGTCATCGGCCAGGTCGCCGTCAGCGCCGGAGAGATCGAGATCTTCGGCGTCCCCCGCCGCCGCTTCCGCGACTGGCACCGCGTGGGCTACGTCCCGCAGCGGACCACGGCCGCGGGCGGTGTGCCGGCGACGGTCACCGAGATCGTCGCCTCGGGCCGGCTGTCCCGCGCCCGCTTCGGCGTCCTGCGCAAGGCCGACCACGCGGCCGTACGACGGGCCCTGGAGCTCGTCGGCATGGCCGACCGGGCCAAGGACTCCGTGAACGCCCTGTCGGGCGGCCAGCACCAGCGGGTCCTCATCGCCCGCGCGCTGGCCTCCGAACCCGAACTTCTGATCATGGACGAACCGATGGCGGGCGTGGACCTGGCCAGCCAGGAGGTGCTGGCCGCGACCCTGCGCGGCCAGGTCGCCCAGGGCACGTCGGTGCTGCTCGTCCTGCACGAGCTGGGCCCGCTGGAGCCGCTGATCGACCGCGCGGTCGTCCTGCGGGACGGCTGCGTCCTGCACGACGGCCCGCCGCCGAGAGCGGTCGGCCAGCACGCGCTGCCCGGCCACGACCACGTACACCCGCACGCGGCCCACGACGCCGAACCCCTCCGGACGGGACTGCTCAGCTGATGGACATCCTCGACTACGCCTTCATGCAGCGGGCGCTGCTCGCCGCCGTCCTGGTCGGCGTCATCGCGCCCGCCGTCGGCATCTACCTGGTCCAGCGCCGCCAGGCCCTGATGGGCGACGGCATCGGCCACGTGGCGATGACGGGCGTCGGCCTCGGCTTCCTGCTCAACACCTCACCGGTGTGGATGGCCACGGCCGTGTCGGTGCTCGGCGCCGTCCTCATGGAGCTGATCCGCTGGTACGGGAAGACCCGCGGGGACATCGCCCTGGCCATGCTCTTCTACGGGGGCATGGCGGGCGGCGTCATGTTCATCAACCTCGCGCCGGGCGGCTCGAACGCCAACCTGACCTCGTACCTCTTCGGCTCGCTGTCGACGGTCAGCGAGTCCGACGTGACGGCGATCTTCCTGCTGGCGGCCTTCGTCATGGCGGTCACCCTCGGACTGCGCCGGCAGCTGTTCGCGGTCAGCCAGGACGAGGAGTTCGCCCGGGTGACCGGTCTGCCGGTGCGGGCCCTGAACCTGCTGACGGCCGTCACGGCGGCGGTCACGGTCACCGTCGCGATGCGGGTCGTGGGCCTGCTGCTGGTGAGCGCGCTCATGGTGGTGCCGGTGGCGGCGGCCCAGCAGCTCACCCGGAGCTTCGCGGCCACCTTCGCCATCGCGGTGGCGATCGGGGTGAGCGTGACGATCGGCGGCACGGTGACCTCGTTCTACCAGGACGTCCCGCCCGGTTCGACGATCGTGCTGCTGACGATCGGCGCGTTCATCGCGCTGACGGCGCTGGCGTCACCGCTGGCCCGGCGCCGGGCCCGTGCGCTGGCCGCGGCGCAGGCCGCCGGGGACCCCGCGGAGTGCGCGATTCCGGCCACCCGCAGCCCGGAGAGCACCGTCGGCGTCTGACCACGCCCTGCCCGGACTGGCACAATGGCCGGGCAAGGGCAGACGCTAGGAGGCAACGGTGACAACCGCTGGATCGCCCGTCCGGGGCCGCTCCACCCGGCAGCGTGCCGCCGTGGCGGCGGCGCTCGACGAGGTGACCGAGTTCCGCAGCGCGCAGGAGCTGCACGACATGCTCAAGCACAAGGGCGACTCGGTCGGGCTCACCACGGTCTACCGCACGCTCCAGTCCCTCGCCGACGCCGGCGAGGTCGACGTCCTGCGGACCTCGGAGGGCGAGTCGGTCTACCGCCGCTGCTCCACCGGCGAGCACCACCACCACCTCGTCTGCCGCGTCTGCGGCAAGGCCGTGGAGGTGGAGGGCCCGGCGGTCGAGAAGTGGGCGGAGGCCATCGCCGCGGAGCACGGCTATGTGAACGTGGCCCACACGGTGGAGATCTTCGGCACCTGCGCGGAGTGCGCCGCGGCCAAGGGCTGAACCCCGCGGACACGCGGAGGGCGCCCCGGCCCCCGGTCACGGCCCCTCCCCGGTCCTGTGGTGACGGGCCGTGACCGCGGCGCCGGTCGAGAACGCCGCGGCGAGTGACGGGTGTTACGAGCCGTCGCCCCTCATGTCCTGCTCCATGGCGAGCAGTTGCTCGTTGGGGACGGCGCCGCCGAAGCGGCGGTCGCGCTGGGCGTACTCGACGCAGGCCCGCCACAGGTCACGCCGGTCGAAGTCGGGCCACAGCACGTCCTGGAAGACCATCTCGGCGTAGGCGCTCTGCCAGAGCAGGTAGTTGGAGGTGCGCTGCTCGCCGCTCGGGCGCAGGAACAGGTCCACGTCCGGCATGTCCGGGTAGTACATGTACTTCTGGATGGTCTTCTCGTTGACCTTGGACGGGTCGAGGAGGCCGGCCTTCACGTCCTCGGCCATCGCCTGCGCCGCGTCGGCGATCTCGGCGCGGCCGCCGTAGTTCATGCAGAAGTACAGGGTGAGCCGGTCGTTGTCCTTGGTCTGCTCCTGGGCGATCTGGAGCTCCTTGGCGACCGACTTCCACAGCTTGGGCATGCGTCCCACCCAGCGGACCCGGATACCGAGCTCGTCGAGCTGGTCGCGGGTCTTGCGGATGAAGTCGCGGTTGAAGTTCATCAGGAAGCGCACCTCGTCGGGCGAGCGCTTCCAGTTCTCGGTGGAGAAGGCGTACAGGGAGATGCTCCCGACGCCGACCTCGATCGAGCCCTGGAGGACGTCGAGGACGCGCTCGGCGCCGACCTTGTGGCCCTCGGTGCGGGGCAGCCCTCGCTCCTTGGCCCAGCGGCCGTTGCCGTCCATGACGATCGCCACATGCTCCGGGACGAGCTCGCCCGGGAGTTTGGGCGCGCGGGCACCGGAGGGGTGCGGTTCCGGCGCCTTGTACTCGCGGCGCCTGCGGCCCAGGATCCCGCGTACGACCATGTGTTTCTCGTCTCCTCTGACTGGCTCGCGTGCGCCGGGCGCTCGTCTCGCTCTGTTTGCTTCTTTTCCGTGCTGTTCCCGCGCGCTCGTGCCGCGCCCGTGCGCCGCCCCGGCCCTGCCGTGACGGCGCCTACTTCTCCACGTACCGCAGGGAACGCAGTCCGCGTTCCAGATGCCAGTGGAGATAGGCCGACACCAGCCCGCTGCCCTCCCGGACGTGCCGCGGCTCGCACGCGTCCGCGGTCTCCCAGTCTCCCGTGAGCAGCGCGCCGAGGAGTTCGAGGGCCTGAGGCGAGGGTACGACGCTGCCGGGCACCCGGCAGTCGACGCAGACGGTTCCTCCCGCCGCGACCGAGAAGAAGCGGTTGGGTCCCGGCATGCCGCATTTGGCACAGTCGCTGAAGCTGGGCGCGTAGCCGTTGACCGCGAGGGAGCGCAGCAGGAAGGCGTCCAGGACGAGGTGGGGTTCGTGCTCGCCGCGGGCGAGGGTGCGCAGGCCGCCGACCAGCAGCAGGTACTGCTGCACCGCGGGCTCCCCCTCGTGGTCGGTGAACCGCTCGGCGGTCTCCAGCATCGCGGTGCCTGCGGTGTACCGGGGGTAGTCGGTGACGATCCCGCCACCGTACGGAGCGATCGTCTCGCTCTGGGTGCACAGCGGCAGCCCGCGGCCGACCAGTTCACCGCCCCGCGCGAAGAACTGCACGTCCACGTGGGAGAAGGGTTCGAGGCGCGCCCCGAACTTCGACTTGGTCCGCCGGACCCCGCGCGCCACCGCCCGTACCCGGCCGTGACCGCGGGTGAGCAGCGTGATGATCCGGTCCGCCTCACCCAGCTTCTGGGTGCGCAGCACGATGCCGTCGTCGCGGAACAGACTCATGCGGCCCATTCTCGCCTACGGCACGGACAGCACGGCCCGGACGGTCGCCTTCGGCCCGGGACCTCCCGGGACCGTGGCGGCACCGGGCCCTTCAGACCGTCCCGCGGCACCCGTGCGCTCCGGCGCACACGGGTGCCGTTCCGGTCCGCTCCGCCGTGGTGGCCTGCCGCACGGCCTCCGGCAAGCAGTCCCACTCCCGGCCGCCGCCGAGCGGCCTGAGCTGTACGTAAGGACCCTCGTGCCCCATGACCACGCCGACCCTCCCCGTGCGGGTGTCGACGGCGCAGGAGCCGGTCGGCGGCGGTGCCGCCTTCACCGCGGGGCCGCCGCGGGCCGGATGTGGACCTCGATGGTGACTCCGGTCCGTGCGCGCGCCGTCCGGTAGGTCCTGCACAGTGTCCTCCGCCTCTTCGGCGCGGTGCGCCGAGTGCCTCCGCCCGCCGGGCCCGGGGGTCGCCCCCGGCGCCGGCGGCTCACGGGAGGCCGCCTGGGAATTCCTCTGTTCAGAACTGGAACGACACAGGGAGGGTGCGGGTTTCACCCCGGTGGGAACCGGGTCCCGGACCGCCGTCCCCGGCGGTCCGGCCGGGCCGGGCTCAGGGCGTTCGCGCCGACCGGTTCACGGACACCAGCCCCGCCTCGTACGCGATGATCACCAGGTGGACGCGGTCGCGCGCGTCCAGCTTCGAGAGCAGCCGGGTGAGATACGTCTTCGCCGTGGCCACGCTGATGAAGAGCCGCTCGGCGATCTCGGTGTTGGACAGTCCGCTGCCGACCAGGGTCAGTACCTCGCGCTCCCGCTCGGTGACCCCCTTCAGCTCGCAGTTCCCCCGGGTCAGTTCGGGACGGGCGGCGGTGAAGTCCTGGATGAGCCGGCGGGTGACTCCGGGGGCGATGAGGGCGTCCCCGGCCGCCACCACCCGTACGGCCGCGAGGATGTCGTCCAGGCCCATGTCCTTGACCAGGAACCCGGACGCCCCGGCGCGCAGCGCCCCGTAGACGTAGTCGTCGTCGTCGAAGGTGGTGAGGACGACGATCCTGGCCGGGCCCGCCGGGCCCGTGGTGTCCGCCGTGATCCGGCGGGTCGCCTCGATGCCGTTCATGCCGGGCATGCGGATGTCCATGACGACGACATCGGGGCGCAGTTCCGCGGCGAGCGCCACCGCCTGCTCGCCGTTCTCCGCCTCGCCCACGACCTCGATGTCCTCGATGTCGGCGATGACCATGCGCAGGGCGGTGCGGATGAGCTGCTGGTCGTCGGCGAGGACCACGCGTACCGTCATCGGGCGCCCGCCCGGCCCGTTGCCGGGAGCGGAAGGCGTGCGCTCACCCGGAAACCGCCCTCGGGGCGCGGGCCCGCGGTGAACTCGCCGTGCAGCAGGGCGGCCCGCTCGCGCATGCCGATGAGGCCGAATCCGGTGTCCGTGGTGCTGCCCGTGCCCCGGCCGTCGTCGGTGATCTCGACCGCGACCTCGGTGTCCCGGTGGTCGACGGTCACCCGGCAGACGGTCGTCGCCGCGTGGCGTAAGACGTTGGTGACGGACTCCTGGACGATCCGGAACGCCGACAGGTCGACGTCCGCCGGGAGTTGGCGCCGTTCGCCGGTCCAGCGGAGGTCCACGCGGACCCCGGCCGCGGTCGCGGCGGCGGCGAGCCGTTCGAGGTCGGCCAGTCCCTCGGCGGGGCGCGTCGCCGCGGACCGGGCGGTGCCGAAGCGATCGCCTGCGGCGGCTCCGGGGAGGTCCGTCTCCCCGGGACCGGAGCCGGAGCCGGAGCCGGAGCCGGCCCCGCCGAACGGGCCCGGCGGGGCCGACTCGCCGTCCCCTCCCAGCCCTTGGGGCCCGTGGGCCTCTTGGGCCTCGTGGGCCCCGTGGATCGTGCCGGAGATCCGGTCACCGGGATTTCCGGTCGAGCCGCGGTACCCGCCGGGATCTCCGGACGGGCCGGAGTGCCCGCCGATGTCTCCGGACGAGCCGGGGTGCCCGTCCGGGGCCGTCCCGGGCAGCAGGTCCCGGCCGTCCCCGTGGTCCGCCTCGCGCAGCGCGACGAGCATGCGGCGCAGCCCGGCGAGGGTCTCCCGGCCCGCCGTCTCGACCGCCGCCATCGCCTCCCGGGCCGCGTCCGGCTGGGTGTGCGCGACCCGGGCGGCGGCGCCCGCCTGGAGGGCGATGATGCCGATGCTGTGGGCGACCATGTCGTGCATCTCGCGGGCGATGCGCAGGCGTTCGTCGGTGACGGCCTGGCCCGCGGCCCGGGCGCGGAGCTGCTCGGCGTGGACCCGGGTGCGGCGGGAGGCGTCCCCGAGCAGCCAGGCGACGACGACCGTCAGCGCCACGGTCAGCTCGACGAGCGTGCCGATGCCCCAGCCCTGCACCAGCCGTCCCGTCAGCCAGGCGGCCAGGACGGCGAGCGCCATCGCCAGCCCGGTCGTCCCGGTGCGGCGGGAGCGGCCGGCCGCGATGAAGTAGAGGGCGACGTCGACGGCGAGGTACTGGGCGAGCTGGATCGCCGTGACGGCGAGGTTGGTCGTGAACAGGGCGCCCGCCGCCAGCAGGAGGGTCAGCGCGGCCAGGGGTCGGCGGCCGAGCCAGGCGCTGCCGGCCAGGGCCAGGACGCATGCCACGGTGAAGAGCAGCAGGCCGTCCCAGCGGTAGAACTGGGCGGCGGCCACTTCGTTCGGCCCGTTCTGGCCGGGCAGCCGGATCCGGGCGAGGACCGTGAAGAGAGTGCTGGCGCACCAGGCCAGGGCGACCCAGGCGCCGGGCGGGACACGCTTGAGCGGGGGGAGCGACGGCGTGACATGCATGTGCCCGATCGTAGGCAGGCGGCCCGGGGTGGACATCGGACCGGGGACGTACGACCGGGGTCGACACCGTTCGCCCGCGGGCGGGGGCGAACAGAGTGTCCGGTCAGCCCACTCCGCGGGAGCCCTGGGCCGCACGTGCCTCGATGCCCCGGAAGTGGTCGGCCATCGCCCGCTGGGCGCCCTCGACGTCGCGGTCCCGCAGGGCGGTGAGGATGTCGCGGTGGCGGCGGGCCGTCACCTCCGGGGTGATGTCGTCGCTCCAGCCGCGCACCACGGCGACCCGCCGGAAGACAGTCCAGAACGCGCCGAGCAGCTGGGGGACGAGCGGGTTGCCGAGCGAGGCGTACAGCAACTCGTGGAACTCGCTGTCGAGTTCGGGGAAGGAGCGGCCGTCGTCGCCCGCCGTCTCCATCTCCGTGACGACGGCTTCCAGCCGGTCCAGCTCCTCCTCGGTCAGCACCTCGGCGACCCGGCTTATCAGCCCCTCCTCCAGCACCTCGCGGACCTGGAGGATCTCGGCGAGCGCCCCGGTCGGATCGTCCGGACGGGCGAGCGTGCGGAAGGTCAGTCCGTCGACGAACGGGGTCATCGACGCCTCGCCCACATAGGTGCCGTAGCCGTGCCGGATCTCGACTATGTCCAGCGCCTGAAGGGCCTTGAGCGCCTCACGGACCGAATTGCGGCTCACCCCGAGGTCGTTCATCAACTCGGTCTCGGTGGGCAGCGGCGCGCCGGCCGGAAGCCCCTGGTCGAGGATCAGCTGCATGACCTCGCGCTGGATATGACTGCTCACCCGGCGCTCGGGCCTGCGCCGGTTCCCGGTCTCCTCAGGCATGCGCCGCATCGTACGCTCGCTGGACATCGGACGTCCCACCTCCGGGCTGATTAAACGCCAAGTTCGGCCAACTGCCCCTGATTCTTACCGTCATTGGTCGCGCCTGTGGAAGATACGCCATTCGTGTGCGGGCCCTTGACCCTCTCCTTGCCCCCTCTTATGGTCACGCTGCCCCCTATGACGTAGGACGTCGTATCTCCTGCCGTCCGGCCGACCTGACCGGCCGCTCCCACCGATCCGGCCGCTCCCCCACCGGAGCGCGCCGGCCGTCCCACCGGAGCGCACCGACCGCTCCACCGCCCCACCGGACCGTTCCACTGGACCACTCCTTGCTGGAGGAACCGTGCGCGACGTGAACCCCACCTCGGCGCCGCACCGCCGGTCGTTCCTGAAGTACACCGGGGCCCTGGGCGCGGCCGCCGCCCTCTCCCCGGCCCTCGCCGCCTGCTCCTCGGGACCCGAGTCGACGAACGACACCGGCCACGCGGGCAGCGGCCGCAACGCCACGCTGACCGCCGTCATCGGCTACGGGAACGACGGCAGCTGGGACCCGACGCAGACCGCGTCCGCCTTCTCCATGGCCGCCAACAACCACATCTACGAGGGCCTGCTCGACACCGACCCGATCTCCCGCGAGCCCTACCCCGCCCTCGCCACCCAGGTGCCCGCCGACCTCACCGGCACGTCCTGGAAGTTCACGCTGCGGTCCGGGGCCACCTTCCACGACGGGAAACCGGTCACCGCCGAGGACGTGGTCTTCGTCTTCGGCCGGATACTCGACCCGAACACCCAGACGCTCGCCAAGGGCTTCTTCGCGCCCTGGCTGAAGGAGGTCCGCGCGACCGACGCGCGGAACGTCGAGCTGGTGCTCAAGTTCCCGTTCCCCGAGGGGATCTCCCGGCTCACCCTGGCGAAGATCATGCCCAAGCACGTCTTCTCGCTGCCGGGCGCCTGGGACGACGCGATCAAGGGAAAGGCGATCGGTTCCGGCCCCTACCGGCAGACCGCGCACCACCCGAAGTCCAACACCACGTTCGAGGCGTTCGCCGCCTACAACGGACCGCGCAGGCCCGCCTTCAAGCGGATGAACTGGCTGACCGTAGTGGACGCGGCGCCCCGCGTCGCCCGGATCTCCGGGGCGAGCGCCGGGGCCCAGATCGCCGACAACATCCCGTACGCCGACATCGCCCAGCTCCGCAGGGGCGGCATGACGGTCCAGGGCGGCGCGGGCATGAACAACCTGTTCCTGATGTTCAACACCAGGCACAAGCCGTTCGACGACGTCCGCGTGCGGCAGGCGCTGCACTACGCCATCGACACCGGCAAGATGGTCGAGGTCGCCCTCAAGGGGCACGGGAAGCCGTCGACCTCCTTCCTCAACGAGGCCAACCCCTCCTACCGGCCCGCGAAGACCGTCTACTCCTACGACCCGGAGAAGGCGAAGAAGCTCCTGAAGGCGGCCGGGGTCAAGGGGCTGAGGATCGAGATCCTGTCGGTGAACGTGAGCTGGATCGTCGACTGCCTGCCGACCGTCAAGGCGTCCTGGGACGCGATCGGCGTGGAGACGACCCTGTCCCCGCAGGAGACCACGGCCGTCTTCACCAAGATGGACCAGAAACAGGACTACCAGGTCGTCGCCGCCGCCTCGAACCCCAACCAGTTCGGCCTCGACGCCGACCTGATCATGCACTACAACTACGGCCCCCAGAACCTCTGGATGGGCTACGCCCGCTGGGCCGGCGACCCGGTCGCGAGGCAGCTCTTCAAGGACATGGACCGGGCCACTCAGGAACCGGACGCCGACAAGAAGAAGACGATGATCCAGGACTACATCGACGTCGTCGCCGAGCAGGCCGTGCTCTACCCGGTCGTGCACAACGAGCTGATGACGGCGTGGAACCCGCGCCGGCTCGCCGGGATAAGGCCGCAGCCCTATCCCGGCATCAACCTGCTGCAAGCCAAGTGGGTCTAGGCGACGGGGGAGTTCGCACGTGGTCGCCATCGTCAGGATCCTGCTGCGCCGGATCGCGCTGCTCGTACCGCTGATGCTCGGGATCGTCCTGTTCGTGTTCCTGGTGATGCGGTTCTCGGACGTCGACCCCGCGTCCGCGTTCTTCCAGGGAGCCAATCCGACCCCGCGGCAGCTGCACGACTTCAGGGAGCGCAACGGGCTGCTCGATCCGCTGCCCGTGCGCTACGTCCACTTCGTGGGGAACCTGCTGCACGGCGACCTGGGGACCAGTGCCCTGACCAGGGCACCGGTCGCCGACCAGGTCACCACCGCGCTGCCGCTCACCCTCCAGCTCACCTTCCTGGGGCTCGGCATCGCGGTGGTGCTGGCGCTGCTCGGCGGGGTCACGGCCGCGATCCACCGCGACCGGCTGCCCGACCAGATCATCCGGGTGGTGTCCCTGACCGGGGTCGCCGCACCCGGCTTCTGGCTGGCCCTGCTGATGATCCAGTACCTCGCCGTCGACCGGGGCTGGTTCCCGACCGGCGGCTACATCAACCCGGCCGACTCGCCGACCGGCTGGCTCAAGACCATGGCGCTGCCCGCGCTCGCCCTGTCCCTGCCGGTCGCCGCCCAGCTCACCCGGATCGTGCGGACCTCGGTGGTCGAGGAGCTCGACAAGGACTACGTGCGCACCGCGATCGGCAGCGGGCTGCCGCCCCGGGTGGTCGTCGGCCGCAACGTCCTGCGCAACGCCCTGATGAACCCGCTGACCGTGCTCGGTCTGCGCGTGGGCTACCTGCTGGGCGGGGCGGTCGTCATCGAGACGATCTTCTCGCTGCCCGGCATGGGCAAGCTGATGATCGACGCCGTGCAGAACGGCGACCCGGCCGTCGTGCAGGGCGTCGTCCTGACCACGGCCATCGGCTTCGTGGTCGTGAACCTCGTCATCGACATCCTGTATCTGCTGGTCAACCCGAGGCTGAGGGAGTCGACCCGGTGATCACGCGGAAGGAACTCGCGGGGGCCCTCGCCCGGCCCGGAATCCGGCTCCGCGGCCTGCGCGGACTGCCGCCGCCGTCCAGGATCGCGCTCTGCTTCCTGGCCGTGGTCCTCGTGACGGCGGTGTTCGCCCCGCTGCTCGCGCCGCACGACCCGCTCGACCAGCAGCCGCAGACGGACGGCACCGGCCATCCGTCGGCGGACCACTGGATGGGGCAGGACAGCCTCGGCCGGGACATCCTCAGCCGGCTGATGTACGGGGCCCGCTGGTCCCTGGCCATCGGCCTCGGCGCGACCGCCCTCGCCCTGGTCGTGGGCGCGCTGCTCGGCGCGCTCGCCGCGACCTCGCGCAAGGCGGTCGACGAGACGCTGATGCGCTCCCTGGACGTGGTGATGGCGTTCCCCGGCATCGCGCTCGCCGCCGTGCTGGTCGCCGTGTTCGGCGGCGGGATCACCGTCCTGATCTGCGCGATCGCGTTCCTGTTCACCCCGCCCGTCGCCCGGGTCGTACGGGCCAACGTGCTGTCCCAGTACGGCGAGGACTACGTCACCGCCGAGCGCGTGATCGGCGCCCGCACCCCGCACATCGTCCTGCGGCACGTGGCCGTCAACTGCGCGGCCCCGGTGCTCGTGTTCTGCACCGTGCAGGTCGCCGAGGCGATCGTCTTCGAGGCCTCGCTGTCCTTCATCGGCGCGGGGGTCCGGCCCCCCGACCCGTCCTGGGGCAGTGTCATCGCCGACGGCAAGAACATGGTCCTCACCGGCGGCTGGTGGGCCACCGTCTTCCCCGGCCTGCTGATGCTCCTCACCGTGCTGTCGCTGAACATCCTCTCCGAGGGCGTCTCCGACGCCTGGGCCGCGCCGGCCGCCCGCGAGGTGTCCGTGCCGCCCGCCGAGGACCGGCTCGAAGCCCCTGAGCCGGGCAGTGGCACGGTCGTCGAACTGCCCGGCCTGGCGCGGGCCGCGGCCCGGCTGCGCGCGGGCGCCCGGCCACCGGTCACGGACGGGCGGCCCGTGCTCGCCGTCGAACGTCTGGCCGTCGGCTTCGACGGCAGGCACGGCGGCGTGGACATCGTCGACGGCATCAGCTTCGAGGTGTATCCCGGCGAGGTCCTGGGCCTGGTGGGCGAGTCGGGCTGCGGGAAGTCGCTGACGGCCCTGACCGTGATGGGCCTGGAACCCAAGGGCGCCCGGGTACGGGGACAGGTCAGGTTCCGGGAGCGGCCGCTGGTCGGCGAGCCGATGCGGGTTCGGCGCCGGCTGCTGGGCCACGAGATGGCGATGGTCTACCAGGACGCGCTGTCGTCCCTGAACCCGGCGATGACGATCAGGGCGCAGCTCAGGCAGGTGATACGGCGGGGCGGCCGGCGCACGGCGGCCGAACTCCTGGCCCTGGTCGGGCTCGACCCCGAGCGCACCCTGCGCAGTTACCCCCACGAGCTGTCCGGGGGCCAGCGCCAGCGGGTGCTGATCGCGATGGCGCTGTCCAGGGAGCCCGCGCTGATCGTGGCGGACGAGCCGACGACGGCCCTGGACGTGACGGTCCAGGCGCAGGTCATGGAGCTGCTGCTGCGGCTGCGCGCGGAACTGGACTTCGCCCTCGTCCTCGTCTCGCACGACCTGGCGCTCGTCTCGGCGGTCACCGACCGGGTGGTCGTGATGTACGGCGGCCAGATCGTCGAGACGGGGGTGACGGCGGACCTGGTGGAGTCCCCGGCGCACCACTACACCCGCGGGCTGCTGGGCAGCGTCCTGTCCCTGGAGTCGGCGGCGGAGCGCATGACGCAGATCAGGGGGGTCGTCCCCTCCCCCGCCGACTTCCCGGCCGGCTGCCGGTTCGCGGACCGGTGCCCGATGGCGGACGGGACGTGCCGGACGACGGCGCCCGGACTGGTCGGCCCCCGCACCCACACGGCGGCCTGCCACCACCCGGCCGTCGACCTGGTGACCACGGAGAGCGAGGCAGTGAAGTGAGGATCTCCCCGGCGGCGGCCGGACCCCGTCGTCACCTCGGGCCCGGGAGCGTCGCATGACCGGGCCGGGACCCGGGGCCGCCGTCCGCCCGGCGGACGAGGCGCTCGTCCGGCTCACCGACGCGCACGTGGTCCACAAGGCGCGCAGCGGCGGCGTCTTCACCCGGGACCGGGTGTACGCGCTGACGGGCGCCGATCTCACGGTCGCGCCCGGCGAGACGATCGGCGTGGTCGGCGAGTCGGGCTGCGGCAAGTCGACCCTGGCGAAGGTGCTGGTGGGGGTGCAGCGGCCGACGTCGGGCACGGTGTCCTTCGGCGGCCGTGACCTGTGGTCCCTGACGCCGGACGAGCGGCGCACGGCGGTCGGCGCCGGCACGGGCATGATCTTCCAGGATCCGTCCACGGCCCTGAACCGGCGGCTGTCCGTGCGGCGGATCCTGCGCGACCCGCTGGATGTGCACCGGCGCGGCAGCGCCGCCGAACGCGAGGGCCGGGTGCGGGAGTTGATGTCCCTGGTCGGTCTGCCCCGGGCCCTCGCGGACGCGCTGCCCGGCCAGCTCTCCGGCGGTCAGCGCCAGCGGGTGGCGATCGCCCGCGCGCTGGCCCTCGATCCGGGTCTCGTGGTGGCCGACGAGCCGACGAGCGCGCTGGACGTGTCGGTGCGCGCGCAGATCCTCAACCTGCTCCTCGATCTGAGGGAACGCCTCGGTCTGGCCCTGGTGTTCGTGTCCCACGACATCCAGACGGTGCGCCGGATGAGCGACCGGGTGATCACGATGTACCTCGGGCGGATCGTCGAGGAGTCCCCGGCGGCCGAGGTCACCGAGGGCTCCCGTCACCCGTACACCCGGGCGCTGTTCTCGGCAACGCCGAGCCTGCTCGACCCGGTCGAGCCGATCCCGCTGTCGGGGCCCGTGCCCTCGGCGACGCGCCCGCCGAGCGGCTGCCCCTTCCGCACCCGGTGCTGGCGGGCGGACGGGGAATGCGCGACCCGGATGCCGGAGTTCACGGCCGCGTCGGCCCCCGGGCACCGCTTCCGGTGCCACCATCCTGTGGAGGAGGGCCGGTCGACGCGCACCCTCGTGGCGCAGGCCGGGTCCGCCGCGGAGGCCGCCGCCCCGGCCGACGTTCCGCCCCAGCAGCACACCCGGGAGCCTTCATGACCCTGCCCGCCCCGCTGACCGGTGTCGTACCGCCCGTCTGCACACCCCTGACACCGGACCGCGAGGTGGACGTCCCGTCGCTCACCCGGCTGATCGACCATCTGACGGACGCGGGGGTGCACGGTCTGTTCGTCCTCGGCTCGACGTCGGAGGTGGCCTATCTGACGGACGCGCAGCGCGCTCTCGTGGTCGAGACGGCGGTGGCGCACGTCGGGGGCAGGCTGCCGGTCCTGGCCGGTGCCATCGACATGACGACGCCCCGCGTGCTGGACCACGCGCGCACGGCCCGGGCCGCGGGCGCGGACGCGGTCGTCATCACGGCCCCGTTCTACACCCGCACCCATCCAGCCGAGATCGCCCGCCACTTCCGTCTCGTCGCCGCCCGCGCGGGGCTGCCCGTGTTCGCGTACGACCTGCCGGCCTCCGTCCACAGCAAGCTGAGCCCCGAACTCGTCCTCGGACTCGCGGCCGACGGTGTCCTCGCGGGCCTCAAGGACTCCAGCGGCGACCTCGGCTCCTTCCGCGCCGTCGTCACCGGCGCCCGTACGCTCCCCGGAGCCGGGGGCTTCACCGTGCTCACCGGTTCCGAGGTGGTCGTCGACTCGGCGCTGGCGCTGGGCGCGCACGGCGTGGTCCCGGGTCTGGCCAATGTGGACCCGGTGGGCTACGTACGGCTGTACGAGCTGTGCGCGGCGGGCGACACGGAGCGGGCGCGGGCCGAACAGGAGCGGCTGTGCGAGCTGTTCGGCCTGGTGGGCGTCGGGGACCCGGCCCGGATGGGCGGGAGTTCCTCGGCGCTCGGCGCCTTCAAGGCCGCGCTGCATCTGCGGGGGGTCATCGACTGCCCGGCGACGGCGGAGCCCCAGGTGCCGCTGTCGCCGGGCGAGGTGGAACGCGTCGGGAAGTACCTGGCCTCGGCCGGGCTGCTGTGAGCTACCCGAGGAGTCCGGCGACCGGCAGGCGCCGGAACGCGATGGACTCGTACGGTCCGGTGTCACCGGTCTCGTAGAGGACGCCGACCCGGGAGGGGCCGAGCTGGACCAGGTCCGAGTAGGCGGCCGGCCGCGCGGTCAGGGTGGCCGCCTTCACGAAGCCGGCGCCGGCGCTCGTGCTGCGCCAGACGGCCAGGGACCGGCGGGCGGTGGGGACGGAGGGGCCCGAGAAGAGGAGCGGGGCGGAGCGGCCGGTGAGCTGGAGGACGCTTCCCTGGACGACGGGGACGTCGTCAAGGGAGGGCTGGACGGCGAACGGGCGGTCCAGGGTCCGGCCGCCGTCGCTCGAGTAGGAGTCGAGGCGGTTGCCGGGACGGGTGCCGTTCTGGTCGCGCGAGCTGAAGTAGAGCCTTCCGTCGGGGAGTTCGGCCACGGAGGTCTCGTTGGCGTTGTCGAGTCCGTCGTAGGTGGCGTCGACGAGGCCGAGCCGCCAGGTGCGGCCGCCGTCGTCGCTGTAGAGCGCGTGCGCCCCGAAGTACCTGGCTTCCTGGCCGGTGTCGGGGGACCCGGCGGGCGGGGCGGCGGAGTGGTCGGCGGGCACCACCAGGCGCCCCGCGTGCGGTCCGTGGCGCAGGGCGATCGCGTGGCCGGGCCCGGTGGCGTACCAGCGCCAGTCCGGCCGCTTCACCCGGCCGGTGATCTCCCGCGGGGTGGTGAAGTGCAGCCCGTCGTCCCGGCTGCTCTGGACGAAGACGCGCCGGCTCTGCTCCGCGGTGACCTCGCCCCGCATGATCTGCGCCTCGGTCACCGCTCCGCTGTTGTAGGTCGTGAGCAGGACGATCCGGCCGGTCACGGGGTCCACCACCGGCGCCGGGTTGCCGCGGGTGTCACCGTCCCCGGACGCGACGACCCGCAGCGGGCCCCAGGTGCAGCCGCCGTCGTGGGAGCGTCTGAGGACCACGTCGATGTTCCCGGTGTCGCCCGCTCCGCCGTGCCGGCCCTCGGCGAACGCGAGCAGTGTGCCGGCCCCGCTCGTGACGACCGCCGGGATGCGGTAGGTGTCGTAGCCGTCCTGGCCCGCGGTGTACGGGACGGAGGACGCGCAGCCACCGCCGGCCCGGGAGGCGGCCGCGGCGGTGCCGCCGGTCGTGGCGAGGGCGGTGAGGAGTCCGGTGGCGGCGGCGAACGCGAGCACGCGGCTCATGCTGGTCATGGCACTCCCTGGACTGCGTCGGCCGGGCCGGGTGGGCCGGGCGTCGGTCGCGGACATGGGACGTGGGACGTCCCGTGCACCTAATGTGCCCCGGGGGCCACGGCGATACCCGTGTTCACAGGGCCCGGTGATGGGCCGTCAGGAACCCGGAGTCACCAGGCCCGACTCGTAGGCCACGATGACCAGCTGGGTCCGGTCGCGGGCGCCCAGCTTGCCCATGATGCGGCTGACATGGGTCTTGGCGGTGAGCGGGCTCAGCCCCAACGCCGCGGCGATCTCGGCGTTGTTGAGGCCGCGGGCGACCAGCGTGAGCACCTCGCGCTCCCGTTCGGAGAGTCCCTCGGGGCCGCCCGCCGTGAGCGCGGGGGCGGACGGGGCGCGCAGGAAGCGGGCCACCAGGCGGGCGGTGGGGCCCGGCGAGAGCAGCGCGTCCCCGGCGGCCACCGTGCGGATCGCGTCGAGGAGTTCGGCGGGCCGGGTGTCCTTCACCAGGAAGCCGGAGGCGCCCGCGCGCAGCGCCTCCACGACGTGCTCGTCGGTGTCGTACGTGGTGAGCACGAGCACCCTGACGCCGGCGAGCTCCGGGTCGGCCGCGATCAGCCGGGTCGCCTCGATGCCGTCGAGGTCGGGCATGCGGATGTCCATCACCACCAGGTCGGCGTTCCCGGAGCGGGCCAGTTCGACGGCCTCCCGCCCGGTGGCCGCCTGCCCGACCACCTCCATGTCCCGGGCCGACTCCACGAGCATGGCGAACGCGGCCCGTACGAGGTTCTGGTCGTCGGCGAGGACCACCCGGATGGTCATCGGACCCCGCCCTGGAGGGGCAGGACCGCCAGCACGGCGAATCCCCCCTCCTGCCGGGTGCCGGTCTCCAGGGTGCCGCCCACGCTGCGGGCCCGCTCCCGCATCCCCACCAGGCCGAAGCCGGGCGGGCCGCCGGTGTCGCCGATGCCGTCGTCGGTGACCCTCACCCGCAGCGCCGAGCCGTCCGTGCCCAGGTCCACGCGGACCCTGGCCCCGGGACCGGCGTGCCGTACTGCGTTGGTCAGGGCCTCCTGGACGATGCGGTAGGCGGCGGCGCCCACGGCGGAGGGGACGCCGTCGGCCCCCACCGCGGCCGGCTGCTCCACCTCCGTGCCCGCGGCGCGGGCCGCCTCCACCAGGTCGGGCAGCCCGTCGAGGCCGGGCAGCGGCCCCCTGCCCTCGCCGCCGGGCTCGGAGTCGCGCAGCACCTCAAGCGTGGTCCGCAGTTCGCCGCGCGCGCTGCGGCAGGTCTCGGAGATGTCGTCGAGGGCCCTGGCGACGGCCGTCCGGTCGAGGCGGTCGGGGTCGGCGGCCAGGACGTGGGCGGCGACGGAGGTCTGCACCCCGATCAGGGTGATGCTGTGGGCGAGCAGATCGTGCAGGTCGCGGGCGATGCGCAGCCGTTCCTCGGCGACCCTGCGCCGGGCCTCCTCCTCGCGGGTGCGTTCGGCGCGCTCGGCCCGTTCGACGACCGAGGCCAGGTACTGCCCGTGCACCCGGACGGACACCCCGAGCACGATGAACGAGACGATCCAGCCGGTGACGCGCAGCGCCTGGGTGCCCTCGGCGCTGCCCTGCGCGAACTTGACCGTGAGCATGATCCCGACGACCCCGCCGCCGATGACCAGGGAGCGCAGCGGGGTCCCCGTGACGGCGACGGTGAACAGCGCCGTCATGGAGACGGCCTGCGGCGCGCTGTGGTCGAAGCCGAGCGCGTGGTACGGGGCGACACAGGCGACGAGCCCGAGGAACGCGGGGAGCGGGGCATGCCGCCGGAGGACCACCGGGAGGTGCGCGCCGATCAGCAGGGTCCAGCCGAGCGGGTCCGGCCGCCGGCCGCCTGTGTGCACGGTGAGCGCCACGAGGACGTCGACGGCCAGGAGCGCGGCGGCGAGCAGCGCGTCCTGGCGCAGGACCCGCGCCGGGTCGACCTCGCCCCGGTACCCGAAGCCGGTGAGGTGCAGCATGCGTTTGACGTCCACCGCTTCATCTTCCGTGAGGGGGCGCCCCCGCGGGAGACGGGGGCGCCCGGTGCGCGTTGTCCGGTGCGCGGCTCAGCCGACGGGCACGCGGTCCCGCCGTCCGGCGGTGGCGGGTTCCGGCTCCCGGGAGAGGCCGCCCGGCCACCACATCTTCCGGCCCAGTGCCACGCTCGCGCTGGTCACCAGGTACGTACGGACGAGGAAGGTGTCGAGCAGCACTCCGGCCGAGATGACGAAGCCGAGCTGGACGAGCTGGAGGAGGCCCATGTTGGTGAGCACGGCGAAGGTGGCCGCGAGGACGAGACCGGCCGAGGCGATCACTCCCCCGGTGGTGCGCAGCGCGGTCAGCGCGGCGGCGGCCGGTTCGGCGCCGGACAGGGACTCCTCGCGCATCCGGTGCATCAGGAAGATTCCGTAGTCGACGCCGAGGGCGACCAGGAACACGAAGGACAGCAGTCCGAGGCCGGGATCGGTGCCCGCGAACCCGAGCAGCGGGCCGAAGACCAGGCCGCCGATGCCGAGGGCCGCGCCCCAGACGGCGATGACGGCGGCGACGAGCAGCAGCGGTGCCACCAGGGAGCGCAGCAGCAGGACGAGGATCAGCAGCACGGAGACGAGCACGATCGGCACGACGACGAGCCGGTCGCGGGCGTCGGTGTCCTGGAGGTCGATCTGCTGGGCGCTGGGCCCGCCGACGTAAGAGCCGGCGAGGTCGGCGCGCAGGGCCTTGATGGTGGCGGTCTCGGCCGCCGACTGCGGGGCGCCGCGGGCGATGACGGAGAGCTCCGTCCAGCCTCCGCCGCTGCGTCCGCGGGCGGCGCTCGCGACCCCGGTGTGCCCGCGTACGGCGGACAGCGTGGCGTCGGCCCGTCCGGTGGGGGTGATGACGGTGATCGGCTGGGTGCCCCGTCCGGGGTAGGCGCGGGCGAGGGTCCGCATCGCGGTGACCGAGTCGGGCCGGTGGGCGAAGGAGTCCTGCTGCTTGAGCGGTCCCGGCAGGTTCAGCGTGCCGAGGGCGAGGGCGCCGAGCAGGGCGGCTCCGGCCGCCAGGACGACGAGCGGCCTGCGTCCCGCGGAGGATCCCATGGCGGCGAACAGGCTCCGCCGCCGGCGGGGTTCGCTGCCGTGGGCGGGGACGAGCGGCCAGAACACCCGCCGTCCGAGCAGGACGAGCACGGCGGGCAGGAGGGTCAGCATGGCGAGGAGGGCGCAGAGCACGCCGACGGTGCCGGTCGGGCCCATGCCCCGGCTGCTGTTGAGGTCGGCGGCGAGCAGGCAGAGCAGTCCGGCGGCGACGGTCCCGGAGGAGGCGAGCACGGCGGGCCCACAGCCGCGCAGGGCCTCCTTCATGGCGTCGTAGGGGCGCTCCACGCGCCGCAGTTCCTCCCGGTAGCGGGAGATGATCAGCAGGGCGTAGTCGGTTCCGGCGCCGAACACGAGGATCGTCATGACGCCGGTGCTCTGGCCGGAGACGCTGGTGCCGAACGCCTGGTGCAGGCCGTAGGTGACGGCCATCGACAAATAGTCGGCGACGCCCGCGACGGCGAGCGGGACGAGCCACAGCAGCGGGCTGCGGTAGATGAGGATCAGCAGGAGGGCGACGACGGCGACGGTGGTGTAGAGCAGCGGGCCGCCGAGGGAGTCGTAGACCTCGCCCGCGTCGGTGGCGAGCGCCGCGGGGCCGCCGACGACGACGCTCATCCCGTCCGTCGGCCTGGCGAGGTCACGGACGCCGTTCACGAACGCGTCGCGCTTCTTCTCGTCGGTGCCGGGCGCGGTGGTGGCGAGGGGGTACATCAGGGTGGTGCCGTCGGGGGACGGTACGGCCCTGGGGGTGCCGGTGAGCGGGTTCGCCCGGGTGATCGCGGCGAGCTGGCGGGCCGCGGTGTCCCGGTCGGCCGGGCGGAGGCCCCCGTCGCGGTGGTAGACGAGCACCAGCTCGGTGGCCTCGCCGCCGGGCAGCCGGTCCTCGATCCTCGCGACTCGGGTGGAGTCGGCGCTCGACGGCAGGTAGTCGACGGCCCGGTCGTGCCGTACGTCCGACAGTTTCGCCGCGAACGGCCCGGCGACGGCGAGCAGCCCGACCCACAGGGCGAGCACCGCCCACGGCACGGCCCGCCATCGCGTACGTGTTCCTCCGGCCCCCATGGACAGGGCCTCCCTTCGGTCCGGATGTCTGCTTCCCATCCAGACTCCCGGCCCAGGAACCACCCCGCGTCGCCCCCGGGACCGAGCCGACCGCTACTGCGGAGGGTGTCCCACGGGGACCGTTACTCCCGGGGGAGTAGCGCGGCGGCGGGCGGCGAGGGCCGTGCGCGGGTGGCCGGTGGCCAGCGCGAGCAGCGCGAACCTGCGTGTTCCCCGCCGGACGTCGGGGTGGTCCGGGCCGAGGATGTTCCGGCCCGCTTCGAGGACGGGCCCGCACAGACGGTGGGCGCGGCGGGGGTGACCGGACCACAGGACGGCATAGGCGTAGCCAAGTCGGCGGTACCAGGTGAAGGGGTGATCGAGGCCGAAGACCCGGGCACAGTCGGCGACGAGTTCCGCCTGAGCGGCGACGGCTCTGCGGACGTGGCCGGTCAGCCGGAGAGCGTGGGCTTCCTGCTGACGGGCGTCGAGCGTCTCGCCGTGATCGGCGCCGTACAGCCTTTCGTGGGCGAGGACGTTGGCCCGGTAGGCGGCGAGCGACCTGTTGAGTCTGCCGGTGGCGCGCAGGCTCCCGGCCAGGAACCGGCGCTGCTCCAGTGCCTCGGGGTGGTCGGGACCGTACAGGCGCACCACGGTGTCCATCAGGCGACGCTGCACACCGACGCTTTTCCACACCAGCCCCACCGACCAGTAGGCGCCTCCGAGTAACCGGTGCGCCCGTAGGCTCGCCACACTGTCCGGTCCGGTCGTGGCGACGTTGAGAGCCAGGACCCGGCGGCGGAGCCGGAGTGCCTCGAAGCGGCGGTTGGCCGTGCGGCAGTCGTACGCCATGTACTCCAACAGCGCGACCGTATAAGGGTGTTCCGCTCCGAGGGTGCGGACGTACTCGGAGTGCAGTGCGCGCCTCAGCCGCAGCGCCCGCCGGGTCTTCCCGGACCGCCGGAAGGCGTTCGCCTGCTCCGACCGGGCCACCAGGGTCCAGTGGTGCCGCTCGCCGTAGAACTCGCGGTAGTCCTCGACCACATGCGTGATCGTCGCCAGCCATTCCGGTATGCGGTAGGCCGACGCGTAGGCGTCGGCGAGCCGGTGTCGCATGACGATGGTGTGGCGGTGCCGGGTGCCCATGCGGGCCTCCACGGCGGCCAGCGCTTCCCGGTATCGCGGCAGTGCGCTGTCGAAATCCTTGAGCCACAGCTCGGCTTCACCGAGGGCGACGGACGCCCACGGGACGGCCCCGTCGTCGGACCCGTGCTGGTCGATGCGCTGTTCCAGGGCGCGGGCCCGCAGGTCTCGGGCCTCCTGCCGGCGCGCCTGCTGAAGGAGCACCGTGGCCAGCACGTCCTCGGCGCGCAGGAGCAGGGGGTGTCGGGCGCCCAGGCGGCTCGCGATCTCCTCGCGCGTCTCCTGGAGCAGGGCCTCGGCCTCCTCGTACCGAGCGGCCCGGTTCAGGGCGCGGGCCAGGTCGATCCGGCAGCCCAGCGTCCACGGATGCCCGGGGCCGTGTACACGCAGCGCGTCCGTGAGGGACCGCCGCGCCGCGTCGAGCCCCTCGGCATGCTGTCCCGCCGCGCCGCAGGCGGTGACGAAGGCGCTCCGCACTCGCAGGGTGACCGTGTCGTCGGCGCCCAGGGACTGCTCGTAGTCCGCGAGGAGCCGCCCCGCCTCCTCGTACGCCTCGCGGTACCGCGAGGCGCTCCCCAGTACGCTGACGAGGGACCTGCGGGCGGCGAGGACATCGGGGTGGTCGCTCCCGTGCAGGGCGGTGAGATCCTCCACGTTCCTGCGCAGTTCCGTCAGGGCCTCGTCGTTGCGCTCGAACTGCGCCAGGCAGTTCGCATAGGTCTCCCTGACGGTCGCGACGGCCTGCAGATCGTCGGCGAGGACGCGTTCGGCGTCCCGCAGCGCGCGGGTGGCGACGTCCAGGGCCTCATCGAACAGTCCGGCGGACACGCAGTTCCAGGCCAACCGGTTCCTGAGCCACAAGGTCTCCGACTCGTCCGGATGCTCGCCCGCCTCCTGCTCCGACAGCAGCCGGTGCAGCAGTTCCACCCCCTCCGTGGCCCGCCCGGCGGAGTCGTAGAACTCCGCGAGGCGGCTCAGCTCGTCGGCGTTGCGGAACGGGTCGGCCGCGTCCGCCGGCATCAGGCGTGCCCGCAGGGACTCCGACACGGCGAACCCCTCCGCAAGCCGGCCCGCCGAGGCGTAGACCTCCGCAAGGTCGCCCTGTGCCGCGAGGGTGCGGACGTGATCCGGTCCGTCGGAGCCCTCCCTGTCCTCGGCCAGCGCCTCGAACATGGCCACGGCGAGATCGAAGTGCCCCGCCCAGCGATGCGCCCAGGCCAGGTCGGAGCGGGCGTCGAGGGTCTCCTCGGCGTGCGGTCCGTGGCTGTGTTCGTACAGGTCGAGCAGCCGTCGCCGGACCGAGACGACGCCTTCGGCACGGCCTGCGCGTTCTCGGACGAGGGCCAGCGAGCGCAGCGCGGCGAGTACCGCCTCGCATCCGGGCTCCAGGGCCGTCTCCAGACAGAACAGGGTCTCCTCGGCGGCGTCGAGGGCGCGGGTGGACTCCCCGACCTGGTACCGATAGCGGGCCGTCCAGTCGCGGAGCAGGGCGAGCCGGGCGGTGCAGGCCTCGTCGAGCGTGGTGAGATCGGTGACGGTGGCGTTCCACAGCGCGTCGATCTGGTCGGCGAGCCGGCCTCCCTCCTCGCGCCGGTCCCACGCCTCACCGAGGTCGAACACCTCGTCAAGCAGGCACTCCCCCACCGTCACGGCCGCTCCGGCGAGCGTCCCCTCGGCCCGCGCCCGGTCCTGGAGCACTCGCTGGGTGAGCCGGTGGACGGCGACACTGTCGGTGCCCATCCGGGTGGCGAGCGAGGCCTCGACCAGGCGGCCCACGGCGCGCTCGGCGGCCGGGGCGGAGTCCTGGGCGTGGTGCCGGGCGACGGCGTGCAGCAGGGGGTGCGGCACGCCCGCGGGCGACAGCAGGGCGAGCGCGTCCAGCAGCGACCTGACCAGGGCAGTGTCGTCGTGGGACTCCACCTGCTGGACGGACAGGAGCACGGCCTCCGCCATCCGGTGCGGGTACCGCTCGCCGGGGACGGCGGCCAGGAGCTGTGCCACCGGCATCGTCCGCAGCCGGCGCAGACAGCCGTCGTACCCGATCTGCTCACTTCTGATCACGGCTGCGGACTGGGCGAGGGCAACGGGCAGCCGGCCGAGTTCCTCGGACAGTTCACGGGCGCCCTCCGGGTCGTCGAGCCCGGTGCGTTCCCGGAGGAAGGACAGCGCCTCCTGCGGGCTGAAGACACCCACGTCGACCTGTCCGCCCGCAGCGATGTGCCCGAAGGCCCGCGAGGTGGTCGTGACCACCACCTCGGCCCGGCCCACGGTGGGCAGCCAACCCGCGACCTCGTCCGGGTCGGTGGCGTTGTCCACGACCAGCAGGCACCGCTCGTCGCTGCGGCCGATCCAGGTCAGCGCGGCGCGGGCCGAGGTCTCCGCGTCCTCACCGGAGGCGCGCACACCGAGCTGGCCCGCCAACTCGGCCAGTCCGGAGACCAACTGGCCCCGGGTCTCGCCGTTGATCCAGGCGATGACCGCCCAGGCGTCCTCGATGCGGCGGCGGGCGTAGGCGGCGGCCAGCTGGGTCTTGCCGACCCCCCTGGTGCCGGTCACCGTGCGGACGACGGCCAGTGGGTGGTCGGCCGCGGTCCGGGCGAGCTCGGCGACGAGGTCCTCGCGGGGCTGGAAGCCGACGGGGCGGCGGGGCAGGTCACCCATGCGCACGACGGTTCCCGCCGGACCGGCGGGGTGTCCGTTCGCGGTGACGGAGATGGTCGAGTGGGCGAAGTCGAACCGCAGCGGGGCGTCCTGGGCGCCGGCCGGTTCGGTGCGGTGGGTGGCGTACCAGGCGCTCCACGCGGTGATCGCCGCCGCGACGACCGTGCCGGCACCGGCGGCGACCGAGGCGCGATCCCCTTCCGCGGAGGGCAGCAGGGGCAGTCCGGCGGCGAAGAGGACCACGAAGGTGGCGCCGAAGCCGACGAGGGCCAGGGCGATCGCCACCGCCCAGCGCGCTGCTGTCCCCATGCCGCTCCCCCCTTGCCGCACGGGGCAATTGTGGGGGAGCGCGGGCGCCCCAGGAAGGGGATCGGCCGGATGCGCGGTTACGAGGGGGTGCGGGCCGTGGCCAGGAGGCGGGTCACGTCGTCCGAGCAGATGGTCAGGGCCGCGCCCACGGTGGCGAGGGCGTCGCGTTCGGCGGGGGTGTAGGGCCCGTCGGCGAGGGCGATGCGGGCGCCCTGGAGGAGGATCGCCTCGCGGCCGGTGGCGGCGAGGTGCGGGGCCAGGGGGTCCAGGGCCTCGTGGAGCTCTATGGCCAGGCTCGCCCCGCAGGGCTCGCCGAGGAAGCGGCCGGTGTCGGCGGCGAGTGCCTCGACGAGGGCGCCCAGCTGGTCCTCGGTGCAGTCCTCGAAGCCGGCCGAGCGGACGGTGGCGGCGGCGGTCTCCAGGGACGAGCGGGCGCAGCAGCCGCCCGCCGCGAGGACCGCGAGGGCGACGGTGTGGACGGCGTCGCGGAGCATCGCGGAGAAGCGGTTGGTGGTCGGGTGGTCCAGGACGTCGGCGCCGTAGTGGCTGCGGCAGGCCGCGCATTCGACCACGGGCCCCGTCTCGCCCCGCGGGAGGACGGGAACACCCAGAAGAGTGAAGCGGCGCCGTCCGGTGAGCCGCTGGTAGTTGCGGTCGCCGCCGCAGCCGGGGCAGAAGAACTCGCCGTCGCCCACGGTGGTCCACGCCGTACGGGTGCCCAGGATGCGGGGAACCTGAACTGCACGACCGTTTCGTCCCCATCCTGGCAGCACGTCGCACACCTCCGTAGTGCCACGGCAACATCGCCGCGCTGGCGTGATGTTAGCCACATAGGTGAGGTGTAGTCAGTACCCCGGACGAGACCTGCTTGTGACCTGCACACGATTTGGCCGGGACACGACCGGGCCCCGCCCGCCTCGAAAGGCGGACGGGGCCGGAAAGAACCAGGTGAACGAGGTCAGCGGGCCGCGCGGTTGACCGCGGAGACGACGGCCTTCAGCGAGGCGCGTGTCGTGTTCGCGTCGATGCCGATTCCCCACAGAACCTTGTCGCCGATGGCGCACTCGATGTAGGACGCGGCCTGCGCGGAGGCGCCCTCGCTCATCGTGTGCTCCTGGTAGTCCAGCAGGCGTACGTCGATGCCGATGGACTGCAGGGCGTCGAAGAAGGCGGAGATCGGACCGTTGCCGGTACCGGCCAGGACGGTGTCCCGGCCGTCGACGGTGGCCTCGACCTTCAGCGTGTCCACGCCGTCGGTGTCGGTGGTCGACTGGCCCGTGCGGACCTGGATGCGGCCCCAGGCGTTGTCCGGGTTCGGCAGGTACTCGTCCTCGAAGGTCGCCCAGATGTCCTTCGGCGTGACCTCGCCGCCCTCGGCGTCGGTCTTCGCCTGGATGATCTTCGAGAACTCGATCTGCATCCGGCGGGGCAGGTCCAGCTTGTGGTCGTTCTTCAGGACGTACGCGATACCGCCCTTGCCCGACTGCGAGTTGACCCGGATGACGGCCTCGTAGGAGCGGCCGACGTCCTTGGGGTCGATGGGCAGGTACGGGACGGCCCACTCGATGTCGTCGACGGTGACGCCCTTGGCCTTCGCCTCGGCCTCCATGGCGTCGAAGCCCTTCTTGATGGCGTCCTGGTGGGAGCCGGAGAAGGACGTGTAGACCAGGTCGCCCACGTACGGGTGGCGCGCGTGGACCTCCATCTGGTTGCAGTACTCCCACGTACGACGGATCTCGTCGATGTCGGAGAAGTCGATCTGCGGGTCGACGCCCTGCGAGAACAGGTTCATGCCCAGGGTGACCAGGTCGACGTTGCCGGTGCGCTCGCCCTGGCCGAACAGGCAGCCCTCGACGCGGTCGGCGCCGGCCATCAGGGCCAGTTCGGCGGCGGCGACGGCGGTGCCGCGGTCGTTGTGGGGGTGGATCGACAGGCAGACGTACTCGCGGCGGGACAGGTGACGGCCCATCCACTCGAAGCGGTCCGCGTGCGTGGAGGGGGTCGAACGCTCCACCGTGGCGGGCAGGTTGAGGATGATCTCGCGGCCCGGGCCGGGCTGCCAGACGTCCATGACCGCCTCGCAGACCTCCAGGGCGAAGTCCAGTTCGGTGTCGGTGAAGATCTCGGGGCTGTACTGGTAGCCGAACTCGGTCTCGGGGCCCAGCAGTTTCTCCGCGTACTCGACGACCAGGCGCGTGCCGTCGACGGCGATCTGCTTGATGTCATCCTTGGAGCCGCGGAAGACCACGCGGCGGAAGACCGGGGCGGTGGCGTTGTACAGGTGCACGTTGGCGCGCCTGGCGCCCTTCAGCGACTCGACGGTCCGCTCGATCAGGTCCTCGCGGGCCTGGGTCAGTACGGAGATCGTCACGTCGTCCGGGATCGCGGTCTCGTCCTCGATGATCGAGCGGACGAAGTCGAAGTCCGTCTGGCCCGAGGCGGGGAAGCCGACCTCGATCTCCTTGTAGCCCATCTTGACCAGCAGGTCGAACATCTCACGCTTGCGCGCGGGCGACATGGGGTCGATCAGGGCCTGGTTGCCGTCGCGCAGATCCGTGGAGAGCCAGCGGGGGGCGACGGTGATCCGGTTGTCCGGCCAGTTCCGGTCGGGGATGTCGACCTGGTCGTACTGGCCGTACTTGTGGACCGGCATCGACGTGGGCCGCTGACGGTTGGTACGGGCGTGCTGGCTGATCTGGCTGTCCGCCATGATGCGTAGGCTCCTCAGGATGTCCGAAAGGACGGCCGACGGCGCAACGCCAGACTCCGCGGGGAGGGGGTCGGCCTCGACTACAGGCCCTCGCCGCGGCAGCTAAGGAGAAGCAGCCCGAAACGCATGATGCTCCGCAGCCTAGCGGAGCCGCGCCTCGTGCGGAGGGCTGTATCAGTATGCGGGATCGCATGCCCCGAAAGGGACAAAAAGTGCGCCATACCACTTCCATGCGGAACCTCAGACTCCTTTTCGCGCCATTTCACCAATCATGGTTGCGCGTAGTGACAAGAGGATCACTCAGTGCAAGGGTGCCGGGCATGACGACCAACGGGGGCTTCGAGCCCGTCCACTGCACCATCGTCCCGCCCCACGTCCTCGACCGGCTCGCCCGGCACGAGGACCCCGCGCTCTCCGGCCCCGCGCGCCAGACCCTGGAGCGCGACGCGTACGAGCGCACCCACCGCAGGCTGACCACCGTCGTCGGCGCACCCTCCGTCGCCGCGCCCGCGGGGACCGGCGCCCCCACGCCGCACCGCACGATCTACGACGCCCGCCACCGTCAGGACCTCCCCGGCAAGAAGGTCAGGTCCGAGGGCGACAAGCCCGGCAAGGACGCCACCGTCAACCGCGCCTACGCGGGCCTCGGCGCGACCTTCGACCTGTACCTGAACGCCTACCAGCGCACCTCGATCAACGGCGAGGGCCTGCCGCTGGACGCCACCGTGCACTTCGACACGCACTACAACAACGCCTTCTGGAACGGCGAGCAGATGGTGTTCGGCGACGGCGACGGCGAGATCTTCCTCGACTTCACCATCCCGGTCGACGTCATCGGCCACGAACTGACCCACGGCGTCACCCAGTACACGGCGAACCTCACCTACTTCGGCCAGCCGGGCGCCCTGAACGAGTCCATGTCGGACGTCTTCGGCTCGCTGATCAAGCAGTACGCGCTCGGCCAGACCGCCGCCGAGGCCGACTGGCTGATCGGCGCCGGGCTGCTCGCCCCGCGGGTCACCGGCACCGCGCTGCGTTCGATGAAGGCCCCCGGCACCGCGTACGACGACGACGCGCTCGGCAAGGACCCGCAGCCCGGGACCATGGACGGCTATGTCAGCACGGGCCGGGACAACGGCGGCGTGCACATCAACTCCGGCATCCCCAACCACGCCTTCTACCTCGTCGCCAGCGCCCTCGGCGGCCACGCGTGGGAGCGGGCCGGGCAGATCTGGTACGACGTGCTGACCGGCGGGGAGCTGCCGCAGCAGGCCCTCTTCTCCGACTTCGCGCGGCTCACGCTCGCCGCGGCACGGGCCCGGTACAACGAGGGCGACGAGCTCCAGGCCGTGACGAAGGCCTGGGAACAGGTCGGGGTCCCGTCCTCCTAGGACCGGCCGGCCCGCTGGCCCGGACGCCCGACTCGTACTAGACAGGACCCCATGCGTATCGAAGTGCGGCGCACGGGCGGGTTCGCGGGCATCGAGCGCCGTGCCGAGGTGGACACCTCGGCACGGCCCGACGCCCCCGAGTGGCACGCCCTGGCCGAACGGGCCCTCGCCGCGGGCCACGGCACGCCCCCGGCAGGCGTCCCGGACGGGTTCCGGTACGAGATCACCGTGGACGGCAGGACGGTCCACGCCGCCGACCCGCGGCTCACGGACGACCAGCGCGAGCTGATCTCCCGGGTGTTGAAGGAAGGGGCCTGAAGGAAGGGGCCTGAAGGGAGGGGCACTGGCGGAGGGGGCCCGAAGGCGGGCCTGAAGACCGCCGGCCACGGGTTCACGCCGAACCGTTGACTTCCGTTACCCCGGGTACGGATGATCGCGCATGGCGACGAACCCTCTCCCGCAGTTCCCCTCCGGTTTCCTCTGGGGCGTGTCCACCTCGGCCCACCAGATCGAGGGGGCCGTGGACGAACGCGGCCCCTCGGTGTGGGACACCTTCACGGCGGTGCCCGGACACGTCAAGGACGGCTCCACGGCGACGGTGGCCTGCGACCACGTCCGCCGCTACCCCGAGGACGTGGCGCTCCTCGCCGGCCTCGGCGTGGACGCGTACCGCTTCTCCGTCTCCTGGCCCCGGGTGAACTCCCCCGGCGGCCTCGACTTCTACGACCGCCTGGTCGACGCGCTGTGCGCGGCGGGCGTACGGCCCGTGCCGACCCTCTTCCACTGGGACCTGCCGGCCGAGCTGGACTGGACGGACCGGGACACCGCCGAGCGCTTCGCCGAGTACACCTCCGTCGTCGCCGGACGCCTCGGCGACCGCGTCAAGAAGTGGATCACCCTCAACGAGCCCGCCGAGCACACCCTGCTGGGCCACGCCCTCGGCGCCCACGCCCCCGGCAGGCAGCTCATGTTCGACGCGCTGCCGGTGGCCCACCACCAGCTCCTCGCCCACGGTCTGGCCGTACGGGCCCTGCGCGCGGCCGGGGCGGACGACATCGGGATCGCCAACTCGCACGGCCCGACCTGGGCGGCCTCGGACCGCACCGAGGACGTGGAGGCGGCCGACTTCTACGACCTGCTGCTCAACCGGCTCTTCGCCGACCCCGTCCTGCTGGGCCGCTACCCGGAGGGAATCGACGCGCTGATGCCCGGTGACGTCGAGGCGGACCTGAAGATCATCGGCGAGCCGGTCGACTGGTACGGGATCAACTACTACCAGCCGACGAAGGTCGGCGCCCCCGAGGGCGCGGAGATCGAGTTCGGCGGACTCACCCTGCCCGCCGAACTGCCCTTCACCGTCAAGGAACTGGAGGGGTACCCGGTCACCGACTTCGGCTGGCCGGTGGTGCCCGGGGCGCTCACCGAACTGCTCACCGGCTTCCGCGAGCGCTACGGCGACCGGCTCCCGCCCGTCGTCATCACCGAGAACGGCTGCTCGTACGAGGGGATCGACGACCAGGAGCGGATCGCCTTCCTCGACGGCCACATACGGGCGCTGCACGGGGCGTTGGAGCAGGGCGTCGACGTACGCGGCTACTTCGTCTGGTCGCTGATGGACAACTTCGAGTGGGCGGAGGGGTACGCGCGCCGCTTCGGCCTCGTGCACGTGGACTACGACACCCTGGAGCGGACCCCGAAGGCCTCGTACGCCTGGCTGCGGGACGCGCTGCGGGCGCAGAGATGACCGCGGCCGACCCCGCCGTGCCGGTGCCCGTGTCCGTGTCGGCGCTCGCCGAGCCCGTCGAACGGGTCGGCCGGGGCTGGACCTCGGCGCTCTCGCTCGCCAACGGGGCGATCTGGGTGGGCTGGTACGGCCCCCTCCAGATCCTCCTCGCCTCCCAGGCGGAGGACTTCGCGCCCGGCTCCGGCATGTCCAAGGAGACGATGCTGGCCTGGGTGACGGGTGCGGGCGCGGTCGTCTCGTTGGTCGCCAACCCCCTGTTCGGCGCGCTGTCCGACCGGACGACCGCGCGGTGGGGCCGCCGTACGCCGTGGATCGTGGCCGGGGCGGCCGGCGGCGCGCTGTCCCTGCTGCTGCTCGCGGGCGCGGGCGGGGTGTGGACGATGGCGGCGGGCTGGTGTCTGGTCCAGCTCACCCTGAACGCCGCGTTCGCCGCGGTCACCGCCGCCGTGCCCGACCGGGTGCCCAGGCTCCAGCGCGGCAGCGTCGGCGGCTGGCTGGGCGCGGCGCAGATCCTCGGCGTGGTCGGCGGCACGGGGCTCGCGACGGTGGCCGGGGGCACCGGCGGCGGGTACGCGGCGTGCGCGGTGTTCACCCTGGTGGGCGTCCTGCCGTACGTCCTGCGGTACGAGGACCTGCGGCTGCCCGCGTCGGCCCGGCCGCCCTGGTCGGGGCGGGCGTTCCTCGCCTCCTTCCGGCTGAGCCCGCGTGAACACCCCGACCTCGCCTGGGCCTGGCTGACCCGCTTCCTGATCAACCTCAGCAACGCCCTCGTGCTGCTGTACCTGCTCTACTACCTGCGCGACCGGCTGCGCCTCGACGACCCCGAGCAGGGGGTGCTCGTCCTCACCGCGGTGAACGGGATCACGCTGCTGGCCACGGTCGTGGTGGGCGGGGTGTGGTCGGACCGGCTGGGGCGGCGCAAGCCGTTCGTGATCTGGTCCGGCGTCCTGATGGCGGTGGCCACGGCGGCCCTGGCCTGCTGGCAGACCTGGCCCGGCGCGATCGCCGCCGCGGCCGTCCTCGGCGTCGGCTTCGGCGTCTTCACCTCCGTGGACTTCGCCCTGATGACCGACGTCCTGCCGAAGGCCATCGACCGCGGCAAGGACCTCGGCGTCATCAACATCGCCAACGCCCTGCCCCAGGTGGCGGCCCCGGTGCTGGCGGCCCCGGTCGTGACGTATCTGGGCGGCTACCGGGTCCTGTACCTGCTCGCGGCGGTGATCGGCCTCGCGGGTGCGGTGCTGGTGGTGCGGATCAAGGGGGTGGACTGACCGGCGGCCGAACCGGCGGCCCTTCCCGGGCGGGCGCCGGGAGCCGGGCGTGGCGGGCGGGGCGGGTGGGGCCTCCCGGTCCAGGGACCGGCGGTCCCTGGATAACACCGGCGGCCCGCGTCACCCTGGAGAGGTGGACCGACCCGAACTCGCCGATTTCCTGCGCCGCGGCCGCGCCCGTCTGGACCCCTCCGACGTGGGGCTCGCGGCCGGATCCCGGCGCCGCACGCCCGGGCTGCGCCGCGAGGAGGTGGCGGCGCTCGCGGGCATGTCCGTGGACTACTACACGCGGCTCGAACAGTCCCGCGGACCGCACCCCTCGCGCCAGATGCTCGGCGCGCTGGCGCGTGCGCTGCGGCTCACCGGCGACGAGCGGGACCACCTGTTCCATCTGGCGGGAGAACAGCCGCCCCGGGCCGCGAGCGCCTCGCCGCACGTGCGCCCCGGGCTGCTGCTGATCCTCGACCGGCTGCACGACGCGCCCGCCCAGGTCGTGACCGACTACGGCGAGCTGCTCGCGCAGAACGCGATGGCGGCGGCGCTGACGGGCCGGGCCGAGCCCGGGCGCAATCTCGTACGCCGGTTCTTCACCGACCCGGCCTCCCGGTCCCTCTTCCCGCCCGAGGACCGCGCCGGGCACGCCCGCTCCCATGTCGCCAACCTGCGCGCGGTCACCGCGGCCCGCCCCACGGACCCGGTCCCGGCCGCGCTGGTGGCCGAACTCCGTTCCGTGAGCGAGGAGTTCGCGGGGCTGTGGGAGTCCCACGCGGTCGCCGTACGGCGCTCCGCCACGAAGCGGTTCCTGAACCCGGCGGTCGGTCTGCTGGAACTGGACTGCGAGATCCTGCTCAGTTCCGGCGACAACCAGCTCCTCGTCGTCCACACGGCGCGACCCGGCACCGAGTCGCACGAGCGGCTGCGGCTGCTGCGGGTCGTGGGGCTCCAGGACCTCGCTCCCCCGCCCGGGTCCAACTTCGGCCACTTTTCATGACCGTTGAAGGAACCGGCTCTCTTCCCTTGTAATCGCGAGGCACCCGCGTCTCAATGGAACCGCACATTCCGACGGACCGTCGGTCACGCCTCCGCACGGCGTCCCGCACCCCACGAGCGGACGGTCCGCGTACAGGTCTCCCCGCACCTCACCGGCACGAAGGTGAGGAGTCCGTGTGCCCGGACCCGGGCGGACGGGCCCGTCCCGACCATCCCCACATGGCAATTCCCCCATAAGGGAAGGGATTTCGATGAGAGGCAAGCAACTCGCAACGGTCTCGGCGTTAGCCGCCGGCACCCTCGCCGCGGCCGGACTGGCGTTCGCGCCGGCCGCCGCGGCCGTCACTCCCCAGACGGCCACCATCAACGCGACCTGCACCATCGGTGGCGGCGGTGCGGCCACCCTCACGGCCACCCAGGACGGCACGGCCGCGACCATCACCCTCAGCTCCACCGCCATCACGGCGCCGATCCCGATCGCCGCGAACTCGGTCACCTCGACGCTCTCCCTGGTGAACGCGAGCGGCGGGACCACCGCCTTCACCGGCAAGAAGAACCCCGCGATGGCCACCGGCAGCGGAGTGTCGGTGGGTCCCCTCGACGGCACCGTCGCCTCCGGCGACAGCCTGGAGTTCTACGGCGGCTCGCTGAAGATGACGATCTTCGGCATCACGATCACCTGCACCGCGGACGCACCGCAGTCCCCGGGTCCGTTCGTCTTCGACTGATCCTCGACGCCCTGACGTGAGGAGGGCCGGTACCGCCCGCGCGCAGCGGCACCGGCCCGACACCCGGCACCCGACACCCGGCGGCCCGGCCCGGCCGGTGACCATGACAGAAACTGATGGGCCATCAGTCACTGCGCCGGGACTCCATTGACTTCTCACACAACCGGCACATCAATGTCCCCCTGGCGGCGCAGACGAGCCGCTGCGCCCGCATCCCTCAGGAGGGGGCACCAACCATGCAAACCAAGGGTCCGACCACCCGAAGACGCCGCGTCGCGGCCCTGCTCGGGGCGACCGTACTCGCGCTCACCGCGGGAGGGGCACTGGCCGCCGCCCCGGCCGGAGCCGCACCCGCGAACGTGGACTTCGCCACGCACTGCATCCCGCCGGCGATCGCGGGCATCCCGCCGATCGACGGCACCACCACCGCGAAGATCGCGGTGGACAACGCCAGTCCCAAGGTCGGCGACACGGTCACCGTGACCTACACGGTGGTCAGCCCCGCCGCCAGCAACCCCGTCGACCTGGCGCTGCCGGCCGACATCATGACCCCCACCGGCAAGGTCCAGCTGGGCGGGGCACAGACCGGAAGCGTCACCGTCGCCGGTCCCAAGAAGAACGACCCGGTGCCCGCCAAGGGTGCCTTCCCGTCGTTCAGCATGACCGGAACGTTCACCGTGACCGCGCCCGGCGCGATCACCCTGTCGCCCGGTGACTACAACATCCACACCAGCTACATCATGGAGCTGGACACCCCGTGCACGGTCACCAACCCGCCCGCCCCGGTGTCGGAGACGGTCACCGCGACCGGCGGACAGACCAACACACGGGCCATCCAGCTCGGTTCGGCCTCCGGGAACCCCGGTGACAGCGTGACCGTCACCGGCAGCGGCTTCACCCCGGGTGCCGGTGTCACCCTCGCCGGACGGTCCGGGTCCACCCAGACCGCCGACACGGCGAGCGTGACCGCCGACTCCCAGGGCTCCATCAGCGGCTCGCTCGTCGTCAACGACAAGACGACGACGGGCGTGGTCGCCTACGAGGGAGGAAGCTGGAACGCGGACACCGGAGCGGGCCCCGCCGCGTACGTCGTCATCGACAACACGCCCGTCCCCGACGGCAGTCAGAAGCTCACCACCACGGTGAGGGCGGGAACGCTGTCGATGACCCAGGCCGGGGACGCCGTCGCGCTGTCGGCGGTCGACTACGGCAAGGGCGGCGCCTCCACGGGCGCGCTCCAGACGGTGACGGTCAAGGACTTCCGCGGCGGACCCGCGGGCTGGTCCCTGACCGGCAAGGTCACCGACTTCACCGGCCCCGGCGCGAAGATCGACGCCGGTGCCCTGAGCTGGACCCCGGCCTGCTCCACCAAGGCCGGCAGCCCGAGCACCTGCCAGGCCGGCTCGTCCGGCACGGTGGGCACCTCGGGAGCGACCCTGGCGTCCACCCCCAACGGGGCGGTCACCGGCGGTGAGTTCACCGTCGACGCCGGACTGTCGCTGAACGTGCCGCAGTTCACGCCCCCGGGCTCGTACTCCGGTGTGCTCACGCTGACGCTCAGCTGACCGGTCCGCCACTCGACCGGTCGTCCGCACCCCCGTGGCCGGGCGCGCACCCGCCCGTCCACACAGGGGAGTTCACGCACGACGACAGCCGCAAGTCCGCCGATGCCGTCCGCGGGGGTCCGCACCCATGCGCAAGCCGTACGCCCTCCTCCTGAGCGTGTTCCTGGTCCTGCCCGCTCTCCTGGCCCTCGTGGCCACGCCCTCGTACGCGGCCGACAACGGCAGCTGGTCGGTCTACCCGGTCTCCTCGCGCATCGCCGCGCGGCCCTACTTCTATCTCTCCGCCGACCCGGGCCAGACCCTCAGGGACGAGGTCACCGTCGCCAACAAGACCGGCGCGCCGATGACGTTCCGGCTGTACGCGGCCGACGCCTACAACACGGCCCGCGACGGCGGTTTCGCCGTCCGCACCCTGGCCGAGAAGCAGCGCGGGGTGGGGGCGTGGGCCAGGCCGGCGCGCTCCCGGGTCACCGTGCCCGCGCACGGCAGGGTCACCGTGCCGTTCACGCTGCGGGTCCCCGAACGGGCCGAACCGGGCGACCACCCGGGCGCGCTGGTGGCGCTCGACGAGCGGATCGAGAAGGGCTCGGGTTCCTTGTCCATCGGGGTCCGGCGGGCCGTCGCCGCCCGCGTCTACCTCCGGGTCGGCGGTCCCGCCGTGCCCGCCCTCGCCGTGGAGAAGGTGCGGGTCACCCACCACCAGCCGCTGATCCCCGGCACGGGCTCCTCCACGGCGACCGTCTCGTACACCCTCCACAACACGGGCAACGTGACGCTGAACCCGAAGGTGCGGCTGCGGGCCGAGGGCCTGTTCGGGCGCACCCTGCTGTCCCGCGAGCTCACGGGGCTCCCCTCGGAGCTGCTCCCGGGCCAGCGGGTGCGGCTCACCGCGTCCTGGCACGGTTCGCCCCAGCTCGACCGGTGCGCCCTGACGCTGACCGCCAGCGCGCCGGGGACGAAGGAGTCGGCGCGGGTGTCGTTCCTCGCGCTGCCGTGGCTCGTGGCCGTGCTCGCGGCGGTCGCGGCCGCCGCGGTGGTGGTGGCGCTCAGAGCGCGTCGGGCCCGCGTTCGCCCGTCCGTACGCGTACGACCGTCTCCACGGGTACGGACCACACCTTTCCGTCTCCGATCTTCCCGGTCTGCGCGGCCCTGACCACCGCGTCGATGACCGCGTCGGCCTCGGTGTCCCCGACGACGACCTCGATCCGGACCTTGGGCACCAGGTCGACGCGGTACTCGGCGCCGCGGTACACCTCGGTGTGCCCGCGCTGGCGGCCGTAGCCGCTGGCCTCGGTGACGGTCATGCCGTGCACACCGAGCTCCTGGAGGGCGGTCTTGACCTCGTCCAGCCGGTGGGGCTTGACGATCGCGGTGATGAGTTTCATGCCTGGGGCTTGGCCTTCTGCGCGACGGGAAGGGACGAGGACACCGGGGCGCCGTGGCCCAGGACCCCGTGATCGTAGGCGCTCTCGGCGTGCACCGTAAGGTCCAGGCCGGTCCGCTCCTGCTCCTCGTCCGCGCGCAGCCCGAGGAACCGGTCGATCGCGGTGCCGATGCCGTACGTGGCGCCGAACGCGTACGCCCCGACGGCCAGCACGGCGACCAGCTGCCGGCCGAGCTGTCCGAGCCCTCCGCCGTACAGCAGCCCCTCGGCCCCGCCGGTCATCCCGTGCACGGCGAAGACGCCGATGAGCAGCGTGCCGATGACCCCGCCGACCAGGTGGACGCCGACGACGTCCAGCGAGTCGTCGTAGCCGAACCTGAACTTCCAGCCCACCGCGTACGAGCAGACGACACCGGCGGCGAGCCCGACGACGAGCGCTCCCAGCAGGGACACGACCCCGCAGGACGGGGTGATGGCCACCAGGCCGGCGACCGCGCCCGAGGCCGCGCCCAGCGTGGTCGGGTGGCCGTCGCGGCGCTGCTCGACGAGGAGCCAGCCGAGCAGGCCCGTGCAGCCGGCGGCGAGGGTGTTGAGGAAGGCCGCGGCGGCCAGGCCGTTGGCGCCGAGGGCGGAGCCGGCGTTGAAGCCGAACCAGCCGAACCACAGGAGACCGGCGCCGAGCACGACCATGGGAAGGTTGTGCGGCCGCATGGCGTCCTTCTTGAAGCCGAGCCGCGGTCCGAGCACCAGGCACAGCGCGAGCCCGGAGGCCCCCGAGGCGATCTCGACCGGCATACCGCCCGCGAAGTCGAGGGCGCCCAGACCGTCGTGGATCCAGCCGCCCGGGCCCCAGACCCAGTGCGCGACGGGAACGTATACGAGCAGGGCCCAGACCGGCACGAACACGAGCCAGGCCCCGAACCGCGTCCGGTCGGCGACGGCGCCGCTGATCAGCGCGGCGGTGATGATCGCGAAGGTGAGCTGGAAGGTGGCGAAGAGCAGGGTGGGGACGGTGCCGTGGACGCTGTCGGGCCCGATCCCGGCCATTCCGGCGTGCTCAAGACCGCCGACGAGCCCGCCGAAGGCGTCGGGGCCGAAGGCGAGGGAGTAGCCGGCGGTCAGCCACACCACCGTGACCAGGGCGATCGAGACGAAGCTCATCATCAGCATGTTGAGCACGCTCTTCGCACGGACCATGCCGCCGTAGAACAGGGCGAGGCCCGGGGTCATCAGGAGGACGAGCGCGGTGGCGGCGAGCAGCCAGGCGGTGTCGCCGGTGTCGATCCGGGAAGCGGCCAGAGTCACGGTCTCTCCAACGGAGTGGGGGGCACGGGGCGGGGTGTCGTCAGAGCGTCGTGGTCCCGCGTTTCCGGTTGCGCACACCGGCGTTTCCGCCGTGTTTCATTGCGCCGTGATTTCCGATTCCTCACCGGGGAGGTGCGTGCTCCCGGCCCCCGGGACGACACCCGCGCGAGGAGCGGAACGAAGGCTTCAGCGGCGCCGGGGCGACGGCTTCGCGGCTCTCGAACAGCTTGGTACGGCGGGCACCCGACGATCAGGGACAATGGGCGCCATGAGCGTTCGCAACCAGTCATCCGAGCCGTCCGAGGACGGGGGCATCCCTGACGCCTCCGAGGCGATGGGGAACCACCGCGCCGGCTTCGCCTGTTTCGTGGGCCGCCCCAACGCGGGCAAGTCCACCCTCACGAACGCTCTGGTCGGCCAGAAGGTGGCGATCACCGCCAACCAGCCGCAGACCACGCGGCACACCGTCCGCGGCATCGTGCACCGGCCCGACGCGCAGCTGATCCTCGTCGACACCCCCGGCCTGCACAAACCGCGCACGCTGCTGGGCGAGCGGCTCAACGACATCGTGCGCACCACCTGGGCCGAGGTCGACGTGATCGGCTTCTGCCTGCCCGCGAACGAGAAGCTCGGCCCGGGCGACCGTTTCATCGCGAAGGAACTGGCGTCGATCAAGAAGACGCCGAAGATCGCGATCATCACGAAGACCGACCTGGTCGACAGCAAGACGCTCGCCGAGCAGCTCATCGCGGTCGACCAGCTCGGCCGCGAGCTCGGGTTCGAGTGGGCCGAGATCGTCCCGGTGTCGGCGGTCGGCGACAAGCAGGTGGGTCTGCTGGCCGACCTGATCGTGCCGCTGCTGCCGGAGGGGCCCGCCCTCTACCCCGAGGGCGACCTGACGGACGAGCCGGAGCAGGTCATGATCGCGGAGCTGATCCGCGAGGCCGCCCTGGAGGGCGTCCGGGACGAGCTCCCGCACTCCATCGCCGTCGTGGTCGAGGAGATGCTGCCGCGCGAGGACCGTCCCGCGGACAAGCCGCTCCTGGACATCCACGCCTTCGTCTACATCGAGCGCCCCAGCCAGAAGGGGATCATCATCGGCCCCAAGGGCAAGCGCCTGAAGGACGTCGGCATCAAGTCCCGCAAGCAGATCGAGGCCCTGCTGGGCACGCCGGTCTTCCTCGACCTCCATGTGAAGGTCGCCAAGGACTGGCAGCGCGACCCCCGGCAGCTGCGCAAGCTCGGCTTCTGAGGCGGCCCGAAGAGGCACGGCCGTGCCCCGGGGGAGATCAGTCCCCCCGGGGCACCGTCATGCTCAGCCCGCGGTGACGGTCGTGTGCACGACGCCGTCGGGTCCGGCCAGCAGCACCGGCGTCCCGGGCCCGCCGAGATCCCGTACGGCCGCGCGGTCCTCGTCGGCGACGGCCCCGGCCTCGGAGACCACGGCCGCGGCCTCCAGCGACTTCGCCCCGGACGCCACGGCCATCGCCACGGCCGTCCGCAGGGCGCTCAGCCGCAGGGACTCCAGCTCCACGGTCCCGGCGACGTACGTACGCCCCGTCTCGTCGCGTACGGCCGCGCCCTCGGGCACGCCGTTGCGGGCCCGCGCGGAACGGGCCAGGGTGACGATCTTGCGGTCCTCGGGGTCGAGCGCGCTGCTGTCGGTCATGACCAGAGCATACGAAGTCCCGGCGCCGTCCCCCGCCGAAGGGTCACCCCGCCACCGGGTACATCGAGCCGCGGCGGCCCTCGGGCGAGGCGAGCCACTCCAGCTTCGCGGCCGTGTTCTCCTCCGGCAGCGGGGTGTGCAGCACGATCGTGAGGTCGGGCCTGGCCGGCACCTTCATCGCGGTGGACTCGACGGCGAGCAGCCCCACCAGCGGATGGTCCAGCTCCTTGCGGATCTGCCCGGCGTCCTCGATGTCCCGCCGCTCCCACAGCTCCGCGAACTCCGGGCTGGCCCCGGTCAGTTCGGCCAGCAGCTCACGGAAGCCCTCGTCGTCGGGGGCCGCGGCGCAGGAGGCGCGGAACTGGGCCACGACCGTACGGGCGTTGTGCTCCCAGGTCCGTGAACGGCCCCTGTACAGCGGGTCGGTGAAGAAGTCGACGATGCAGTTCTGGGTGTTCTCCGGACGCATGCCGAGGACCACGGCGGCGGCGTCGTTGTACATGACGCAGTTGTAGTACGGGTCCATGATGTGCGCCGGATACGGCATCCACGTGTCGATCAGCCGCCTCAGCCCGTCGCACATGTCCCGCTGCCCGGGGGCGACTTCGGGCGCGGGCGGGTTCAGTCCCGCCAGCGTGTACAGATGGCGCCGCTCGGTGTTGCTGAGCCGCAGCACGCGCGCCACGGCGTCCAGCACCTGCGGCGACACGGAGATGTCCCGCCCCTGTTCCAGCCACTGGTACCAGGAGGCGCCCACGCCCGCGAGGACGGCGACCTCCTCGCGGCGCAGCCCCGGTGTGCGGCGGCGGGCACCGCCGTCCGGGAGCCCGGCCTCGGCCGGTGACACCCGCGCCCGCCGGCTCATCAGGAACTCGCGGAGTTCCGGACGTCGTTGGGCCTTCGGCGCGTCCTCCGTCACGTGTCTCCCCCTTCGGTGACTGGTGGTGCGGCCACCAGCATAAGTTCCGGCTCCCCACGGATATTCCGGCCGCCGCAGGCTCGTGCCATGACCACGAACGCGACCACCGAGTCCACCCTCCCAGGCCCCGGCGCCGGCACGCCGGGCATCGATCCCTCCCCCACGAACGGCCCCCGGGCCACGACCTCCGCCGGGTCACCCGCCCCCGGGAAGGACGACCGGCCCCGACGCCAGGACCGGCTGTCCGGGCGGGACGCGCTGGTGCTGTTCGTGCTGTGCGCCGCCCAGTTCATGGTCGCGCTGGACTTCTCCGTCCTGAACGTGGCGCTGCCCGTCCTCGGCCACGACCTCGGCATGAGCCCGTCGGCGCTCCAGTGGGCCGTCACCGCCTTCGCGCTGCCCTCGGGCGGGTTCCTGCTCCTCTTCGGGCGGGTCGGAGACCTGTTCGGCCGCCGGAGGCTGTTCCTCGCCGGGCTGACCCTGTTCGGGGCGGCCTCGCTGCTCGCGACCCTGGCCTGGGACCCGGCGTCGTTCCTCGCCGGACGGGCCCTGCAAGGGCTCGCCGCGGCCGCGATCGTGCCGACCGGCATGTCGCTGCTGACCACGACGTTCCCCGAGGGCCCGGCACGTGACCGCGCGCTCGGCATCTCCGGCACGCTCCTGTCGCTCGGCTTCACGGTCGGCATGGTGGCGGGCGGTGTCCTGACCGACGTGCTCGGCTGGCGTTCGACGATGGGCCTGCTGTCGCTGTTCGCGCTGGTCACGCTGCCGCTCGCGACCGGCCTGCTGCCCGCGTCCGGCCCCCGGAACACGGGCACCGCGGACCGCCCCCGGCTGGACGTCCCCGGCGCGGTCACCGTCACCGGCGGCCTGCTGTCCCTGATCTACGCCCTGTCGACGGCGGCGGCCAGCGGTTTCGGCCGCGCCGACGTCGTGACGACCCTCGTGGTGGGCGTCCTGCTGCTCCTCGCGTTCGTCCGGACCGAGTCCCGCGCCGACGCCCCGCTCGTGAGCCTGGGGATGCTGCGCCGCCGCACGGTGGCGTGGGGCAACCTGGGCGGTCTGGTCACCTTCTCGATGATGTCGACGGTCGTCTTCGTGCTGACCCTCTACCTCCAGGAGACGCTCGGCCTCTCCGCCTTCGAGACGGGCCTGGTCTTCGGCGTGCAGGGCGTCCTGTCGGCCGTCGCCGGGATCTACGCCCCCAAGGTCATCGGCCGCTTCGGCGCCCGGCGCACGCTGGCGGGCTCCCTGGCCGGACAGGGGGTGTTCGTGGCGGGGATGCTGCCGCTGAACGCGCACCCCTGGTCCGTCTGGATCGCGGTCGCCGGGGTGTCGCTGGCCAGCATGTGCCACCTGGGCGCGATCATCTCGTACGGCCTGACCGTCACCTCGGGCGTCCCCGACGACGAGCAGGGGCTGGCCACCGGTCTGGTGACCTCCACCCAGCAGGTCGGCATCACCGTCGGCATCCCGCTCCTCGGGGTCCTCGCGACCACGTCGGGCGACCTGCTCGGCGGCGTCCACGTGGTGCTCGCCCTGGACGCGGCGATCGTGCTCGCGGCGGCGGCGCTGATCGCGGCCGGACTCGGGCGGCGGGACCCGGCACGCACCCGCTGAGGCGGCGCCGGCCCCCGGCCTCAGGGGCGGTCGAGGCGCAGGCGCTCGGCGCGCGGCAGACCGGCCACGACGAGATCGTAGGAATCCTCGACGAGCTCCCGGACCAGAGAGTCCGGGAGCTCGCCGTCGGCGGTCACCGTGTTCCAGTGCCGCTTGTTCATGTGATAGCCCGGGACGATCAGCCCCGGGTGCTGCTCGCGCAGCCGCAGCGCGTCGTCCGGGTCGCACTTCAGGTTGACCGTGAGCGGGCGCCCGTCCAGGTTCGTCAGCGCGAAGAGCTTGCCCAGCACCTTGAAGACCGAGGTCTCGGGATTGAAGGGGAAGTCCTCGACGACCGCGTTGAAGGACAGACAGAACGCGCGCAGCTGCTGCGGGGTCACTCCGGCTTCTCCTCCTGCTCGGAGCCCGCCGGTCCGACCGGCTCGACGAGTACCGTGACGATCTTGTTCCGGCGGCCGGCGGCGGCCTCCGCGGTCAGGCGCAGCTCGCGTCCGTCGGGCAGTTCGACCACCGAGGAGGCACCGGCGATCGGGACCCGCCCCAGCGCCTTGGCCAGCAGGCCTCCGACGGTCTCCACGTCCTCGTCGTCGTAGGCCTCGAAGCCGTACAGCTCGCCGAGGTCGCCGATGTCGAGGCGGGCGGTCACCCGGAAGCGGTCGTCGCCGAGCTCCTGGACGGGCGGCAGCTCGCGGTCGTACTCGTCGGTGATCTCGCCGACGATCTCCTCCAGGATGTCCTCGATGGTGACGATGCCCGCCGTGCCGCCGTACTCGTCGATGACGACGGCGACGTGGTTGCGTTCCTGCTGCATCTCGCGCAGCAGGTCGCCGGCGTTCTTGGTGTCGGGCACGAACGCGGCCGGCCGCATCGCGGTGGAGACCAGCTCGGCCTCGGCCTCGCGGCTGATGTGCGTCTTGCGGACCAGGTCCTTGAGGTAGACGATCCCGACGATGTCGTCCTCGTTCTCGCCGGTCACGGGTATGCGGGAGAAGCCCGAGCGCAGGGCCAGGGTGAGGGCCTGCCGGATGGTCTTGTAGCGCTCGATGACGACGAGGTCGGTGCGGGGCACCATCACCTCGCGCACCAGGGTGTCGCCGAGCTCGAAGACGGAGTGCACCATGCGGCGCTCCTCGTCCTCGATGAGCGACTCCTTCTCGGCGAGGTCGACCATCGCCCGCAGTTCGGCCTCGGAGGCGAACGGGCCGCGCCTGAATCCCTTGCCGGGGGTGAGCGCGTTGCCGATGAGGATGAGCAGGGGCGGGATCGGGCCCATGATCCGGGCCAGCGGCAGCAGGACGTACGCCGCCGCGGTCGCGGTGTTCAGCGGGTGCTGGCGGCCGATGGTGCGCGGCGAGACCCCGACCGCCACGTACGACACGAGGACCATGACGGTGATGGCGACGGCCAGCGCCTGCCAGGTCCTGTCGAACTCCTTGAGGCAGGCGAAGACGACGAGCGCGGCGGCCGCCATCTCGCAGACCACGCGGACCAGCAGCGCCACGTTCAGATAGCGCGTCGGGTCCGCGGTGACCTGCGCGAGCCTGGCACTGCCCCGCCGGCCGCCGCGGACCGCCTCCTCGGCGCGGAAGCTGGAGACGCGCGCGAGGCCCGCCTCCGCGCACGCGGCGAGCCAGGCGATGACGACCAGGACGATGGCACCGACGACGAGCTGCGGACTCATGACACGGTCGGGGCCGGAGACGGACCCGTGATGCCCTTCTCCGCGCGCCAGCCGTCCACGATGGCGGCCTGGAGGCCGAACATCTCGGCCTTCTCGTCGGCCTCCTCGTGGTCGTAGCCGAGCAGGTGCAGCACTCCGTGGACGGTGAGCAGCTGGAGCTCCTCGTCCATGGAGTGCTCCGTCGGGGCGTCCTTGCCCTGGCGCTCGGCGACCTCGGGGCAGAGCACGATGTCGCCGAGCAGACCCTGCGGCGGCTCGTCGTCGTCCTTCGACGGCGGACGCAGCTCGTCCATCGGGAAGGACATGACGTCCGTGGGGCCCGGGAGGTCCATCCACTGGATGTGGAGCTGCTCCATGGCGTCGGTGTCCACGACGATCACCGAGAGCTCGGAGAGCGGGTGGATGCGCATCCGTGCGAGCGCGTAGCGGGCGATGTCGAGGATCGCCTGCTCGTCGACCTCGGTTCCGGACTCGTTGTTGACGTCGATCGACATGGCTGTGCTGGTCTACTTCCCTTTGTGGCCCCGGCTCTTGTGGGAGCCGTTCTCGGTGCCGTTCTCGCTGTCGTACTTCTCGTACGCGTCGACGATACGGCCGACCAGCTTGTGCCGGACGACATCCTGGGACGTGAGCCGCGAGAAGTGCACGTCCTCGACACCTTCCAGGATGTCCTGGACCTGCCGCAGACCCGACTTCGTGCCGCTCGGGAGGTCGACCTGCGTCACGTCACCCGTGATCACGATCTTCGAGTCGAAGCCGAGCCGGGTGAGGAACATCTTCATCTGCTCGGGGCTCGTGTTCTGGGCCTCGTCCAGGATGATGAAGGCGTCGTTCAGGGTGCGGCCGCGCATGTACGCCAGCGGCGCGACCTCGATCGTCCCCGAGGCCATCAGCTTCGGGATCGAGTCGGGGTCGAGCATGTCGTGCAGCGCGTCGTACAGCGGGCGCAGATAGGGGTCGATCTTCTCGTAGAGCGTGCCGGGCAGGAAGCCGAGACGCTCGCCGGCCTCGACCGCCGGGCGGGTCAGGATGATCCGGTTGACCTGCTTGGACTGGAGCGCCTGGACGGCCTTCGCCATGGCGAGGTACGTCTTGCCGGTGCCGGCGGGGCCGATGCCGAACACGATCGTGTGCTTGTCGATGGCGTCGACGTAACGCTTCTGGTTGAGGGTCTTGGGGCGGATCGTGCGGCCTCGCGAGGACAGGATGTTCTGCGTGAGCACCTCGGCCGGAGTCTCCTGGCCGTCGCCCTCCCCGTTCCCGCTCGCCCTGAGCATGGCGATCGAGCGTTCCACTGCGTCCTCCGTCATGGGCTGCCCCGTGCGGAGCACCAGCATCATCTCGTCGAACAGGCGCTGGACGAGGGCGACTTCACCCGCGTCGCCCACCGCGCTGATCTCGTTTCCCCGGACGTGGATGTCGGCCGCCGGGAAGGCCTTCTCGATCACGCGCAGCAGGGAGTCGCCGGAACCCAGAACGGTCACCATGGGGTGCTTGGCCGGGACGGTGAAGTGCGCGCGCGCCTGCCCCTGGACGGGGCCGTGAGCTGTGGGTGTCTGAGTCATGGGCCGGCTCTGTAGGCCTGCGTATCCTCCTCGGTCGGCACGCTTGCCACACGGGCAGCCTTGCGGTTCCCAGCGTACGTCGCGGTGCTCATGGACCCGTAGGGCTTTTCCCGCGGTGACGAGGTCGTGACCTGAGGAGGCCCCCTGGCCCTCAGGCGGAGCGGCCGAAGCCGATCGTCGGGACCGCCCGGCGCAGCGGCCAGGGGCGGGTGACCTCGGGGAGCATGCCCTCCAGGAAGGCGTACCGGCTCAGGGCCGCCGGGTCCTGGTCCGCGACCGACTGCACCCGGCGCCACCAGGCGGCGATCTCCGACCAGCCGGGCGCCGACAGCGATCCGCCGAACTCCTGGACGGAGAGCGCGGCGGTCAGCCCGGCGAAGGCGAGCCGGTCGGCCAGCGGCCAGCCGGCCAGGGTCCCGGTGACGAAACCGGCGACGAAGACGTCCCCGGCGCCGGTGGGGTCCAGTGCCTCGACGGCGATGGCGGGGACCTCGGCGCTCTCCCCGGTGCGTCCGTCCACGGCGTAGGCGCCCTCGGAGCCGAGGGTGACGACCGCCAGCGGCACGTGTCCGGCCAGCGCGTGCGCCGCCGCGCGGGGGCAGTCCGCGCCGGTGTAGCGCATGGCCTCCTCGGCGTTCGGCAGGAACGCCTCGCAGTGCGCCAGGTCGGCGAGGCCCGCCAGGTCCCAGCGGCCGGTGTCGTCCCAGCCGACGTCGGCGAAGATCCGGGTGCCCCGGCTCGCGGCCTGCTCGATCCAGGGCGCGCGGACCCCCGGGGTGAGCGAGGCGACGGCGGCACGGGCGCGCGGCGGGCACCCGGGCGCGGCCTCCTCGGGCGGCGGCTCGTGACCGTGGCTGACCATGGTCCGCTCGCCCTCGTACGCCATCGACACGGTGACCGGCGAATGCCAGCCGGGCACGGTCCGCGACGGCGTGAGATCGATGTGCTCGCCCTGCTCCAGGGCGTCCCAGCAGTACTCCCCGTAGTGGTCGTCGCCGAACGCGGCGGCCAGGGAGGTCCGCAGGCCGAGACGGGCGAGGGCGGTCGCCATGTTCGCGACGCCGCCGGGACTCGAACCCATGCCCCGCGCCCAGGACTCGGTGCCGCGCACCGGCGCGGAGTCGAGCCCGGTGAAGATGATGTCCAGGAAGACCGTGCCGGTCAGATAGACGTCCCAGGGCGGGTCGTCGGCCGTGCGCAGCCCGGCGAGCGGGTCGACATGGGCCTGGCGGAACGGTCCCTCGCCGTTGATCACGGTGCGCTCCCTGGGGGTGGTCCGGATCTGGCCAGTGTGCACCACACCGGCCACGGGGACCTCGGATCACGCCGTGGCGTCCGCGTCCGGTGGGGCGCACGGGTGCGTCCCGCCCGTCCACGCCCGCTCCGCGCCCGCCCCCGTGCCAGGACTCCGACCGGGGCCCGCTCCGGGCCGCCCACCTGCGCGGACAGCCCCACGACACCCCACGACCGCCTCGGGCACGGCATCCGCACCGGCCGGGCATCCGGCTCCGTTCCCCGTCCTCCGGGCGGAGAGTGCGCAGCGCCTACCCCGGGTCCCCCACGGCAAACAAAGAGTGCCCCAGATCACATCGCCACGCCTTCTTCGCGGACCCCCCACCTTGATACAAATTGCCCGCGCGTTCCTGTCCTTCGACGGCCGCCCCTCCCCCCTCTCTTCTTGAGCCGCCCTCGCCTGCCCTGGGAACGCCCGTGTCCGCCCGCACCCCCACGCCCTGGCCCCTCGTCGCCCTTTTCACGGCCGGGTACCTCGCCGCGTATCTGCTCCCCACCACCGTCGGCCGCCTCGACGCGGGCCTCCCGCTGTCGGCCACCCAGGCGGGGGCCGTCGGCAGCGTCCTGCTGCTGAGCTCGGCCTCGGCCGGCTTCCTGCTCGCCTCCCGCGTCGACCGCTTCGGCCCGCGCGCCCTGGCCCGCGCCGGACTGCTCCTCGCGGCCGCCGGCTACGGCACCGCCGCGCTGGCGTCGGCGCTGCCCCTCGTGATCGGCGGCGCGATCGTCGGCGGCTTCGGATCGGGTACGGCCACCACGGTCGCCGCGACCGGGATCGCCGGCCGGCCCGATCCCCACCGGGTCACCACCCTGGGCCTGTTCGGCGTCTCCGGACTCGCGGGCGCCCTGTACCTGACCATCCCCCACCTGGGCCCGGGGCACGGCTACCCGCTCGCCGCGATCGCCTGCACCGCGCTGCTCGCCCTGACCCTGACGGGCCGGCTTCCCGCGCGCACCCCGGCCGCCCACGCGCGGCGCGCCGCCGCCCCGCTCCCACACCGCCGCCCCGGTCTGCTCCTCGCCGGAGCCCTGCTCCTCTGGTCCCTCGCGCAGAACTCGCTGTGGGGGGTGAGCGGCCGGATCGGTCTGACCCAGGCCGGTCTCTCCGAGGTCGAGGTCGGCGCGGTCTTCGCGGTGGCGCTCGGCGCCGGACTCCTCGGGACCCTCGTGGCGGGCGCCCTCGGCCCCCGGCTCGGCCGGGCGCTGCCGATCGGCCTGGGCACGGCGCTGATAGCCGGCTGTATCGCGCTGAGCGCCGCGGCCACCGATCTGACGTCCTTCGCTTCGGGCGAGATCGCCTGGAACGCGCTGTACCCGGTCGTGCTGTCGTACGTGATCGGTCTCGCCGCGTCCATGGACCCGCGGGGCCGGTGGGCGGTCCTCGTCGGTTCCGCCTCCTCGCTCGGCACGGCCTGCGGCCCGCTCACCGGCAGCCTGCTGTCGGCCCGGGAGGGTTATCCGGCGATGGGAGCGGTCCTGGCGGCGGGCCTGCTGCTGGTCGGGGTCCCGATGACCTTCGTGGCCCTGCGCACCCGGCCCACCACGCAGATCGTGGAACTCCCCACGGCCGAGGCCACGGTGGCGGACATCCCCGTCATCGAGATCTCCGTGGCCGAGACCCCCCTCGCGGTGCGCGCGGTGCCGGAGATCCCGGTCGTCCCGATCTCCGTCGCCGAGGTCCCCGTCGCAGAGATCCCCCTCGTCGAGATCCCGCTCGCCGAGATCCCGCTCGCCGAGATCCCGCTCATCGAGATTCCGCTGGAGGGCGTGCCCGCCCAGCGGGAGGCGTACGGGGCGGCGGGGCCCCTGCGGGCGACGGCCGCGCTCGGACCCGTCGCCACCTGACCGCCGCGAGCGCCCGCCCGACCCGATGGAGGGGAGGCCGGGCGGGCGCTCGCCGGCTGAGCGGACCCGTGGCCGGGTGCTCGTCCGGCTACGGGAACACGTACGCCTCGACCTCGGCGATGTACCGCGCCCGCCGCTCCTCGTCGTGCTCCAGGAAGGACGCCTCGAACGAGTTGCGGGCCAGCTCCCGCAGCCGCTCCTCGCCGAGACCGAGGGCCTCGCGCACCGCGCCGAAGTTGTCCCCGGCGTAACCGCCGAAGTAGGCCGGGTCGTCGGAGTTGACCGTGCACAGCAGACCGGCGTCCATCATGGCCGGCAGCGGGTGCTCCGCCAGGACGTCCACGGCGCGCAGCCGTACGTTCGACAGCGGGCACAGGGTCAGCGGCACCCGCTCGCGGACCAGCCGCTCGACGAGCTCGGGGTCCTCCATGCAGCGCAGCCCGTGGTCGACGCGCTCGACGCCGAGGATGTCCAGGGCCTCGGTGATGTACGCGGGCGGCCCCTCCTCACCGGCGTGCGCGACGCGCCGCAGACCCAGCGCGGCGGCGGCCTCGTACACCGCGCGGAACTTGACCGGCGGGTGGCCGACCTCGGCGGAGTCCAGGCCGACGCCCGTGATCCGGTCGAGGTAGGGCTTCGCGGCCTCCAGGGTGTCCATGGCGGACTCCGCGGACTCGTCGCGCAGGAAGCACATGATCAGCTGGGTGGAGACGCCGTGGGTCTCCTCGCTGCGCCCGAGCGCCCGCCACAGCCCCTCGACGACCGTCCCCATCGGCACGCCACGGACGATGTGGGCCTGCGGGTCGAAGAAGATCTCCGCGTGCCGTACGCCCTGCGCGGCAGCGCGGGCGAGGTAGGCGTCGGCCAGGTCGGCGAAGTCCGCCTCGGTCCGCAGGACGGCCATGAGCTCGTAGTACAGGTTCAGGAAGGTCTGGAGGTCGTCGAAGAGGTACGCCTTGCGCAGCTCCTCGGTGTCCGCGTACGGCAGGGTGACGCCGTTGCGCGCGGCGAGGGCGAAGGCCAGCTCGGGTTCGAGGGTGCCTTCGATGTGGAGGTGCAGTTCAGCCTTGGGGAGGGACATCGAAGCATCGTACGGTTCCTCCCCCGACGTACCGAAAACGCCGGCTTCCCGGCACCGGCGTCCCGGCCCCCGTCCGCCGGGTCCTCAGTGCCGCTTCGGTACGGGCACCCTCACCAGGTCCTGTGCCACCGTGAGCTCTCCTTCGAAGCCCGCGGCGCGGGCCTCGCGCTCGAACTCCCCGGCGTCGGGGTAGCGCTGGCTGAAGTGGGTGAGCACGAGGTGCCGCACCCCCGCCTCCCTGGCCACCCGGCCGGCCTGGCCGGCCGTCAGATGACCGTGGTCGGCGGCCAGCTTGTGGTCGCCGTCGAGGAACGTCGACTCGATGACCAGCAGGTCGCAGCCCGCGGCGAGCGCGTCCACGCCCTCGCACAGCCGGGTGTCCATGACGAACGCGAACTTCTGTCCCGGCCGGACCTCGCTGACGTCGTCCAGGGTGACGCCCCGCAGGGAGCCCTCCCGTTGCAGCACCCCGACGTCGGACCCCTTGATCCCGTGCTCGGCGAGCAGTTCCGGCAGCATCCGCCGGCCGTCCGGCTCGACCAGCCGGTACCCGAAGGACTCGACGGGGTGCGAGAGCCTGCGGGCCTCCAGGGTGTACGCGGGAGTCGTCGCGAGGACGCCGTCGTCCGCGACGGGCGCCTCGGTCAGCCGCACGGTCTCGCGGTAGGCGGTGGCGTACCGCAGCCGCTCGAAGAAGTGCGCCCCGGAGAGCGGGTAGTGCGCGGTCACCTCGTGCGGAACGCGGTCGAGGTTGATGCGCTGGATCACCCCGCCGAGCCCGAGCGCGTGGTCGCCGTGGAAGTGGGTGACGCAGATGCGGTTCAGGTCGTGCGCGGCGACCCCGGCCCGCAGCATCTGGCGCTGGGTGCCCTCGCCGGGGTCGAAGAGGAGACCCTCGCCGTCCCAGCGGAGCAGATAGCCGTTGTGGTTGCGGTGCCGGGTCGGGACCTGGCTGGCGGTGCCGAGCACCACCAGTTCACGTGCGGACAAGGCCGGTTATCCCGGAGGCCACTGCATGCCGCGGCCGCCCAGGAGGTGGGCGTGCGCGTGGAAGACGGTCTGGCCGGCGCCGCTGCCCGTGTTGAACACGATGCGGTAGCTCTCCAGCTTCTCCTCGGCCGCGACCTCGCCGGCCTCGCGCAGGACGTCCGCCGCGACGGCGGGCTCGGCGGCGGCGAGCGACGCGGCGTCGGGGTAGTGCACCTTGGGGATGACCAGGATGTGCGTGGGTGCCTGCGGGTTGATGTCGCGGAACGCCACGGTCGTGTCGCTCTCGCGCACCAGCGTCGCCGGGATCTGCCCCGCCACGATCTTGCAGAACAGGCAGTCGTCCTGCGGTTCCCCGCCCGTGTCCCGCCCCGGCTCCTGCGCCATGCGTGTGCCTCCTCACGCCAGCCGATCATCTGCCGTTCCGCATGCTAGCCGCCCGGCGGGCCGGACGGCTCGTGCGCGGCTCGCGCCCACCTCCGTCCGCCCGCCGTGACACGCTCACAGGGGTGGCAGCGTGGGCGCCGTCTTCGCCGGGTTCTCCTCCAGCGCGGCCAGCGCGATCCTGACCGCCTCGTCGAGCTGGGTGTCGCGCCCGGCCACGTGGTCCTGCGGCCTCTGGACGACCTCGACGTCGGGATCCACGCCGTGGTTCTCCACGTTCCACCCGTAACCCTCCATCCAGAAGGCGTACTTGGGCTGGGTGACGCTGGTGCCGTCGACGAGGCGGTAGCGGCTGTCGATGCCGATGACACCGCCCCAGGTCCGGGTGCCGACCACGGGGCCGATGCCGAGCGCCTTGATCGCCGCGTTGACGATGTCGCCGTCGGAGCCGGAGAACTCGTTGGCGACGGCGACGACGGGACCGCGCGGCGCGTCCTCCGGGTAGCTGTAGGGGCGCAGACCGCGGGGCAGGTCCCAGCCGACGATCCGGCGGGCGAGCTTCTCCACGACGAGCTGCGAGGTGTGGCCGCCCCGGTTCTCGCGGACGTCCACGACCAGGCCCTCCCGGGCCACCTCGACCCGCAGGTCGCGGTGGAGCTGCGCCCAGCCGGCGCCGACCATGTCCGGCACGTGCAGATAGCCGAGACGCCCGCCGGACCGCGCGTGGACGTGGGCCCGCCGGTCGGCCACCCACGCGTGGTAGCGCAACGGCTCCTCGTCGGCGAGCGGTACGACGACCGCGTGGCGCGGATCGCCGCCGCCGGAGGGCGAGACCGTCAGCTCGACGGGTTTGCCCGCGGTTCCGACGAGCAGCGGCGCGGGCCCGGCCACCGGGTCCACCGGCCGGCCGCCGACCGCGAGGATCGCGTCCCCGGCGCGCACCGCGACGCCGGGCGCGGCGAGCGGGGCCCGCGCGTCGGGGTCGGAGGTCTCCGAGGGGAGGATCCGGTCGATGCGCCAACTGCCGTCCTCGTGGCGGGAGATGTCCGCGCCGAGGAGTCCCTGCGCCCGGTCGCCGCCGCCCCAGCCGCCGCGCGGGGTGACATAGGCGTGCGAGGTGCCGAGTTCGCCCTGCACCTCCCACAGCAGGTCGACGAGGTCGTCGTGGGTGGCGAGCCGGTCCAGGACCGGCCGGTAGCGGTCGAGGACGCCGTCCCAGTCGACTCCGCCGAGGTCGGGCCGCCAGAAGTTGTCCCGCATGAGGCGGCCGGTCTCGTCGTACATCTGGCGCCACTCGGCGGCCGGGTCGACGCTCTGGCGCACCCGGGAGAGGTCGACGGTGATGTTCGTGTCGCTCTCGTCGTCGTTCGAGGCGCGCCGGTCGCTGGGGACGACCTTGAGCTTGCCGTCGGTCCACAGCAGGACCCGCTTGCCGTCGCCGGTGACGGTGAAGTGGTCGGCGTCGGCGGCGAGATGCTCGATGCGCTGCTGGGCGAGGTCGTAGCGTTCCAGTTCGGTCTTCGGCTCCGGGTCGTCCGGGGTGGCGCGGGAGGAGCCGAGGACGCCGCGCAGCGGGTGGCGCAGCCACAGCAGTCCGTCCTTGGCGGCGCGCAGGGTGGAGTAGCGGGCGGCCTCGACGGGGAACGGCACGATCCGGTCGGCGAGTCCGTCCAGGTCGATACGGGTGCTGGGGGCGCCCTCGCTGTCGGGCGTCTCGTCCTTGTCGGGGGCCTCGAAGGGCCTGCCGTGGCGCTGCGGTCCGAAGGGGGACGGGGTCGTGGCGGCCAGGGTGATCAGATACGGCCGGGAGCCGCCGACGAAGGCCAGGTCGAAGACGTGCTCGTCGTAGACGGGGTCGAAGGCTCGGGCCGACAGGAAGGCGAGGTGCTTGCCGTCGAGGGTGAACGCGGGCGCGTAGTCCCGGAAGCGCAGCGGGGTCGCCTCGGTGACCGACAGGTCGGTGGTGTTGGCGAGCTTGAGGTGGCGCAGCGGGCGGGGTCCTGGGTGGGACCAGGCGAGCCAGGCCGAGTCGGGCGAGAAGACGAGTCCGGTGGCCTCGCCGTCCTCGCTGCGGTCGACCTCGCGGACCTCGCCGCTCTCGCGCTCGACGATCAGCACGCGTCCGTCGTGCGAGGCGACGGCGGCACGGCTGCCGTCGGGTGCCATGGCGAGGCCGAGGACGCGGCCGAGCGCGCCGGCGGCGAGCCGTCGCGGGGTGGCTCCGGGGGCGGCCCCGGTGGCGGGGGCGAATTCGAGGGCGTCGTCGCCCTCGGCGTCGGTCACCCACACCACGTGTTCCTCGCCCTCGGCGCGGAAGGTGCGGGGCAGCCGGGCGCGGACGCCCTGTTCCGCGGCGAGGGCGCGGGTGGGTCCCGAGCGGTGGGTGACCCAGTGGACGGCGCCGCGCACGGAGACCGCGCTGCCGCGTCCGGTGTGGTCGGGGGCGGCGGCGGAGAACCAGCGCGCGGCGCTCACGGGGTAGGGCTGCTGGTCGACGCGCTGGCCGCCGAGCCGGATGCCGGGGCGGCGCGGCTCGGCGCCGTCGAGGTCGTCGAGGAGCCAGAGTTCACCGGCGGAGGTGTACACCACGCGGGTGCCGTCGGTGGCCGCGTGGCGGGCGTAGAAGCCCCCGAGCGGGGTGTGGCGGCGCAGGCCGGATCCGTCGGCGAGGGAGGAGTACAGGGCGCCGACGCCCTCGTGGTCCGACAGGAAGGCGATCCGCTCGCCCACCCAGAGGGGGTGTTCCAGGTTGCCGTCGAGGTCCTCGTGCAGCCGGACGAACTCGCCGTCGCCGTCCCGGTCGATCCACAGCTTGCCGGCCGTGCCGCCCCGGTAGCGCTTCCACCAGGCGGCCTCGCGTCCCATCGGGGCGGACAGCAGGACGACGCCGCCCGCGCCGTGGGCGACGTCGCCGACGGGCCCGTACGGCAGGGTCGTCGCGGGGCCGCCGTCGAGCGGGACGGCCCGGGCCCAGGTGCGGCGCAGGCTGGCCTGGCCGTGGGTGCTGAGGGCGAGCACCTGTCCGTCGGGGGTCCAGCCGCGCACCTGGGTCTTCACGCTGCCCCAGTACGTGAGCCGTTTCGCGGGTCCGCCGTCGAGGGAGGCGGCGTGGACCTCGGGGGCTCCGTCCCGTGTGGACGTCCAGGCGACGGTGGTGCCGTCCGGGGAGATGCGTGGATGGCTGACCGGTGTGTTGTCGGCGCTGACCCGCCAGGCGCGGCCTCCGCCGTCGAGCGGCGCGGCCCAGATGTCGTCCTCGGCCGTGAAGACGGCCAACTCGCCGTGCAGGTGCGGAAACCGGATGTACGCGGAGGCTGCGGACTCAGTCACCCGGTCACCCTATGCAGCCCACGCGCGGCCCGACAGGGGTTTGGATCCCTTGATCCGTGTACGACCCGGCAGGTCACTTGCCCTGCGAGGGCCAGCAGGTGGGGTCGCCCTTGCACCACATCGTCTTCGTCACGGTGACGGTGACGGTGGGGTTGGGCCCGCCGTACGTGGGGCGGTAGGTGACCGGCGCGGTGGGTCCCGTGGTGCAGTCGCCGAGGCCCTTCACGTGGAAGACCTGCCGGCCGCCGACGGTGGCGCGCAGGTCCCCGCGTACGCAGGCGCCGTTGACGGCACGGGTGACCTCGCCCTTGACGACGATGGCCCGGCCGTCACGGGTCTTGCCCCGGCAGTCGACGGTGGCCACGGTGTTCTCGCTCGGCGAGGGCGACCTCCCGGCCGTGGAGGCCTTGCCCGCGCCGCCCACGCGGGCGGTGCAGGTGAGCCAGCTCACGTCCACGTGCTGCCGTTCGAGTTCCTTGGTCGCCGTCCGGTCGGTCGTGTAGGACACGGTCGCGGTGCTGAGCCCGTCCACGGGCTGGCACGCGGTCATCGCGAACGCCCCGGCCGCGCCCAGCCCGAGGGCCGTGAGTACCCGTCCTTGCCGACCACGGTTCCTGAAACGCCTCAAAGCCCCCATGGACGGCAGCGTGCCACCGCGCGGCGGAGCGCGGTAGACCGCATGCGGCCATCGGGGGCACAACCACCCGAAGGAGTTGCCGTCAGCCGAGCATCAGCAGCCATTCCTGGAGTTCGACCAGGTTGCCCTCGGGGTCCTTGAGATGGGCGACGCGCATGCGGTCCGTCATGGGGGCCGGGCCGTGCAGCAGGGTGGCGCCGCGCGCGACGATCTGCTCGCAGTAGCTGTCCAGGTCGTCGACCCGCAGCACGACCAGCGACCGGTGTCCGGTCACGGTGTCGCCGAGCTCTCCGAGGATCTCGGTCATCATGGCCCGGTCCTGGAGGGCGATGCCCGCCGATCCGATGACGGGGCTGAACTTCTCGTACGGGCCCTCGGCGGCGCCCGACTGGGGCTTGAGGCCGAGGACTTCGCAGTAGAAGCGGTAGCAGGCGGCGAAGTCGGAGACGAGCAGTCGTACCTGGGCGAGTTCCATGGGTTCCCCGGTTGAGGTGCGGTCGGTGGGGCGGGTCCGGCGGGCGGCGGTCAGGACCAGCGGCCGGTGCGGGCCAGCAGCAGGGCCGTGGCCACGGTCCCGGCGGTCGAGGTGCGCAGCACCGTGCGCCCCAGGTGGAAGGTCCTCGCCCCGGCCTCGGTGAACAGCGCGACCTCGTCGGCGGAGATCCCGCCCTCGGGGCCGACCACGAGGACGATCTCGCCGGAGGCGGGCAGCGCGGCGGTCGCGAAGGGCTCGGTGCCCAGGGCGGTGTCCTCGTGGAGCACGGCGGCGAGGTCGGCTTTGGCGAGAAGTGCGGCAACCTGCTTGGTCGTCATGGCGTCCGCGACCTCGGGGAACCGCGCCCGGCGGGACTGCTTGCCCGCTTCGCGGGCGGTGGCCCGCCACTTGGCGAGCGCCTTCAGGCCCCGCTCGCCCTTCCACTGCGTGATGCAGCGGGAGGCGGCCCAGGGGACGATCGCGTCGACGCCGGTCTCGGTCATGGTCTCGACGGCCAGCTCGCCCCGGTCGCCCTTGGGCAGGGCCTGCACGACCGTGATGCGCGGCTCCTCGGCGGGTTCCTCGGTGACCGCGCCCATCCGTACGATCAGCCGGTCCTTGCCCTCGGTGCCGAGGACCACGCAGTCCGCCCGGCGCCCGGCGCCGTCGGTGAGCACCACGTCCTCGCCGCTGTGCAGCCGTTTCACGGAGACGGCGTGCCGTCCCTCGGGTCCGTCGAGGACATGGCGTCCTTCGCCGTCGGTGTCGAAGTGCTCGACCAGGAACACCGGTGCCGTCATCGGGGCGCACCCTCTTCCGGGATCTCGGCGGCGGCCGACAACGCTGTCTCGGCGGCCGCGATTTCTGCGTTCAGTACGTCCACCAGCTGCCCGGCGGGCAGGTCACGCGCCATGCGGTGACCCTGGCCCGCCCACAGTGCCATGCCCTGCGCGTCTCCCGCCTTCGCGGCCGCCTTGCGCAGCGGCAGGGTCAGGTGGTGGATCTCGGGGTAGGCGGCGGGGGCGTACGGGCCGTGCTCGCGCATGAAGCGGTTGGCCAGCGCGCGCGCCGGACGCCCGGTGAAGGCGCGGGTGAGCTCCGTGCGTACGTAGAGGGGGTCGGTCAGCGCCTGTTTGTGCACGGCGCTCGCGCCGGACTCGGGGGTGGCGAGGAAGGCGGTGCCGAGCTGGGCCGCGTCGGCGCCGGCGGCGAGGACGGCGGCGATCTGGCTGCCGCGCATGATGCCGCCCGCCGCGACGACCGGGATGCCCACGCTCTCGCGGACCCGCGCGACCAGGGTGAGCAGTCCGACGCCCGTGCCGTCCGTCTCCGGGTTGTCCCGGTGGGTGCCCTGGTGTCCGCCGGCCTCGATGCCCTGCGCGATCACCACGTCGGCGCCGGCCCGTTCCGCGGCCAGGGCCTCCTCGGCGGTGGTGGCGGTGACCAGGGTGAGGGTGCCGGCGCGGCGCAGCGACTGGAGCACCTCGGGCTTGGGGACGCCGAAGTGGAAGGAGACGGCCGCCACCGGGTTGTCGAGGAGGACGGCGAGTTTGGCGTCGTAGCCGTCGTCACGGCCGCTGTCCGGATCGCCGAGCTCGGTCTCGTACCAGGCGGCCTCGCCGGCCAGCTGGTTGGCGTACACCTCGACCGAGGCCGCGTCCGCGTGCTCGGGCTGCGGCAGGAACAGGTTGACGCCGAAGGGACGGCCGGTCAGCCCGCGCAGCTGCTTGATCTCCTGGTACATGCCGTCGGCGGTCTTGTACCCGGCGGCGAGGAAGCCCAGCCCGCCGGCCTCGGACACGGCGGCCGCGAGCTGCGGGACGGAGACGCCGCCCGCCATGGGGGCCTGCACGATCGGGTGAGGGAAGAGATCGGTCAGCGCGGTGGACATGACGGCATGTTGTCACGTCCCCCGGGCAAGTCCGAATCCGGTCGTCCGCCCGGATTCCGGCCCTCACGGCGAAGGGCACGGGGCGGTTTCCCGTCCCGTGCCCCGCCGTGGTCATCGGCCGTTGAAGGCGTCCTTCAGCCGGGAGAAGAGCCCCTGCTGACCGGGCTGGAACTGACCGGTGGGCCGCTCCTCGCCGCGCATCTGCGCCAGCTCGCGCAGCACCCGCTCCTGCTCCGGGTCGAGCTTGGTCGGGGTCATGACCTCGACGTGCACGATGAGGTCGCCCCGGCCGCCGCCGCGCAGGTGCGTGACGCCCCGGCCGTGCAGCGGGATCGACTGGCCGGACTGGGTGCCCGGGCGGATGTCGACCTCCTCCATGCCGTCGAGGGTCTCCAGCGGCACCTTGGTGCCGAGGGCCGCCGCCGTCATCGGGATGGTGACCGTGCAGTGCAGGTCGTCGCCGCGCCGCTGGAAGGTCGAGTGCGGCAGCTCGTGGATCTCGACGTACAGGTCGCCGGCGGGGCCGCCGCCGGGGCCGACCTCGCCCTCGCCCGCGAGCTGGATGCGGGTGCCGTTGTCCACACCGGCCGGGATCTTGACCGTGAGGGTGCGGCGGGAGCGGACCCGGCCGTCGCCCGCGCACTCGTGGCACGGGGTCGGGACGACGGTGCCGAAGCCCTGGCACTGCGGACACGGCCGCGAGGTCATGACCTGGCCGAGGAAGGACCGCGTCACCTGGGACACCTCGCCGCGGCCGCGGCACATGTCACAGGTCTGCGCCGCGGTGCCGGGGGCCGCGCCCTCGCCGTTGCAGGTGCCGCAGACGACGGCCGTGTCGACCTGGATGTCCTTCGTGGTGCCGAAGGCAGCCTCGTCGAGCTCGATCTCCAGACGGATCATGGCGTCCTGGCCGCGGCGGGTGCGCGAGCGCGGTCCGCGCTGCGACGCCGTGCCGAAGAACGCGTCCATGATGTCGGAGAAGTTCCCGAAGCCGCCCTGGCCGAAGCCGCCGGCGCCACCGCCGCCCTGCTGGGACAGCGGGTCGCCGCCGAGGTCGTAGACCTGCTTCTTCTGCGGGTCCGACAACACCTCGTACGCGGCGTTGATCTCTTTGAACCGCTCCTGCGTCTTCGGATCGGGATTGACGTCCGGGTGCAGCTCGCGAGCGAGCCTCCGGAACGCCTTCTTGATCTCGTCCTGGGACGCGTCGCGGCGCACGCCGAGTACGGCGTAGTAGTCCGTGGCCACTTACGACTCCGCCAGGATCTGTCCGACGTACCGTGCCACCGCTCGTACCGCTCCCATCGTTCCCGGGTAATCCATGCGGGTCGGGCCGACCACGCCGAGTTTGGCTACTGCCTCGCCGCCCGAACCGTAGCCGACGGAGACCACGGACGTGGAGTTGAGTCCCTCGTAAGCGTTCTCGTGCCCGATTCGCACGGTCATGCTCGAATCCCCGGCCTCTCCAAGCAACTTGAGGAGCACGACCTGCTCCTCCAGCGCTTCGAGCACCGGCCGGATGGTGAGAGGGAAGTCATGTCCGAAGCGGGTGAGATTGGCGGTACCGCCGATCATCAGCCGCTCCTCGGTCTCCTCGACCAGTGTCTCCAGCAGGGTGGAGAGCACCGTCGAGACCGTACCCCGGTCGTCCGCCTCGAAGGCGTCCGGGAGGTCCTGGACGAGCTGCGGGACGTCCGCGAAGGGACGTCCCGCGACCCGGCTGTTGAGCCGGGCCCGCAGGTCCGCCAGCGACGTCTCGCCGAACGGCGCCGGGCAGTTGATCATGCGCTGTTCGACCCGGCCGGTGTCCGTGATCAGCACGAGCATCACCCGCGCGGGGGCCATGGAGAGCAGCTCCACGTGACGCACGGTCGAGCGGGTCAGCGAGGGGTACTGCACGACGGCGACCTGCCGGGTGAGCTGCGCGAGCAGCCGCACGGTCCGTCCGACGACGTCGTCCAGGTCGACCGCGCCGTCCAGGAAGTTCTGGATGGCGCGGCGCTCGGGCGCGGTCATCGGCTTGACGCCGGCGAGCTTGTCGACGAAGAGGCGGTAGCCCTTGTCCGTGGGGATGCGCCCGGCACTGGTGTGCGGCTGGGCGATGTACCCCTCGTCCTCCAGGACGGCCATGTCGTTGCGGACGGTCGCGGGCGAGACGCCGAGGCGGTGCCGCTCGGTGAGCGCCTTGGAGCCCACCGGCTCCTCGGTGCCCACGTAGTCCTGGACGATGGCGCGCAGTACCTCGAGCCTGCGTTCGCTGAGCATCGCGCACCTCCAGAAGTCGACTCGGTGGTCTTCGTGGCCTTCGTGGCTTTCGCCTGGCACTCAGCGCACGCGAGTGCCAACGTTCCCCGGCCAGTGTACGGCGGTGAGGCACGACCCGGGCAAGGGCGGGCCTGCGATGTCGTGCGCGGTGCCCCCTCACCGTTAGCGTCGCCGCATGAGGCTGACTTGGGAAGAGCTCGGGTGGGAAAGGGTGGCGCCCGGGGTTGGGCGGCGGCGGCTTCCGGGCTGGGACTGCACGGCCGGGCTCGTCGTCGGCGACGGGGCGGCGCTGATGATCGACGCCGGATCGAGTCTGGCGGAGGGCGCCCGGCTGTGCGCCGAGGCGCGGGCTCTCACCGGCGCGCGTGTGACCCATGTCGCGCTCACCCACCCGCATTTCGATCATGTCTTCGGCGCGGCGGCGTTCGCGGGCGCGGAGATCTTCGCCGCGGACGGCTCCGCGGAGGTGTACGAGCGGGGCCGCGAGGAGCTGTGCGCGGACGCCGTGCGCAACGGTCTCGGCGCGCGGGCGGCGGAGGAGGCGGCCGACACCCTGGTACGCCCGCGGCACTTCGTACGGGACACCCGGGAGCTGGAGCTCGCCGGCGGGGTCGGGGTCCGTCTGGTGCGGACGGGCGAGGGCCACACCGCCCACGACCTGGTGGTCGTCGTGCCGGGCGACCCGGCGGTGGTGTTCTGCGGCGACCTGGTCGAGGAGTCGGGCGAACCGCAGGCGGGCCCCGACGCCGTGCCGTCACGGTGGCCGGCGGCCCTCGACCGGCTGCTCGCCCTGGGCGGCGAGGACGCGCTGTACGTCCCCGGGCACGGTTCGGTGGTGAACGCCGGGTTCGTCCGGTCCCAGCGGGACGCCCTGGCCGGGCGTTTCGGCGTGTCGCCGTGAGCCCCGGCGGGCTTCTCCTATCGTCATCCGAATGCGCCAGTACTCTCCGGACCTGACCCCGCCGTGGAAGAAGCCCCGGTCCGTTCCCGAGGTCCCGGCGGACCCGGGTCTGGTCGTCGAGGAGCCCGGCACCGGCTTCTGCGGCGCGGTGGTCCGCTGCGAGGCGGGCACGGTGACCCTGGAGGACCGCTTCGGCAAGCACCGGGTGTTCCCGCTGGAGCCGAGCGGCTTCCTCCTGGAGGGCAGGGTGGTGACCCTGGTCCGCCCGGCCGCGGCGGCACCGGCCCGCCCCGGCCGTACGGCATCCGGTTCGATGGCGGTCCCGGGCGCCCGCGCCCGGGTTGCGCGCGCCGGGCGCATCTACGTCGAGGGGCGCCACGACGCCGAACTGGTCGAGCGGGTCTGGGGCGACGACCTGCGCATCGAGGGCGTCGTCGTGGAGTACCTGGAGGGCGTCGACGACCTTCCCGCCGTGGTCGACGCGTTCGCCCCGGGCCCGGACGCCCGGCTCGGCGTCCTCGTGGACCACCTGGTCCCGGGTTCGAAGGAGTCCCGGATCGCGGAGGCGGTCACCAGCGAGCACGCCCTGGTCCTCGGCCACCCGTACATCGACGTCTGGGAGGCCGTGAAGCCGTCCTCCGTGGGCATCGCGTCCTGGCCCCGGGTCCCGCGCGGCCAGGACTGGAAGACGGGCGTCTGCCGGGCCCTGGGCTGGCCGGAGAACACCGGCGCGGCCTGGCAGCACATCCTGTCCCGGGTCCACAGCTACAAGGACCTGGAACCGGCCCTCCTGGGCCGCGTGGAGGAACTGATCGACTTCGTCACCGCCCCGGAGTGACCGGGCGCCCCGGTGCCGCCCCGGAGTGACCGGGCGCCGCTTCGGTGCCGCGCCCGGCCCGGGCGGTCCTCAGTCCACCAGGTCCCGGACGACGGCGTCCGCGAGGAGGCGGCCCCGGAGGGTGAGGACGGCGCGGCCGGCTTCGTAGGGGCCGGATTCGAGGAGGCCCTCGGCCAGGGCGCGGCGGGAGGCGGCGAGGCCGTCGGGGCGCAGCAGGGACAGCGGGCAGCCCTCGCGCAGCCGCAGTTCGAGGAGGATCCGCTCGACCCGGCGGTCCTCGTCGGAGAGCAGTTCACGGCCGGCCCCCGGGGAGCGGCCCTCGGCCAGCGCCGCCGCGTACGCCCCCGGATGCTTCACGTTCCACCAGCGAACGCCGCCCACGTGGCTGTGCGCGCCGGGGCCCGCACCCCACCAGTCGGCGCCCCGCCAGTAGAGCTCGTTGTGCAGACAGCGGCTCTCCGGCGAGCCGGCGGTCGCCCAGTTGGACACCTCGTACCAGTCGAAGCCCGCCGCCGACATCACCTCGTCCGCGATCAGATAGCGGTCCGCGTGCACGTCGTCGTCCGTCATGGGGACCTCGCCGCGGCGGATGCGGCGCGCGAGCTGGGTGCCCTCCTCGACGATGAGCGCGTACGCGGAGATGTGGTCGGGTCCCGCGCCGAGGGCCGCTTCGAGCGAGGCCCGCCAGTCGTCGTCCGACTCCCCCGGCGTGCCGTAGATCAGGTCCAGGTTCACGTGTGCGAATCCGGCCGCGCGGGCCTCGGCGACACAGGCCTCGGGGCGGCCCGGGGTGTGCGTGCGGTCGAGCACCTTCAGGACGTGCTGCCGGGCGCTCTGCATGCCGAAGGAGATCCGGTTGAAGCCCCCGGCGCGCAGGGTCGCGAGGTACTCCGGGTCGACGGACTCGGGGTTCGCCTCGGTCGTGATCTCCGCGTCGTCCGCGAGCCCGAACTCGTCCCGGATCGCGCCCAGCATCCGTACGAGGTCGTCGGCGGCCAGCAGCGTGGGCGTGCCGCCTCCGACGAAGACCGTGCGGACCGGGCGGGGGTCGTCGCCCAGGACCTTGCGGGCGAGCCGGATCTCGTCGGTCAGGGTGTCCGCGTAGTTGTCGCGGGAGGCGAGCACGCCCCCGCTGCCCCGCAGCTCGGTCGCCGTGTAGGTGTTGAAGTCGCAGTAGCCGCACCGGGTCGCGCAGTACGGAACGTGGAGGTAGAACCCGAGGGGCCGCTCGGCGGCCCCGGCCAGGGCGTGCGCGGGCAGCGCCCCGTCGTCGGGGACGGGCTCACCGTCGGGAAGTGCGGAAGGCATGCGTTCCATTGTCCAGCACCGGCGGGGTCCGGCGGCCCCGCTCCGGGTGAGCCCCGTTACTCCGCCTGCAGCACCAGCAGGGCCAGGTCGTCCTCCGGCGGGCGGGGGCCGAAGGCGTGGACCAGCGCGCGGATCCGTTCCGCGATCAGCTCGGCGTCCAGACCGGCGCAGCCCGCGAGGGCGTGCGCGAGGCCGTCGTCGTCGTCGAACTGACGGGATCCGTCGCGCCGCTCCGTCACCCCGTCGGTGACGCACAGGAGGGTGTCGCCGGGGTACAGCTCGAAGGACTCGGAGATGTACTCGGGGTCCTCGAAGACGCCGAGCAGGGTCTGCGGCCTGGCCATCTCGCGGACCACGCCGTCGGGGCCCAGCAGCAGCGGCAGCGGGTGTCCGGCCGAGGCGAGCGTGCAGCGCACTCCGCCGTCGAAGGGGACGAGCTCGCCGTAGAGCATGGAAAGGAAACGTGTCTGCGGGCCGAGGTCGCTGCCGAGCCCGGGTCCGCCCGCGGCCACGAGCGCGCGGGCCGCCGCGTCCGCGGCCTCCGTCGCGTCGTCGAGGAGGAGCTGGTTGAGCCGGTCCAGGACGTCCGCGACGTCGTAGCCCTCGCGGGCCAGCAGCCGCAGCCAGGGCCGGGCCAGCCCGATGACGACGGCGGCCTCGGGCCCCTTGCCCTGGACGTCGCCGACCGCGAAGCACCAGCGCCCGTCACCGGCCGGGAACACGTCGTAGAAGTCGCCGCTCGGCCCGCCCTTGTCGAGCGGCTCGTAGACGAGGGCGCTGCGCACCCCGGGGATCTCGGCGACCGCGCCGGGCAGCAGCCCGCGCTGGAGGACCCGGCTGATGGTGGCCTGGCGCGCGTACTGCCGGGCCGCGCCGATGGCCAGGGCGATCCGGCGGCTGAGGTCCTCGACCAGTCCGGTGACCTCGTCGGGGAAGTCGGGCGGTCCGGCCCTGCCGATGACGAGCGTGCCCAGCGGGCGGCCGCCCGCGATCAGCCGGTACGCCAGTGCCGCCCCGCTCGCTCCGCGGGCACCCAGCACCTCGCCGGGCCAGGGGACCGGGACGGCCCGGGAGCGCACCGCGTCGGGCAGCCGCGGCGGGTCCTTCTCCAGGGCGTCGCGCAGCCCCTCGATGAGGTTCTCGCTGCCGTGCCAGACGCGGGCGAGCCTGGGTCCGAGCGCGAGCCCGAAGCCACCGGCCCGGTCGGTGGCCTCGTCCTCCAGCCATACGGCGCACCAGTCGGCGAGACGCGGGACGAGGAGCTGTCCGGCCAGCGCGGCGACGAGGTCCTCGTCGAGCTGCCCGGCGAGCAGGTCCGAGGCCTCGGCGAGGAAGGAGAGGGCGCCCCGGTCGAGCCAGTCGTGCCCGCGCGCGCCACCGCGGTCCGCGCCGGGGGCGGACCCGAGGCCGGTCCCGGACCCGAAGCCGGGGGCGGACTCGAAGCCGGTGC